>NZ_JBHWKO010000040.1:0-78064 GCF_042731035.1 Streptomyces sp. NPDC059895
CGACTCGACCTGCTCCATCGTCAACGCGTCAGCACACAGTCGTATCAACGACCACCTGATACACCCCGTCACGCCAGATGCGGTTGCAGTACTAGAGGGCGTGACCTGCGGCCGGAATCGATTCCCCGCTGGTCACGGGGAGTTGTGGACCGTGCGGGTGGCATAGGCATCAGAACTAAACCCCTATACCACCTCCCACCCGGCTGTGCGAACAACTTCTATTATTCGGCGCAAAGAGCTGAAAGCAGACGGTCGTCCGCGTTACTGTCAGTTTCGTGTTCGCTGCAGAACGTCGCCAATTGATCCTCGAAATGGTGCGAGCGAACGGGGCCGTGTCGCTCCGTGAGCTCGCCCGCGTCGTCCAGACCTCCGAAGTGACCGTACGGCGGGACGTGCGCGCACTGGAGGCAGAAGGACTCCTCGACCGCCGGCACGGCGGTGCGGTACTGCCGGGCGGTTTCACGCGGGAGTCCGGCTTTCCGCAGAAATCCCATCTCGCGACCGCCGAGAAGACCGCCATCGCCGACCTCGCCGCCAACTTCGTCGAAGAGGGCGAGGCCATCGTGGTCGGGGCGGGGACCACCACCCAGGAGCTGGCCCGCCGGCTCGCCCGGGTGCCCGGGCTCACCGTGGTCACCAACTCCCTCCTGGTCGCCCAGGCGCTGGCCCACGCCAACCGGGTGGAGGTCGTGATGACCGGCGGCACGCTCAGAGGGTCCAACTACGCCCTCGTCGGCAGCGGAGCCGAACAGTCCCTCCAGGGGCTCAGGGTCTCCCGGGCCTTCCTCTCCGGCAGCGGCCTCACCGCCGAACGCGGGCTCTCCACGTCCAACATGCTGTCGGCCTCGGTCGACCGGGCCCTCGTCCAGGCGGCCGCCGAGGTCGTCGTCCTCGCCGACCACACCAAGCTGGGCACCGACACGATGTTCCAGACGGTCCCCACCGACGTCATCACCCGCCTGGTCACGGACGAGCCGCCCACCCAGGACGACCGCGCCCAGACCGAGTTGCAGGCCCTGGCGGACCAGGGGGTGCAGATCGCGGTGGCCGGGGCGTCGGGAAACCCGGGGGGTGACGCGGTCCCGGCGCGTCGCCAGCAGCAGCGCCGGGACGTCCCCCTGCCCGCACCCCGCCGCGGCCAGGTCCCCGGCGGCCCGTCGGGCCTCCGCGCCACCACGGTCCTGGGCGAACAGGCCCCCGGCGGAGACCGGGCCAGGGTGGCCGACCTGCGCCGACGGTGAGAGGGGCCCGCCCTTACGGGCGTGGCCGCGCGAGCGCCCTGACGGGCGTGGCCGCCGCGACCGCCCCGACGGGCGTGGTCGCCGTGGCGGGGCCACCGGTCGGCGCGCCGTGCGCGGGCCCACGGCGATGGACGACGGGGCGCTGGCGCCGCCGGGCCGCACACACTACTCAGGCCGCTGACATCGGCCAGGGGTGCGGACTGCCGGGAGTGACTTCGCAGGTCGAGCAGCGAGTTGGTAGCGGGCCTGGTGGTTGCGCTGGTGCTCTTGGCCCGGATGGCAGGTCCAGTAGCGGTCGAAGTCGCCGTTGGCGAGCAGTGCGCGGATTTTCAGGACGGCTTCGGCGCCGGCGCTCCGCCCGGTCGTCGACGCGTTCGTCCGACACATTCGCTACCCGGCGGCCGGAGCGCCGTGGTACACAACCGCCGTGCAGAACATCTTGGAGTTCCCCGGGGTCCTGCGGCTGATCGAAGACCGCTCGGCCGCGTTCCGCGCTGCGATCGCGTCCGCCCCCGACCTTGACGTCCAGGTCCCGACCTGCCCGGACTGGACGCTGCGCGAACTGGCGCAGCACCTCGGTGACGGCCGCCGCCGCCAGGCCGCCATCGTCGCGGCGGGCCCGGGCGCTGAGCCCCCGGCGAGGACGGACCCGAAGGGCGCCCCGACCGCGCCCCGCGACCGCGAAGCCCTGGACGCCTGGCTCGCCGAGTCGACCGAGCTCATGCTCGACGCGATGCGCGAGGCCGGCCCGGACCGCGGCTGCTGGACCTGGTGGGGCCGCTCGCAGGCCCCGGAGACCAGCGGAGCCGTGGCCCGGCACCAGATCCAGGAGATCGCCGTCCACACCTACGACGCCCAGCTCACCCAGGGCGCCGCACAGCCGCTGCCGACGGACGTCGCGGTCGAGGGCGTCGACGAGTTCCTGACGACCGTCTCGGCGACGACCGTCCCCTGGCCGTTCAAGCCGGCGACCATCGACCTGCACACGACCGAGGGCCGCTCCTGGCGCCTGACCCTCAACGCCGACGGCGTCCGCTGCGACGACCTCGCCGCCGACGCGGAGCCGGGCGACATGGCGATGCGAGGCGCAGCGAGCGAACTGGTCCTCTACTTCTACGAGCGCGTCCCGCTCGACGGCCTGGAGACCACCGGCGACACCGAGCCGATGGAGCAGCTCGCAGACTGGGACCCGAACGCGTAATACGCGCACTTGTGACGCATCTGTCGGTGATGCGCGCGTTCCTGCGGGCGGCACTGGGCCCGGGGTTGCGGACATCGCGCGGCTGCGGGCAGGCTGCGGGCCTGCTGTTCAAGGGCGAAAGGCGCACCTGCGGGCGGCTGCCGCCGCACTGGGGGACACGGCGCGGCGCCGGTGCTGCTGTTCAAGGGCGAAGGGCTCTCGCTCGTCCTGAGCTGGCGGTCTTGTCGTACCTGGTCGCGACGCGCCACCGCGCGCCGGCCACCGCGGCCCGGCCCACGGCTACTGCCCGGACGAGCTCAGGCGGAGGCGCGGGCGATGGTGCCCGCGGTGAGTGTGACCAGCATCTCCTGCAGGGCAGTCACGAAGTCCAACTTGAACGCGGTGAGTGAGGGGTCGGCTTCGTAGGCGGCGAGCATCGCCGGGGAGGGCCGTGCGTGTGTCCACACGGCGCCGACGGCCATGATCATGGCTGCGGTCAACTGCGGTGCACTGTTGCCCAGCTCAGGAAGGTGCTGGTGAGCCAACGCCGCGATGTCGGCGACGTTGGCCACGGCCGCGCGCTTATGGCGGGCGGCCACCTGCGGGGAAACGTTGTGTTCCAGTACGCCCGCCTGCGCGCTCAGCAGGTCACACAGGACCCGGCGCTGGGCGAGGGAGCCCGCGATGACGGCGGCGAACTGCTCACCACGCCGGCTCACCGGAGCGTCCTGGTCGATGCCGGCGTGCACAAGGGCAGGCAAGTCGGCCACCCACTGCCGCCAGGCACGGTCGAGCAGCTCCAGCAGTATCGCCTCACGCGATTCGAAGTAGCGCAGCACATTGGACTTCGCCAGCCCGACGCGGCGGCTCAGCTCGTTCAGGCTGATCTCGCCGATGGGCATCTCCTCGAGCATGGCGGCGGTGGTGTCGAGGATGGCCTGGCGCCGTACCTCACGCTGCTCCTCACTGCGCGCGCGCTGGAAGTTCGTCATGCCCCCAGGTTACAGACTGACGGTCTTTTGACATCAGACCGGTGGTCTTCTACGTTGGGTCGCAGTCAAACAGACCACCGGTCTGAAAAGGGGGTGGGTCTTGGGCTGCGCACCAGGACCGACGCCCTTCCCTACGAAGTCGTCAACGGGGGCTGTCTCGACGTTGTCGGCCAACTCTGGGCGGACGACATGATCTGGCGCGGCGGCAGCCTGGGAGAACGCCGCGGCACCGACGCCTACAGGAAGTTCATGGCGGCCCAGTGCCGCCGGCGCCTTCAGCGGCAGGGGCCTGGACGTCATCCAGGTCGTCGCCGAAGCCGCCTTCGCCGAGGACATCCTCGGCACGCTCTTCCAGCTCGGTATCACGAAACTGCCGAGCGCCGCATGACCGAGCACGAATCGACGAATCCGAGGAGCGTGAACAACGGTGAACCACTGGACTCCCGACGACATCCCCGATCAGACCGGCCGCACGGCGCTGATCACCGGCGGGAGCGGAGGGATCGGACTCGAGACCGCCCGCGCGCTCGCCCGGCACGGGGCCCGCGTCATCCTGGCCGGCCGCAGCCGGACCAAGCTGGACCAGGCCGCGGAGGCTGTGCGCGCCGCGACCCCCGAGGCCCGGACGGACACCCTCGTGCTCGACCTCTCCGACCTCTCCTCCGTCCGCGACGCGGCCACCCGAATCGCCGAGACCGAGACGGTCGACCTGCTCTTCAACAACGCCGGCGTGATGAACCTGCCCGAGCGGCGGACCACCCACGACGGCCTCGAGATGACGGTCGGCACCAATCACCTCGGCCACTTCGCCTTCGACGCCCAGGTCTGGCCCGCCGTGCGCCGCTCGTCCGCACCGCGCGTGGTCACCGTCAGCGCCATCGCGGCGCGGTGGCCGATGGGCAGGCTGGACGACCTGATGAGCGAGAAGAGCTACCGCGCCATGGGCGCCTACGCCAAGTCCAAGCGCGCCAACATCGTCTACACCCTCGAACTCGCGCGCCGCACTGCCGGCAGCCCCGTCGAGGCGCTCGTCGTCCACCCGGGCTCGGCGATGACCGGTCTGCAGCAGCACGGCAACGGCGCTCTGAGCCGCATGATCACCCCGATCGCCGCACGCCTGCTCATGGGCTCGGCCGAGGGTGCGGCCTGGCCCTCCCTGTACGCGGCGACCAGCCCGTACGTCCAGTCGGGCAGGTTCATCGGCCCCGCCGGACGGGACCAGACCTCCGGCACCCCCAAGCCCGCCAAGCTCCCCACAGGCGCCGACGACCCCGCGGAGGGCAGGCGGCTGTGGACGGTGAGCGAGCAGCTCACAGGTGTCCCCTTCGACCTCGAAGCCGGGGCCGCCATCTAGGGTCCGGCCCTGCGGCAGATCCAGGTCCGGGCGGACGCGGCCGGTGACATCGACTGGCTGGTCCAGATCGACTCCACCATCGTCCGGGCCCACCAGCACGCCGCCGCCACCGGCCGAAAGGCGGCTGGGCCCGCGTCGAGGTCCGCCCCTGGCACCGCGAGGACCGCCGGCACCAAGCCCGCATCAGCCACTACAAACGACGCGGACACAGCCCCTGAAAACTGCCCAGCGATCAGAACAAGAACCGTTGCAGTACTAGGTGGCCCAGGGCCAGGTCACCGTGCGCCCGCCCGCGCACCACCCACGGCCGTCGGCACACCGGCACGCCTTCCCGGCGCCCGTGACGCCACTGCGGCGCCCGTGGAGCCACTCCGGCGCCCGTGAAGCCGCCCCGGCGCCCGTGGAGCCACTCCGGCCCCTCCGCCCGCCGCCGCTCGCGCGAAGCGGCGGAGGCCGCTGCCGTACGCCCATGAAGCCGTCGTGACGACGGCTTGCCCGGCGCTGCGCTGTCCACGGCGGACGGATCGCCCGAGCGCGAAGCATCCGGTGGAGCGGTGGAGCGGCGGAGCGGCGGAGCCGGAGCCGAGGGCGGCGCGGGCCCGCCGGAGAGCGGGGCCGCTGCGGAGCCTGCGGGGCGTGGCCCGGAAAGCGAGGCGCCCGGCGGGCCGGGAGTGCGGTCCGCCGGGCGCCTGGACGCCGGTGAGGGTGCCGGGGCTCAGTCCTTGATCTCGCAGATCGCCGCGCCCGACGTGATCGACGCGCCGACCTCGGCCGCCAGGCCCTTCACGGTGCCGGAGCGGTGCGCGTTCAGCGGCTGCTCCATTTTCATCGCCTCCAGGACGACGATCAGATCGCCCTCCTCGACCTCCTGGCCCTCCTCGACGGCGACCTTGACGATGGTGCCCTGCATCGGGGAGGCGAGGGTGTCGCCGGAGGCGACGGGGCCGGACTTCTTCGCCGCGCGGCGCTTCGGCTTGGCGCCGGCCGCCAGGCCCGTTCGGGCCAGGGACATGCCGAGCGAGGCCGGGAGGGAGACCTCCAGGCGCTTGCCGCCTACCTCGACGACGACCGTCTCACGGCCGCTGTCCTCCTCCGCCTCGGTGTCGGCCGGCGAGGCGAAGGGCTTGATCTCGTTGACGAACTCGGTCTCGATCCAGCGGGTGTGGACCGTGAACGGGTCGGCGGAGCCGGTCAGCTCGGGAGCGAACGCCGGGTCCCTCACCACCGCGCGGTGGAACGGGATCGCCGTGGCCATGCCCTCGACCTGGAACTCCTCCAGGGCACGGGCGGCCCGCTCCAGGGCCTCCCGGCGGGTGCGGCCGGTGACGATCAGCTTGGCCAGCAGGGAGTCCCAGGCCGGGCCGATGACCGAGCCGGACTCCACGCCCGCGTCCAGCCGCACGCCGGGACCGGCCGGCGGGTCGAACGCGGTGACCGTGCCGGGGGCGGGCAGGAAGTTGCGGCCCGGGTCCTCGCCGTTGATGCGGAACTCGAACGAGTGACCGCGCAGCACCGGGTCGCCGTAGCCGAGCTCCTCGCCGTCGGCGATGCGGAACATCTCGCGGACGAGGTCGATGCCGGCGACCTCCTCGGTGACCGGGTGCTCGACCTGGAGACGGGTGTTGACCTCCAGGAAGGAGATCGTGCCGTCGTTGCCGACGAGGAACTCCACCGTGCCGGCGCCGACGTAGCCGGCCTCCTTCAGGATGGCCTTCGAGGAGGAGTACAGCTCGGCGATCTGCTCGTCGGACAGGAACGGCGCGGGCGCCTCCTCGACCAGCTTCTGGTGGCGGCGCTGGAGGGAGCAGTCACGGGTGGAGACGACCACCACGTTGCCGTGCTGGTCGGCGAGGCACTGCGTCTCGACGTGGCGCGGCTGGTCGAGGTAGCGCTCGACGAAGCACTCGCCCCGGCCGAAGGCGGCGACGGCCTCACGGACGGCGGAGTCGTACAGCTCGGGGACCTCGTCGAGGGTGCGGGCCACCTTCAGGCCGCGGCCGCCGCCACCGAAGGCGGCCTTGATCGCGATCGGGAGCCCGTTCTCCTTGGCGAAGGCGACGACCTCCTCGGCGCCGGACACCGGGTCGGGCGTACCGGCGACCAGGGGCGCGCCCGCGCGCTGGGCGATGTGACGGGCCGCCACCTTGTCGCCGAGGTCGCGGATGGCCTGCGGGGGCGGGCCGATCCAGATCAGGTCCGCGTCCAGGACCGCCTGGGCGAAGTCGGCGTTCTCGGAGAGGAAGCCGTACCCCGGGTGGATGGCGTCCGCGCCGGACTCGCGCGCGGCGTTCAGCACCTTGTCGATGTCGAGATAGCTGGTCGCCGGAGTGTCACCGCCCAGGGCGAACGCCTCATCCGCGGCGCGGACATGCAGAGCGTCCCGGTCCGGCTCCGCGTAGACGGCAACGCTCGCGATGCCGGCATCCCGACAGGCCCGGGCCACGCGGACTGCGATTTCGCCACGGTTGGCGATGAGCACCTTGCGCACGATTGAGGCTCCCTCCTTGAAACAAGCCGAGTTTAGGGACTGCCGACACGGCTCTTCGACCCGTCCCCACAGGTGAGCTTGCCCACACGGAGCGTGATGCGAGGCTCACTCGACCGCGAAATCCCTTGCAGTACCGCCGTACGCAGCACTCCTTTCGGAAACCCTAGCCCTCTACTGTGGCCAAGGTCTCTGTGAGGGCGTGCTGCGGCCCACTCCGTTTCTTTGTCGAGTCCCTACGAATGGCCCAACGATTCTTTGCCGACCGCCGGACCCTTGTCCCGCGGTTTACCCGTTAGTAGCGTTCCCGACGTCTCGAACGTACTAGGGGTAACCACAGTCCCTCCGAGGGCTGGGACGAGAGTGGGTGGGGAACCGGTGGTGCGCAGACCCGTGGCGGCGATCGTGGCGCTCGTGCTCTTCGTGGAGGCGCTCGGCGTGGCGGCGCTGAACTGGTTCCTCGGGATCGTCGTGGACCGGCAGGACATGTCCCTGGCAGGTCTGGACCCGGACACCATGTCGACCTCGTCGAAGGCCGGCGGCATCGTCTTCGGCCTCTACTTCGCGCTGTGCGGCCTGGTCGCCCTGCTGGTGGCGGTGCGCGACCGGCAGCCCGCCGGGTTCGGGCGCGTCCTGCTGATCAGCGCCGCGGTGGTGCACGGGCTGCTGGGCGCTTTCCTGTGGGGGCTGGTGGGCCCGGCGGCGTTCGTCTTCATGATGGCCGTGCTGGCGCTCATCGTGCTGCTGCTGATGACGTACGACCGTCCGGCGGACGCGAACGCGGACGGGGGCGGGGACGCGGGCGCCCCGGAGCCGCGCGACGGCGGCCCGCAGGGCGACGCGCCCGCTCCGGTCACTCCGCCGGCGCCCACAACTCCGTGATGCCGACCCCCAGCTCGGCCAGCAGGCGCCGGACGAGGGGCAGGCTGATGCCGATGACGTTGCCGTGGTCGCCGTCGATGCCGTCGACGAACGGGGCCGACCGGCCGTCCAGGGTGAACGCCCCGGCGACGTGCAGCGGCTCGCCCGAGGCGACGTACGAGGCGATCTCCTCGTCCGTGGGCTCACCGAAGCGGACCACGGTGGAGGCGACGCCGGAGACGTACCGGCCGGTGGCGGTGTCGTAGACGCAGTGCCCGGTCTGGAGCGTGCCCGCCCGCCCGCGCATGGCCTTCCAGCGGGCGGTGGCCTCCTCGGCGTCCGCGGGCTTGCCCAGGGCCTCGCCGTCCAGGTCGAGGACCGAGTCGCAGCCGATCACCAGAGCGCCCTTGACCTCGGGCTTCGCGGCGACGACGGAGGCCTTCGCCTCGGCGAGGGCGAGCGCCAGCTCGGCGGGCGTGGGAGCGGAGACGGCGTCCTCGTCGACCCCGCTCACGATCACCTCGGGGTCGAGCCCGGCCTGCCGCAGCAGGCCCAGCCGGGCGGGGGACTGGGAGGCGAGCACGAGTCGGCGGCGCGGCTGATCAGTCATGCGGCCAGCGTATCGGCGCGCCGCACGGCCTTCACACCCGTCACACGGCACCCGCGACGCCCCGGGCCGGTCGGTCCCTTCGCGGCCGACCGGTCACCGCACGCCGATCACGATCATCGCGAGCACCATGGCCAGCGCCATGAGGAGCCCGAGCCGCCGCAGCATCTCCTGCATGTCGCGCAGTTCCTTGGGCGGCTCGTTCTCGGGGTCGGACCACAGCATGGTGTCCAGCGTGCGGCGACGTCGTGGCCGGCGCCTGAGTACGCGTACTCAACTTCCCGCCGCGCGTCCTATCCGGGCCAGTACGTCCGCGCCCAGGTGGCCGGGCCCGGCTGGGGCAGGCGGTGGGCGGCGATGCGGGACGGGTCCGACCAGGAGTCGCGGGAGCCCTGCGCGCCGGGCGGCGTGGCGGCCGCCGCCGCGGCGCGGGCCCTGACCACCGCCAGGGCGGCGGCCAACTCCTCCGGGGTCGGGTTGCCCCGTACGACCTTGATCACAGCGGCTCCTTAGAGGGGGATGTTGCCGTGCTTCTTCGGAGGGAGGGATTCCCGCTTGGTCCGCAGTTGACGCAGCCCGCGCACGATGTGCCGACGGGTGTCCGACGGCATGACCACCGCGTCCACGTAACCGCGCTCGGCCGCGACGTAGGGGTTGAGGAGGGTGTCCTCGTACTCCTCGATGAGCCGGGCCCGGACCGCCTCGACGTCCTCACCGCTCGCCTCGGCCTCCGCGAGGGTGCGGCGGTGCAGGATGTTGACCGCGCCCTGCGCGCCCATCACCGCGATCTGGGCGGTGGGCCAGGCCAGGTTGAGGTCGGCGCCCAGGTGCTTGGAGCCCATCACGTCGTACGCCCCGCCGAACGCCTTGCGGGTGATGACCGTGATCAGGGGGACGGTGGCCTCCGCGTAGGCGTAGATCAGTTTCGCGCCGCGGCGGATGATGCCGTCGTGCTCCTGGTCGACGCCGGGCAGGAAGCCCGGCACGTCGACGAAGGTGATCACCGGGAGGTTGAAGGCGTCACACGTCCGGACGAAGCGCGCCGCCTTCTCGGATGCCTTGATGTCCAGGCAGCCCGCGTACTGCATCGGCTGGTTGGCGACGATGCCGACCGGACGGCCCTCGACGCGGCCGAAGCCCGTGAGGATGTTCGGCGCGTACAGCGGCTGCGTCTCGAAGAACTCGGCGTCGTCCAGGACGTGCTCGATCACCGTGTGCATGTCGTACGGCTGGTTCGCGCTGTCCGGGACGAGCGTGTCCAGCTCCAGGTCCTCGCCGGTGACGGTGAGGTCCGCCTCCTCCGGGAACGCCGGGGCCTCGGAGAGGTTGTTCGACGGCAGGTACGACAGCAGCTGCTTGACGTACTCGATGGCGTCCTTCTCGTCGCCGGCCATGTGGTGGGCCACGCCCGACATCGCGTTGTGGGTGCGGGCGCCGCCCAGTTCCTCGAAGCCGACGTCCTCGCCGGTGACCGTCTTGATGACGTCCGGGCCGGTGATGAACATGTGCGAGGTCTGGTCGACCATCACCGTGAAGTCGGTGATCGCCGGCGAGTAGACCGCTCCGCCCGCGCACGGGCCGACGACCAGGCTGATCTGCGGGATCACTCCGGAGGCATGGGTGTTGCGGCGGAAGATCTCGCCGTACGCGCCGAGCGAGGCCACGCCCTCCTGGATGCGGGCGCCGCCGGAGTCGTTGATGCCGATGACCGGACAGCCGGTCTTCAGCGCGAAGTCCATGACCTTGACGATCTTCTGTCCGTAGACCTCGCCCAGCGCCCCGCCGAAGACGGTGAAGTCCTGGGAGAACACGGCGACGGGCCGGCCGTCGACGGTGCCGTAGCCCGTCACGACGCCGTCCCCGTAGGGGCGGTTGGCCTCCAGGCCGAAGTGGGTCGAGCGGTGGCGGGCGAACTCGTCCAGTTCGACGAAGGAGTCCTCGTCGAGGAGGAGTTCGACGCGCTCACGGGCCGTCAGCTTGCCCTTGGCGTGCTGCTTCTCGACGGCACGTGCGGAGCCGGCGTGCGTCGCCTCCTGGACGCGGCGCTGGAGATCCGTGAGCTTCCCCGCGGTCGTGTGGATGTCGATCTCTTGGCGCTCTTCCGGCTCGGACATCGGGATACGGCTCCCTGCCTGCTCAAAAGGGGGGACGGTTACTCATCCGTAGCGTAGTGGTGGCCCTACTGGTCGGCAGTGCGGTGTTTACCACACCTAGGGTGGCTTGCATGACGCCGCGAGATGCATCAGACGACCCCCACAGCCGCTGGTCCGACCTGGACCGGCCTCCGCTCAACGCCGCGGCGCTGCGGCGCGGGCTCGTACGGGAGGGCGGGCTGTGGACCGGGCTGGACGTCGTGGCGCGGACCGGGTCCACCAACTCCGACCTGGTGGCGCTGGCGGTCGCCGGGAAGGCGGCCGAGGGGGCGGTCCTGGTCGCCGAGGAGCAGAGCGCCGGACGGGGGCGCCTGGACCGGCGGTGGACGGCACCGCCCCGCTCCGGGCTGTTCTTCTCCGTCCTGCTCGAACCGAGCGGGATCCCGGTGGCCCGCTGGGGCTGGCTGCCGCTGCTCACCGGCGTGGCGGTGGCGACCGGCCTCGCCCGCGCGGCGGGCGTGGACACGGCACTCAAGTGGCCCAACGACCTGCTGGTGACCGTGGGCGGCGAGGAGCGCAAGGCCGGCGGCATCCTCGCCGAGCGGGCCGGGGAGGACGGCGTCGTCGTCGGCGTCGGCATCAACGTCACCCTGCGCGCCACCGAACTGCCGGTGCCGCAGGCGGGGTCGCTGGCGCTGGCCGGGGCGGTGAGCACCGACCGGGATCCGCTGCTGCGGGCCGTCCTGCGGTCGCTGGAGGAGTGGTACGGGCGCTGGCGCGCGGCCGACGGCGACCCGGCGGACAGCGGACTTCAGGAGGTGTACACGGCGGGGTGCGCGACCCTGGGGCGCTCGGTGCGGGCCGAGCTGCCGGGCGGGCGCTCCCTGGTGGGCGAGGCGGTCGCGGTCGACGGCGACGGCAGGCTCGTGATCGCCACGGAGAAGGGGGTGCAGGAGCCGGTGGGGGCGGGGGACGTGGTGCATCTGCGCCCGGCGTGAACGCCGGTGGCGGTGGTGCCGGTGGTGCCGGTGGGGTGCAGGTGAACGGTGGTGCCGATGGTGCCGGTGTGGTGCTCACGGGGCGGGCGGTGCCTACGGGGCTGGCGGGGCGGGTGGGGCGGGAGCCGGACGGTCGTGACGGACGCCGGTGGGTGCCGAAGTGCCCCGGTGGTACCCGTTCGCGCCGGGCGTCTCCACCCGGTCGGCGGGTCGCCGTCCGGTTCCGGCTGACGGAGTGAGCTGGCGCACACCTGCCGTAGAGTTGAGGCCGGTCGATACCTGACCGCTGTAGATCGGAAGGGCAGCAGGCGTGACCGTCGACGACACGGGCTCCGGCGCGGGCGCGGACGGCCGGGTTGACCATCCCCCGCACTCGGCTTCGCTCGAGCGGGGGGACCCCCAGGCCCCCGAGTCCGGCGACGACCCGCTCGCCCTGCGTCTGGAGCAGCTCATCCTCGGCGCCGAACGGCGCTACACCCCTTTTCAGGCGGCCCGCAGCGCCGGCGTCTCCATGGAGCTGGCGTCCCGTTTCTGGCGGGCGATGGGGTTCGCCGACATCGGGCAGGCCAAGGCGCTCACCGAGGCAGACGTGCTGGCGCTGCGGCGGCTCGCGGGTCTGGTGGAGGCGGGCCTGCTGAGCGAGGCGATGGCGGTGCAGGTGGCCCGGTCGACCGGGCAGACCACCGCCCGGTTGGCGGAGTGGCAGATCGACTCCTTCCTGGAGGGGCTGACCGAGCCGCCCGAGCCGGGGATGACCCGCACCGAGGTCACGTATCCGATCGTCGAGCTGCTGCTGCCCGAGCTGGAGGAGTTCCTCGTCTACGTCTGGCGCCGGCAGCTCGCCGCCTCGGCCGGGCGGGTCGTGCAGGCCGCGGACGACGAGGAGATGGTCGACCGGCGGCTCGCGGTCGGGTTCGCCGACCTGGTCGGGTTCACGCGGCTGACCCGCCGGATGGAGGAGGAGGAGCTCGGCGAGCTCGTCGAGGCCTTCGAGACGACCGCCGCCGACCTGGTCGCCGCGCGGGGCGGGCGGCTCATCAAGACGCTGGGCGACGAGGTGCTGTACGCGGCTGACGACGCCGGTACCGCCGCCGACATCGCGCTGCGTCTCGTGGAGACGATGAGCAACGACGAGACGATGCCCGAGCTGCGCGTCGGCATGGCGTTCGGGACGGTGACCACCCGGATGGGCGATGTCTTCGGCACGACCGTCAACCTGGCCTCGCGGCTGACGTCGATAGCGCCGCGGGACGCCGTGCTCGTCGACAGCGCGTTCGCCGAGGAGGTCATCCGCACCGGTGACGCGCCCGCCTCCGAGGCGGAGGCAGCCGAGGAGGCCGCCGCCGCGGAGAAGGAGGGCAGGGAGCCGCCGGTCTACCGGTTCGCGCTCCAGCCGATGTGGCAGCGGCCGGTGCGGGGCCTCGGCGTCGTCGAGCCCTGGCTGCTGACCCGCCGCGACGACGGCGGCCGGTGACGACGTCCCTCCGGGACCCGAGCAGGACCTGAGCCAGGACCCGAGCACGCCCCGAGTCAGGAGCGAGCAGGACCTGAGCCAGGACCCGAGCACGCCCCGAGTCAGGAGCGAGCAGGACCTGAGCCGGGACCCGAGCACGCCCCGAGTCAGGAGCGAGCAGGACCTGAGCCGGGACCCGAGCACGCCCCGAGTCAGGAGCGAGCAGGGCCCGAGCCAGGACCCGAGCATGACCCGCCGAGCCAGGGCCGAGCAGGACCGAGCACGATCCGCCGAGCCAGGACCGAGCTACGACCCGAGCGGGTCGACGCACAGGCCGACGACGGGGACGCACCACAGCCCCGGTCGGCCCGGCGGCCGGGGCTGGGGCCGGGGCAGGGGCGCGGGAGGCGCGGTGGCCGGCGCGGGCGGTGGTGCCGGCGCCGACGTGGGGCGCGGGTCGGTGGTCGTGACGGGGGCGGGCGCGGGTGCCGGAGGGGTGACGGAGGCGCGGGGCGCGGTGGACGCGGGTGCCACGCCGGGGGCGGCCGGGGTGTGGGTGGTGTCCGGGGTGAGGGCGACGGAGATCGGCGCACCGGGGATGCCGGGCAGGGGCGTGTGCGTGGGGGCGGGGCCGGTGCTCGTCCCGCCCAGGGCGCCGGGAGCCGTCGGGGCGACGGTGCCGGCGGCGGCGTCGGCCGGACGGCCGGCGTCCGGTTCCGCGTCCGGATTTCGGCCCGGGTCCGTGACGGAGGCGGGCCGGGGAACCGCTCCCGTCGCGCCGGCGCCGCCGACGCCCGGGTCGGGCGACAGACGGACGAGGCCCAGCGCGGCGGCGGCCAGCACGAGAGCGCCGACGGCGAACAGCATCCTGCGGGGACGGGACCGGCGGTGCCGGCCCCGGGGAGCGGCCCGCCGCGGCCGGGTCGGCGCCTCCCGAAAGCCGTCGCGAAAGCCGTCGCTGAAGCCGTCGCGGAAGCCGTCACGAAAGCCGTCGCGGACGCCGTCCGCGGTCGGCGTGCTCACCGGCGTGCTCGTCATCGCGTTCCCTCCCCGGGTGCGGTCGCGCCCCCGATGCGCCGGGGCGGACGCACGTTATGCGCTCCCGTGGGCGGCGGGGCGGCAGTTCGCACGGGATGTCACTCGAACGGGTGGACGGAACCGCCCGCACCCGCCCCCCGCCGCTGCCCCGCCGCGCCCGCCCTTCCCCCGGCCCATCCGGCCTGCGATGATCAGGCCGGCGGTAGGTGTTAACCCACGTTAACCAGGGTCGATCCGGAGGGTGTCGTGAGCGGTGATGTGAGCGGTGGCGCGAACGGTGTCGTGAGTGAGGAGCGGTACGGGGAGTTCGTGCTGGTGCGGCGGCACGGGGACGGGCATGTCGCGGAGCTGGCCCTGGACCGGCCGAAGGCCATGAACGCCGTCTCGACGGAGCTGGCCCGGTCGGTCGCGGCGGCCTGCGCGGCGCTGGGCGGCGACCGGGAGGTGCGGGTGGTCGTGGTGACCTCCACGCACGAGCGGGCCTTCTGTGTCGGCGCCGACCTGAAGGAGCGGAACTCCCTCACCGACGCCGAGCTGGTGCGGCAGCGACCGGTGGCACGGGGGGCGTACACCGGGGTGCTGGAGCTGCCGGTGCCGACGGTGGCCGCGGTGCACGGGTTCGCGCTGGGCGGCGGGTTCGAGCTGGCGCTGGCGTGCGACGTGATCGTGGCGGACCGTACGGCCGTGGTCGGGTTGCCCGAGGTGTCGGTCGGGGTGATCCCGGGCGGTGGCGGGACGCAGTTGCTGCCCCGGCGGGTGGGGGCGGCGCGCGCGGCCGAGCTGATCTTCAGTGCGCGGCGGGTGGAGGCCGGGGAGGCGCGGGAGCTGGGGCTGGTGGACGTACTGGTGGAGGAGGGGCGGGACCGCGAGGAGGCGCTGGTGCTGGCCGCGCGGATCGGCGCGAACTCCCCGGTGGGGCTGCGGGCGGCCAAGCGGGCGCTGCGGCTGGGGCAGGGGCTGGATCTGCGGGCCGGGCTGGAGGTCGAGGACGCGGCCTGGCGGGCGGTGGCGTTCTCGGGGGACCGGGCGGAGGGCGTGGCGGCCTTCAACGAGAAGCGGAAGCCGCGGTGGCCGGGCGAGTGACACGGCCCCCTCCGGCCGGGAAAGGAGGACGCGGACACGGGCGCGTCCCTCCGGCGCCCTCCGCTACCACCTTCGTAGGCGAAAGTCCCTAACCTGGTGAAATGGGTGAGGAAAGACGCCTCGCGGCCGTGGTGGCGCTGGCGCAGGGGATGGCGGCCGCGCACACGCCCCGCGAGTCGTGGCGGGCGGCGGCGCTCGGCGCGTGCCGGGCGCTGGCCGGCGCGTTCGCCGCGCTCTCGGTGTGGGAACGGGACCTCGGGCGGCTGCGGGTCCTGGCGAACGTGGGGGACCGGGCGCCGGACGAGGACGAGTTCCCCGACGGTGAGGCCTATCCGGTGCACCAGTTCCCGGAGATCACCGAGTTCCTGCACGAGCGCTGGGTGGCCGGCGGCGAGCCCAACGCCTGGGTGGAGACGGCGCAGGGGCCCGCCGCCGGGCGGCCCGGCTACTGCCAGCAGCGCGTCGCCGCCCTGCGCCGGCGCGGCCGCGGCTCCTGCGTGGTCGCGCCGATCGTGCTGCACGGCCGCGCGTGGGGCGAGCTGTACGTCGCCCGTTCCACCGGCACCCCCGTCTTCGACCGCGGGGACGCCGACTTCGCCACCGTCCTCGCCGCCGTCGTCGCCGCCGGGCTCGCGCAGTCGGAGCGGCTGGAGGAGGCCCGCAGGCTCGCCTTCACCGACGCCCTCACCGGCCTGGCCAACCGCCGCGCCGTCGACGTACGGCTGGAGGAGGCCGTCGAGCGGCACCGGACGCACGGGGAGACGGTCAGTCTCGCCGTGTGCGACCTCAACGGGCTCAAGCGGGTCAACGACACCCAGGGGCACGCCGTGGGCGACCGGCTGCTGGAGCGGTTCGGGTCGGTGCTGTCGCTGTGCGGGGCCATGCTGCCCGGCGCGCTGGCCGCGCGGCTCGGCGGGGACGAGTTCTGCCTGCTCGCCGTAGGGCCGTCGGCCGACGACGTGGTGAAGGTCGCCGGCGAACTGTGCCGGCGGGCCGCCGAGCTGGAACTCGGTGAGGGTGTGGCCTGCGGGGTCGCCTCCACGGACGACCCCATCGGACCGGTGTGTTCGGCCCGACGGCTGTTCCGGCTCGCGGACGCCGCCCAGTACCGGGCCAAGGCCGTACGGGCCGCCCGGCCGGTGGTCGCGGGGCGGGAGGGGCCCGACGACCCCGTCGTACGCCTCGCCGACGAGCCGCCGCGGGGCCCGGCCGCCGAGCGGCGGAGCTTCCGGGGGCTGCCGAACCGGACCGGCGGTGTGACGTGAGCGAACCGAACCGGCGGTGTGACGTGAGCGAACTGAACCGGCGGTGTGACGTGAGCGAACCGGCGGTGTGACCTATCGGTAAGGGGCGAACCCCGGTCCCACGGGTGACATCTTCGTCTTCACTGCGTACGCTCCTGAATATGGATATGCATACTGTGGTGGTGGGGACGTCCGGGGTGACCGCGTCCGACGTGCTCGCCGTGGCGCGCGGCGGCGCCCGGGTCGAGCTCTCCGGGGAGGCGGTGGCGGCCCTCGCCGCCGCCCGCGAGATCGTGGACGCGCTGGCGGCCAAGCCCGAACCCGTCTACGGCGTCTCCACCGGATTCGGCGCCCTCGCCACCCGGCACATCAGCCCGGAACTGCGCGCGCGGCTCCAGCGCAACATCGTCCGCTCGCACGCCGCCGGCATGGGGCCGCGGGTCGAGCGGGAGGTCGTCCGGGCCCTGATGTTCCTGCGGCTGAAGACCGTCTGCTCCGGGCACACCGGAGTGCGCCCCGAGGTCGCGCAGTCCATGGCGGACCTGCTGAACGCCGGCATCACCCCCGTCGTCCACGAATACGGCTCCCTCGGCTGCTCCGGCGACCTCGCCCCGCTGTCGCACTGCGCCCTGACGCTCATGGGGGAGGGGGACGCCGAGGGCCCCGACGGCGTCGTACGGCCCGCTGCCGACCTGCTCGCCGAGCACGGCATCGCCCCCGTCGAACTGCGGGAGAAGGAGGGGCTCGCCCTCCTCAACGGGACCGACGGCATGCTCGGCATGCTGCTCATGGCCCTGGACGACCTCGACACCCTCTACAAGTCCGCCGACGTCACCGCCGCCCTCAGCCTGGAGGCCCTGCTCGGCACCGACAAGGTGCTCGCCCCCGAACTGCACGCCATCCGCCCGCACCCGGGACAGGCGGCCAGCGCCGCCAACATGCTGGCCGTGCTGAAGGGCTCGGAGCTGACCGGCCACCACCAGGACGACGCGCCCCGCGTCCAGGACGCCTACTCGGTGCGCTGCGCCCCGCAGGTCGCCGGCGCCGGACGGGACACCCTGGCGCACGCCCGGCTGGTCGCCGAGCGGGAACTGGCGTCGGCCGTCGACAACCCGGTGGTGCTTCCCGACGGACGGGTGGAGTCCAACGGCAACTTCCACGGCGCCCCGGTCGCCTACGTCCTCGACTTCCTCGCCGTCGCCGCCGCCGACCTCGCCTCGATCGCCGAACGGCGCACCGACCGGCTCCTGGACAAGAACCGCAGCCACGGGCTGCCGCCGTTCCTCGCCGACGACGCCGGTGTCGACTCCGGGCTGATGATCGCCCAGTACACCCAGGCCGCGCTGGTCGCCGAGATGAAGCGGCTGGCCGTACCCGCCTCGGCGGACTCGATCCCGTCCTCCGCCATGCAGGAGGACCATGTGTCGATGGGCTGGTCGGCGGCGCGCAAGCTGCGTACGGCCGTCGACGACCTCGCGCGTGTGCTCGCCGTCGAGCTCTACGCCGCCACCCGCGCCGTCGAACTGCGCGAGGGGCTCACCCCGGCGCCCGCGACCCGGGCCGTCATCGACGCCGTACGCGAGGCGGGCGTCCAGGGGCCCGGCCCCGACCGGTTCCTCGCGCCCGACCTCGCGGCGGCGGACGGGTTCGTGCGCGAGGGGCGGCTCGTCGCGGCCGCGGAGACGGTGACCGGGCCGTTGCGGTAGCGGCCGGGGGACGGTCGACGGGCCGTTGCGGTAGCGGCCGGGGGATGGCTATGGGCCGCCGCGGTGGGCGACGCGCCGGGGCCCCGCCGCGCGCACGCGCACGGCGGGGCCCCGGGCGGTCACTTCAGCTTGGCGACCTGCGCCTCGACCACGGCGGCCGGCACCTCGCTCTCGCCGCCGTTCGCCAGCGCGGACAGGTTGATCGCGTAGAACGTGGCCAGCGTGCCGCCGCTGCGGACCACCTCGACGTGGAACGTGGCCGGGCCGTCGCCGCCCGTGTCGACCACGGCGGCGAACGCGGCGGACCCGTCGCCCGCCACGGAGGCCTTGTCCGCCGTGATCTTGGTGATCTTCTGGTCCTCGCCGTCGGCGGTGATGCCGAACCCGCCGGAACAGGCGTCGATGCCGTCGACGACGGCTTGCAGGGCCTTCTCGGCGCCGTCCCCCGCGTAGGAGGACAGACCCACGAACGTCGCGGCGACGTCGAAGGCGTTCTCGATGTCGGCCTCGGTGAGGTCCTCCACCGACGTGGTGGCGTCCGCCGACTTGTCCTCCGTCACCGTGTTGCTCGCGCCGGCGTCCGTCTCACCCGGCGGCAGGGCGGCCATGGCGTAGGCGAGCGGCGCGCACGCCTCGTCGTCGACCTGCACCGTGCTCTTGGACTTCGGGAGCGTGTCGTCGCCCGATTCGACGTTGAGCCCCTTGACCTCGCCCTGGACGAGGAGCAGCTTCTCCAGTTCGGCCGCGGTCAGCGCCTCGGCGGCCGGAGCCGACGACGAGGCGGCGGCACCGGAACCTGAGCCGGACCCCTTGGACCCCTTGTCCTTCTTCCCGTCGTCGCTGGAGCACCCCGTGACGAGTGCGAGCGACAGCGCCCCCACGACAGCCGCGGCGCACAGCCGCGCCCCCGATGATCTGTTCATGATCGGGACTATGAGGTCCCTGTGAAGAGAACGTCAAGTCTTTTCAAAAACCGAGGCGCTCACGGCGCACGGAATACACCACGAACCCCGCCCCCAGCGCGAGCAGCGTGGTCCCGCCGGCCACATAGGGCGTGGTGTCGAAGCTGCCGGTGTCGGCGAGGCGGGTGCCGTCCCCGCTCTCCGAGAGGTCCGTGGAGGCGGCCCGCGCCTGGGTGGTGACCTGCGTGGACTGTGCCTGGCCGGCGGACTGTGCCTGGCCGCCGGACTGCGCCTGGCCGGCGGACTGTGCCTGGCCGCCGGACTGCGCCCGGGTGGTCTGCGACGCCGCGTTCGTTCTCGCCGGGGCGTCCTGCGTCGCGTTGGCGTTCGGGACGAACCACAGGGCGCCCAACAGGGTCCCCGCGGCGGCGGCGGTCAGCAACGGACGGCGAGCGGATGACACGGAATATCGATCCCCTTGTGACGCTGGCGAATTGGCCGTGTGTCCCGATGCTAATGAAAGGCGCGGGTCGCGGGAAAGTTGCGGGAGCCGACAGGCATGCGCTCCGGAAGGGAACGCCAAAAAGCGCCCTGCTATGTCCTGATTCACACGGATTTTGCATCGGCGGGGGAATGTCCGGCCGCTGTGACCGAAGACACCGCGGCGGAGCCCGGCGCCCCCACCACCCCGTACCGGCTGGTCAGCGCGGTGCCGGGAGCCGGACTTCACCAAGTCTCCCGGCCTCGCGCACCGTTCGATCATGACTCCCACTCGCCCTGCGGGGGCCCGGCCGAGGATGATGGTGGACGGACGACGGGGCGGACACCGAAGACGGTGGCCGCACAGGCGGCATCGGCCGGCCGTATCGGGGAATTCTTGACTCCGGACGGCAACCGCGCCCGGGGTTCCGTCGTCTCAGGCAATGCGCCCCGAGCGATGCGCTGACCGACACCGCACCACGGGTCCCGGGCGGGCCCACCGCTGCCGCGGACGTGGTGTGGCCCACACATCGGGGAAATGTGGAACGGGACGAACCGGTCGTGGCGTTGAGGCTTTTTAACGGGGACCCTCGGGGTAGTTCGGGATTCGGCAACGATGGAGAAGCGTGTGATGACGGACAGTAGGCGGCGCAGGGGTCTGATGACCGCGTCCGCACTGCTCGGCGGTGTTCTGGTGCTCACCGCGTGTTCCAGTGGCGACAGCAGCGCCTCGGACGGCGCGGGAAGCTCCTCGCAGGCCCAGGCCGACGAGGCGGCGGCCCAGAAGGCCTCCGAGGCCCAGATCAAGATCACGCCCGCGGACGGCTCGGACAACGCCTCCATCAACAACTCGGCGGCCGTCACGGTGAGCAAGGGCACGCTCACCGAGGTGACGATGACCACCGCCGACGGCACCGCCGTGGCGGGCGAGCTCTCCGCCGACAAGACCACCTGGAAGCCCAGCGACCAACTGGAGCGCTCCACCACCTACAAGGTCGCGGCGACCGCGCAGGACTCCGACGGCCGCGAGGCCCACGAGAACGCGTCCTTCACCACGGTCTCCCCCGACAACAGCTTCATAGGCAACTTCACGCCGGAGGACGGTTCCACCGTCGGCGTGGGCATGCCGGTGTCGATCAACTTCAACAAGGAGATCACCAACAAGGCCGCCGTCCAGAAGGGCGTCACGGTCAGTTCCAGCAGCGGCCAGGAGGTCGTCTGCCACTGGTTCAACACCCAGCGCATGGACTGCCGCCCCGATGAGTACTGGCAGGAGAACTCCACCGTCACGCTGAAGCTCGCGCTCGACGGCGTCGAGGGCGCCGACGGCGTCTACGGCGTCCAGCAGAAGACGGTCACCTTCACGATCGGCCGCAACCAGGTCACGTACGTCGACGCGAAGACCAAGCAGATGAAGGTCACGCAGGACGGCAAGACGGTCCGGACCATCCCGATCTCCGCCGGCTCGCCCGACAACAAGACGTACGAAGGCCAGATGGTGATCTCCGAGAAGTTCAAGGAGACCCGGATGAACGGCGCGACGGTCGGCTTCACCGACGACGACGGCAAGGGCGAGTACGACATCAAGGACGTGCCGCACGCCATGCGCCTGACCACCTCCGGCACCTTCGTGCACGGCAACTACTGGGGCGCGAAGTCCATCTTCGGCTCGGTGAACACCAGCCACGGCTGCGTCGGCCTGTCCGACACCAAGGGCGCCGACGACGACAGCACGCCGGCCGCCTGGTTCTACAACAACTCCATCATCGGTGACGTGGTGGTCGTCCAGAACACCGGCGACAAGACCGTCTCCCCGGACAACGGCCTCAACGGCTGGAACATGGACTGGGCGCAGTGGAAGGCCGGTTCGGCCGTCTGACCCGCCCCGGCCCTGGGCCGATTCACAACGTTCCGGTGCCGCCCCCAGGGGCGGCACCGGTGTTTCCGGGGTTGTTCACAGCCTTCTCATCGTTCTCTTATATTCGCCTTATCCCTTCATCACGGTCTGTCCCTAGCTTGCGGCGCATGTTCTTCACCTACCTGAGGCGCGAACTGCGCCGCCGCAGAAAAGCGGCCCTCGTCGTCGCCTCCGGCCTCGCGCTGGGTATCGCGCTGGTCATCGTGGTCACCTCCGTGTCCGCCGGCATGGGGAAGGCCCAGGACAAGGTCCTGCAGTCCCTGTACGGCCTGGGCACGGACATGACGGTCACCAAGGCCGCCGCCGCCCCCACCGCGAACTCCTCGGAACGCCCGCGCTTCCAGTTCGACGCGCAGGAGGACGGCTCCGACGAGGAACAGAGCAGCGACCGCGTCATGGTCCAGGGCTTCCAGACCCTGTCCACCTCGACCGTCACCAAGGTCGGCAAGCAGAACGGCGTCGCCGACGCGGTCGGCGGACTGAGCCTCCAAGTCATCAAGGTCAGCGGCCAGTTCACCCGCGGCCAGTTCCAGCAGGACGGCAACGGCGGCGGCCAGCAGGGCGGTCCGGGCGGCACCGGCGGCGGCTCCGGCCAGCCGCAGGGTGAAGTGCAGGGCGGCGGCGCCGACTTCGACGTCAACAACTACTCCGTCTACGGCACCGACGTCACCGAGCCCGCGCTCGGCCCGCTGACCTCCTCCAAGATCACCAGCGGTCGTACGTTCAAGACGACGGAGACCGCCGGGAAGGTCGCGGTCGTCGACTCGGCGTACGCCAAGGAGAAGGAGCTCAAGGTCGGCTCCACCGTCACCATCAAGAGCGTCAAGTTCAGCGTGATCGGCATCGCCACCGCCGACAGCGGCGACTCCGCCGCCAACGTCTACATCCCGCTGACGCAGGCTCAGACCCTCAGCGACTCGAAGAACAAGGTCACCACGATCTACGTCCAGGCGACCGACTCGCAGCAGATCGACAGCGTCAAGTCCGCGATCCAGAAGAACGTCTCCGGTACGACGGTGACGACCTCCGCCGACCTCGCGGACACCGTCTCCGGTTCCCTCTCCACGGCGTCCTCCCTCGCCACCAGCGTCGGCAAGTGGCTGTCCATCGCGGTGCTGATCGCCGCGTTCCTGGTGGCCGGCCTGCTGACCTCCTCGGCGGTCTCGCGGCGCGTGCGGGAGTTCGGCACGCTCAAGGCGCTCGGATGGAAGTCCGGGCGGGTCACCCGCCAGGTGGTCGGAGAGGCGATGGTCAACGGGCTGCTGGGCGGCGCGCTGGGCATCGCGCTAGGCCTGGCGGGCGCCTACGTCGTCACGGCCATCAGCCCCACCCTCCAGGCCCAGCTGGGCTCCGGCGGCGGTGGCGGCGGCATGGGCGGCGGGGGCGGCATGGGCGGTGGCCCCGGCGGCGGTGGCGGCTTCGGCGGCGGTGGCGGCCGGCAGACGGCCTCCCAGACGCTCGACGTCGCGCTCACCGCGCCCGTCAGCGTCACGACCGTGGCGATCGCCGTCGCGCTCGCCGTGGCCGGTGGGCTGATCGCGGGGGCGTTCGGTGGCTGGCGGGCCTCCCGGCTGCGGCCGGCCGACGCGCTGCGCCGCGTCGAGTAGCCCGCCGCGTCGCGCAGCCGGAGCCGCCACCGCAACCCCCTCATCCACTCCAGGAGTTGACCCATGTACGAACTCAGAGGCGTCACCAAGCGCTACACGCGCGGCAAGGAGACCGTCCACGCCCTCGACGGCGTCGACCTGACCATCCCGGACGGCGACCGGCTCGTCATCCAGGGTCCCACCGGCGGCGGCAAGTCGACGCTGCTGCAGATGCTCGGCGGACTCGACCGGCCCTCCGGGGGCGAGGTCGTCCTCGACGGCACCGACCTGGCCAAGCTCTCCGAGTCCCGCCTGACGAAGGTGCGCAGCGAGAACATCGGCTTCGTCTTCCAGTCGTTCAACCTCATCCCGACGCTCACCGCCCAGGAGAACGTCGAGACCGCCCTCGTCCCCCTCGGCGTGAAGACCCGGGAGCGGCGCGAGCGGGCCGCCGAGGCACTGCGGTCGGTCGGGCTCGGCGAGCGGCTCGGGCATCTGCCCAGCGAGATGTCCGGCGGGCAGCAGCAGCGCGTGGCGATCGCCCGCGCGCTGGTGAAGCAGCCGAAGGTGCTGCTCGCCGACGAGCCCACCGGCAACCTCGACGAGTCGATGCGCGACGAGATCATGGACGTGCTGGAGACCCTGTGGAAGGAGCACGGGCTCACCTTCATCATGGTCACCCACGACTCGTCCATCGCGAAGAAGGCACCGCGCCTGGCGACGATCCGCAAGGGGAAGATCACGGTGAAGGAGAACACCAAGATCGCCGCGGCGGAGAAGGCCAAGGGCTCGGCGAAGCAGGGCGGGACGGACACGGTGGACGAGGACGCGAAGAAGGCCGCTGCTTCCTGAGGTTCGCGTTCTTTCGCGTTCGTTCGCGTTCGTTCGCGTTCTTTCGCGTTCTTTCGCGGCGCACCGAGCGTCCCCCCCCGGCACCACCCCGCACCACCCCGCACCACCCCCACACCACCCCGCATACCCCGCACCCTCCCGGCGGCCTTCCGGCGCCGGGGGGTGCGCGTATGACAACGGGCTCCCTACGAGTCCCGCTCCCCTGCCCCTCAGACGGACGGGGCCTGGGAGCCCGCCCCCGCCCTCGTCGCGTCGGCCCCCCAGCTCGCCAGCAGCCGCAGCGCCTCCGCCGAGGGCGATCCCGGTTCCGCGTGATACGTCACCAGCGACTGCTCGCCGTCGCCCGCGATCCGGAACCCCTCGAAGTTCAGGGACAGTTCCCCGACCAGCGGATGACGGAGCAGCTTCACGCCGTGGCTCTTCTCCTTGACGTCGTGCGTGGCCCACAGCCGCCGGAAGTCCTCGCTCTTCACCGACAGCTCGCCCACCAGCGCCGAGAGCCGGGGGTCGTCCGGGTAGCAGCCGGCGTCCATGCGCAGCGCGCACACGATGTCGATCGCCTTCTGTTCCCAGTCGACGTACAGCTCGCGGTAGTCGGGCCGCAGGAACACCAGCCGCGCCCAGTTCCGCTCGGCGGCCGGCAGCTCCGACCAGTCCCCGAAGACGGCCGCCGCCATCCGGTTCCACGCCAGGATCTCGGCCCGCCGTCCGGCGACGTACGCGGGCACCCCGTCCATCGCGTCCAGCAGCTGCCGCAGCGACGGCCGCACCTGCCGGGCCCGCGCCACCGGCTTCTTCTTGTGCTGCTTGGGCTTGGCGAGGTGGGTGAGGTGCGCGTGCTCGGCGTCCGTCAGCCGCAGCGCGCGGGCGATGGAGTCCAGCACCTCCGCCGACACGTTCCGCCCGTTGCCCTGCTCCAGGCGCGTGTAGTACGCCACCGACACCCCGGCCAGCTGCGCCAGCTCCTCGCGCCGCAGCCCCGGCACCCGGCGGTGCCGCCCGAAGTCGCGCAGCCCCACGTCCTCCGGCTTCAGCCGGGCCCGCCGGGTGCGCAGGAACTCGCTGAGCTCGGCACGCCGGTCCAGCCCCGCGCCGGCCGCGCCGCGTGCGCCCGTCGGGCCGGGTGCGCCGGGCGAGCCGGTCCCCGGCGCGAACTCGGGCTCGGGCTGGGGCTCGGGCTGTGCGTCCATGCGTCCAGTATTCCTGGTCGTACGCACACGATCCTGACCTTGCCAGTGGTACGCACAGTGGTCGTAGGTACGGGCGGGGGCTGGGTGGCCGCCGTGCGGCGCGGCAGGCTGGTCGCCGTACCCGGTCCGATCGCGGACCGGGCGTACGACCCGCTAGGAGACCCCCGCATGACCACCGGCACGACCAGCGTCGCCGCGTACGCCGCCCCCGCCGCCAAGGCTCCGCTGGAGCGCACCACGATCGAGCGCCGCGCGGTCGGCGAGTACGACGTACTGATCGACATCAAGTTCTCCGGAATCTGCCACTCCGACATCCACCAGGCCCGGGAGGGCTGGGGCGAGGCGATCTTCCCGATGGTGCCCGGCCACGAGATAGCGGGCGTCGTCTCGCAGGCCGGCCCCGGCGTGACGAAGTTCGCCGTCGGCGACCGGGTGGGCGTCGGCTGCCTCGTCGACTCCTGCCGTGAGTGCGACAACTGCCGGGCGGGCCTGGAGCAGTACTGCACCGGCGGCAGCGTCGGCACCTACAACGCCCTCGACAAGAACGGCGAGCCCACCTACGGCGGCTACGCGCAGAAGATCGTCGTCGACGAGAACTTCGTCGTCCGCATTCCCGACGCGCTGCCGCTCGACGTGGTCGCCCCGCTGCTCTGCGCCGGCATCACCACGTACTCCCCGCTGCGGCACTGGAACGCCGGCCCCGGCAAGAAGGTCGCCGTCCTCGGCATGGGCGGCCTCGGCCACATGGCCGTGAAGATCGCCCACGCGCTCGGCGCCGAGGTGACGGTCCTGTCCCAGTCCCTGCGCAAGAAGGACGACGGTCTGAAGCTGGGCGCCGACCACTACCACGCCACCAGCGACCCCGAGACCTTCCGGAAGCTGGCCGGCACCTTCGACCTCATCCTGTCCACCGTCTCCGCCCCGCTGGACCTGGGCGCCTGCCTGTCCCTGCTGCGCACGGACGGCGCCTTCGTGAACGTCGGCGCGCCCGAGGAGCCCGTCGCCCTGAACCTGTTCTCGGTGATCGGCGGCCGCAAGACCCTGGCCGGCTCCGCCATCGGCGGCATCCGCGAGACCCAGGAGATGCTGGACTTCTGCGCCGCGCACGGCCTCGGCGCGGAGATCGAGCTGATCGGCGCGTCCGAGATCAACGAGGCGTACGAGCGGGTGCTCGCCAGCGACGTGCGCTACCGGTTCGTGATCGACACGGCGACCATCTGAACGCCCGGACGCCGAACGCCTTCACTTCTCCTTCGTTCGGCGCGGACGTAGGTCCGGCCGGCACCGTGACGACCGCCCAGGGGCCCCGGCACCGCACCGCGCCGGGGCCCTATGGGGCTGGGGTCCTATGGGGCTGGGGTCCTATGGGGCCGGGGTCCTACGGGGCCGGGGTCCTACGGGGCCGGGGTCCTACAGGGCGGCGAAGGACTCCCCGGCCCCGTAGGACCGCACGAGCACCCCGCCGCCCGGCGCCGGACGCACGGAGTGGGCGCGCCCCCGTCCGGCGACCCGGGCCGTCCCGTCCCCCGAGACCCGCACGACGGTGTGCTCGTCGACGGCGACCCCGTGCCCGAGCCGCCCGTCCGCGACGACGGCGGCCAGCCGCGGCAGCGTCCCCCACTGCGCCGCGTGCACGTCCACCCCGAACGGCACCAGCCCGAGCCCCGGCCGCACCTCCACCTCCTCCAGGTCCTCCGCGGTCTCCGGCGGACACACCGCGACCCCGTCGACCAGCCATCCCCCGACCACGGAGTCCCGCGCCGCGACCGCGGCACCGGCGGAGTACCCGGCGTACGGCACGCCCCGCTCGGCGACCAGCGCCGCCAGCGCGTCCCGGCACCCGGCGAACGCCTCCTGGTACGCCGGCGTCAGCCCGCCGCAGACGAACACCCCGTCCACGTCGCCCGTCAGCGCCCCCGGCCCGAACGGCTCCCCGACCGGCACCAGCAGCGGCACGGGCGTACAGTCACCGGCCCTCCGCAGCACCGCGTCGTACCGCGCGAACTGCTCGGCCCCGTCACCCTCGTCGACCAGCACGCACAGCACGCGCGGCACCGGCACCTCGGTGGCCCGCAGGAACGGTCCGTACACGGCCTCGGCGACGGACTCGTCCCGCCCACCACCGATCAGGAACACCTCACCGCCGGCCCTGTCGTCGATCCCCCTGCTGTTCCTCCCGCTACCGCTTGCGCTGTGGCTGCTCACGCGTGTGCCCCTCCGGCCGGTCGTCCGATGTACGCGGCCAAGTAACGCACGACCGGCGTCCCGTCCGCTCGGGCATTCACCGTGTGCGACGGTCGGCGGCGAGGTCACCGCGCCGGTGCGCGCTCACCCCGTACCGGCCAGCGGAGCAGGTAGACGGTCGCGACCGATACCAGGACGGTCATGCAGGCGATGAACACCAGCCCCGCGCCCTCCAGGCCGAGCGGGACCGTCAGGACGCCCACACCGATGACGGGGACCGAGATCCCCGCGTACGCCACCACGAACAGCGTCGAGATCACCGCCGCGCGCCGGTCCTCGGGTGACGCCCCGGCGACCACGGACAGCCCTCCGCGGAACGCCAGCCCCTGCCCGCCACCGCCGACGAGCGCGCTCAGCACCACCAGCGGCAGCAGGTCCCACCGCAGCGCGCCCGCGAGCAGCGCCAGCCCGGCGAGGAGGCCGGCGCAGCCGAGCGGCAGCGAGCGCCCCGCCCCGACCCGGCCCACCGCCAGTTGCCCGGCGGTCGAGGCGAAGAAGGCCAGCGCGACGACCAGCCCGCTCACGGCGTGGTTGTCGACGTCCAGCGACTGCGCGAGGAACGCCGGGCTGACCGACGTGAACACCCCGAACAGCGCGAACCCCACGAACGAGGCGATCGCCGCGGGCCCGAACACCGCCCGCACCTGCGGGGGCAGCGCCGGCCGCCGCGGCCGTACCGCGTTCAGCGGCCGCCGCTCCCGGACGGTCTCCGGGAGGCGCAGCAGGATCGCGGCCGAGCCGGCCACCAGGAGGAGGTGCACGGCGAACGGCAGGTACAGCGGCCGGGCCGCGTACTGCGCGAGCACCCCGGCGAGCAGCGGACCGCAGCCCAGCCCGCCCATGGTGGCGGCCGTCGCCACGAACGTGGCCCGGGAGGCGCCGCCGCGGGGCGCCGACTCCATCACGTACGCCGTGGCGGCCCCGGTGAACAGCCCGGCGGACAGCCCCGACAGCAGCCGCCCCGCGTACAGCCACCCCAGCCCGGTGGCACACAGGAAACAGACGGCGCTCGCCGCGGCGAACCCCAGCCCCCACAGCAGCACCGGCCGCCTGCCCACGGCGTCCGAGGCGTTGCCGGCCAGCAGCAGCACACCGATGACCCCGAAGGCGTACACGGCGTACACGACGGTCACCGTCACCTCGGAGAACCCGAACTTCTCCTGGTAGAGGCCGTAGAGCGGAGTCGGCAGCGTGGTCCCGGCCATGCACACGGCGAAAACCGCCCCGGCGAGCAGACACTGGAGCCACCCTCGACGATCACCGTTCATGCCGCCGACCGTAACCCCGCACACCACCGCAAAAGGTCACGGCGTGCCCGACGGTGCGGGGGAGCGGGGCGGGTCGGCGCCCGGGTCGGGCGGGTGGGGGTCTGTCAGGTGCAGACTGTGCCGGCGGGTGGGAGCTGGCCTTGTGTCAGATAGCCGTCCACGGCGGTGTCGACGCAGGTGCTGCCGCGATGGTAGGCGGCGTGCCCGTCGGCGTCGTAGGTGAGCAGACGGCTGGAGGAGAGCTGGCGGGCGAGCGCCTTGGCCCAGGAGTACGGGGTGGCGGGATCGCGCGTGGTGCCGACGATCAGGATGGGGGCGGCACCTGGCGCCGAGACGGTGCGCGCGGGCTGGGTCGGCGGGACGGGCCAGTGGGCGCACTGCATGAGTGGGGTCGCGAACAGCCTCCCGAACTGGGGCGAGGCGCGCAGGAAACGCGGCAGCGCCGCCTGGACCTCCGCGGAGGTGAACCGCGGGGCGAGGGGGGAGCTCAGGCAGCTGATGGCGTAGAACGCGTCGGCGGCATTGCTGGAGGTGTCCGTCGCGGCGCCGAGGAGTTGCTGCAGCGTGGTGGTGTCACCGGCCGCCACTTCCCGGAGCGCGGCGCGCAGCAGCTCCCACTCGGGGGCGCGCAGCGCCGTCGTGATCGCGATGAGGAGGTCGTCCCCCGCGACGGAGATGTCCTTGCCCTGCCGGAGGGGGACGCGGTCCAGGGACTGGCGAAGCGTGTCCAGTCCGCGGCTGATCTCCTCGACGGAGTGGCCCAGCGGGCAATCGGCGCGGGCGGCGCAGTCGGCGGCGAAGGACTCCCAGGCCATCTGGAAGCCGGCCGCGGTCTGGAGGAAGTCCTGGTACCCGTCCATGGAGGGGTCGACGGCACCGTCGAGCACCATCAGGCCCACCCGGGACGGGAAGAGGTCCGCGTAGGTCGTGCCGAGATAGGAGCCGTAGGAGAAGCCGACGTAGTGCAACCGGTCGTCGCCCACGAGCGCACGCAGCACGTCCATGTCCCGGGCCGCGTCGAGGGTGCCGACATGGGGAAGCAGCCGCCCGGAGTGCTGTGCGCACGCGTCGGTGAGCTGCTCGTATCCCGTGTCGTAGGCGGCGAACTCCGTCGAGTCGGCCGAGAGGAGGCGGCCGACCCCCGAGGGGCTCGTGGAAGTGCTGAGCCCGCAGTCCACCGGGGTGCTGTGCTGCACGCCGCGCGGGTCCATCGCGACCAGGTCGTAGGAGGCTCGCACGGACGGGGAGAAGAGGTCGGCACCGCCGCCCACCAGGTAGTCGATCGCCGATGCTCCGGGGCCGCCGGGATTGACCAGCAGCGAGCCGGTCCGTGCGCCGTCGCCGGTGGACTTCTTCCGGGTGGCCTTCAGCAGAAGGTCGCCCGCGTCCGGACGGGCGTAGTCCAACGGCACCTTCACGGTGGTGCACTGGAACGAGGGGGAGCCGGGGCAGGGCTCCCACAGGAGCTTCTGCTGGTGGTAGCGCCGCAGTGCCGGCGGGACGGCCGCGTCGGTGGCGGCGGTGCCGTCCGCCCCGGCCGGCCGCAAGGCGGGGGCCGCTCCGGGCCAGGCGGCGTACGGGGCGGTCAGCAGCAGCCCGCAGGCGCCCAGCAGTGCCACCCTGTTGCGCAGCTTCCGCCCGGGTATTCGGGCGACGTCAGGTGTGCGGCGGTCAGTGTCTCGTACAGAGGTCATCGCCATGCCTTCCTCGTGCGCCCAGGCGATCCGGGCCCGCCGGAGGAGGCTTCACGACGGACGGACCCGAGGCCACCCGGTGCCCGGACGGTCACGGGCAGTGCCGTCCACTGCGCTCCGTCCTGTGATCAGGTCATCACAGACGGTGCTCGATGGATGGCTCGAGTGGGCCGAACGCGTGAACCGTGTCGCGTGGGTCCGTGGGTCCGTGGGTCCGTGGGTCCGTGGGTCCGTGGGTCCGTGGGTCCGTGCGTCCGTGTCCGTGCGTCACGCGTCCGATCGGCCGCTGCCCGCCCCGGCCGGCCGGAGGGGGGAGACGTCCCCGGCCGGCCGGAGGAGACGTCCTCGGCGGCCGGCCGGAGTCCGGGGCGGTCCGCGAAGCGGCCCACAGGCACCGCTCTCGCGTCACCCGGGCCGTTGCACGCTGCTCCGCGCGCGCGGGACCTGGCCGGCGGCGCCGGGTCGGGGCCCGGTGAAATAGTCCGCGTCCTTGGCTCGCGTCGCGTCATGGCCGGTGGGGCGGGGAGCCGGTTCCAGGTGGGGTATGTACTTGGAGCAGTGGATGTAGGCCTCCTCGACGCTCAGGTGGACCCACATCTCGGGGCTGCGCCCGGGCGCGACGTCGGTGGGCAGGCCCGGATGGAGGGAACGCAGGCCCGCGTCGGTGTAGAGCCGGGCCGTGCCGTTGACGTGGAGTCCCACGTGATGGTGTGTGAAGTCCACGAAGAGCATGCCGAGGTGGGGGTTCTCCGTCATGTTCCCGGCGCTGGCGAGTACACCGTTCCCGCGGAATTCGGGGTACGCGAGCGTGTGGTCGTCGATCACGTGGACGAATCCCGGCGGTCCGGCACGGAAGCTGGCGTCACACTCTCCGTGCGAGTCGGCGGTGGCCAGGAAGACCATGGACTGCCGGCCGATGAAGTCCCGCATCTCGGCTGTGAGGCAGGGGCGTACCTGTCGATCGTAGAACCGGGCGGCGCGGTCGGCGGTGCCCAGTTGCTGCTGCAGCCGGTGTTCACCTGCTGATCCGAAGGACGGCGGAGGGAAGGTCACGGGGCGTTCTCCTGGCGGGACGGGCAAGCGCTTGGCTCAGCGGGAGGACAGGACGGGCGTGTCGAACGGGTCGTGATGGATGCGGTCGCGTGAGGTGCCGCCCTGCGCGAGCGCCTTCGTGGCGGCGACGACCATCTGGGCCGGGCCGCTCAGGTAGACGTCGTGCTGGTACCACGGCCCGTACTCGGCCAGCACCTCGGGCAGGGACCCCCTGATCCCGGGGATGTACTCCTGGGAGACCGCGCCCCTGATGGACAGCCAGTGGTGCCGCTGCGCCATCCGGAGCATGTCGTCGACCCCGTACAGCTCGGCGCTGGTCCGGGCGCCGAGGAACAGGTCGACCTGGTGGCGTCCGCCGCGCCGGGCGACCTCCTCGACGAGCGCGCGGATGGGGGCGAGACCGGTGCCGCCGGCCACGAGGAGCAGGTCGCTGTAGGTGGCGGCGTCCAGGACCATGTCGCCCCGCGGGGGCCCCAGCCGGATCACGTCGCCCACCGCGGCCCGGTGCACCAGCGCGCCGCTGACGGCGCCGCCGGGCACCGCGCGCACGTGGAAGGTGAGAGTGCCGTCCTCACGGGGCGCGTTGGCGGGAGAGTAGTAGCGCCACAGCTTCGGCCACCAAGGGGTCTCGACGCCCACGTACTGTCCGGCGGCGTACTCGTAGGGCATGTGGGGGTGCACCGTGATCTCGACGATGCCGTGTCCCCGCGCCACACGATGGACGACCGTGGCGGGCCACACGGCGGGCCGGACCGCTTCGTCCTGCTCGGCCGCGCTGATCATGACGTCGGCGACCGCGCCGTACGCCTTGGTCCAGGCGGCGGCGATGTCCGCGGTCCACGCGGGGCCGGCGTAGTGGGCCAGCGAGGCGAGGAGGCACTCGCCCACGGCCGGGTAGTGCGCGCTGAGCGTGCCGAACTTGCGGTGATCGCGTCCGAGGTGTCCGCAGAAGCGCACCAGGCCCTCGGGGTCGTCGACCAGGTCCACGATGCGCAGCAGCGCGCGCAGCAGGCGGTCGCGCTGGGCGTCCATGGTCTGCGGGAACAGGGACCGGACCTCGGGATAGCGGGCGAAGAGGATCGCGTAGAAGTAGACCGTCATCTCCGCGGCGAACGGCTCGACCACCGAGACGGAGGCGCGTATGAGGGCCTGCTCGTGGGCCGACAGAGGTGGCTCGACGACCTCGGGCTCGACGACCTCGTCTTCCCCGGCATGGGCGGCCGGGGTGGGTGCCGAGTGCTCCGGTGACGGGTGCGCGGATGTGCTGTTCGAGCGGCTGAACCGGAATCTCAAGGGGCCAGCGCTCCCCCATCGGATACGGGGGACCGTTTCCCGTCGGCGGACCGCGGGGCGGCATCGCTCATGGGGTCGCGTCTTCGCGGCGCGGCGATCGGGGCGTCGGCACAGGCGGGCATGAGTCCTCATCAGGAGCGGCGGCAGAGAAACGGATCAAACGGTTCCGGACGCTACATGACCGCACGGGTGACTCAGAAGTAGCAGAGCGTGTGACCCGGACCTGCTGAAGTGCCCTGACCGGACGGGGAGGAGGGGGGCGACCCGGTCGGCCTGCTCAGACCGGGTTGAGTACGTGCACTCATGTCCGGCAGCCCCTTGCGCGGCGAGCATCGGGGAAACGGCGCGGTCGAACGGCGCCGACCCGATCCAGCTGAGACAGTTGCGGAGAATCCCATGTCCCGACGTATTGCCCTGTCCGTGGCCGCCGGTGTCGTCGCCCTCGGCGGTGCCGGTGCCTTCGCCCTCGCCCACGCCGGGGAGCAGCCGCCGTCGCTGGCGGACAGTACCGTCCGCTACACCGCGCCCGACGGCGACCGCGCCGGCTCGTTGACCTTCGTCACCGACGTCACGGCGTCCTCCGGCGTCAAGAGCGTGAAGGTGCTGGCATGGCCGGAGAACTCGTCCCTTGCCGAGGAGGAGCTGACGGCCAAGGACATGGCCGCCGTGGAGTCGGCCGTCTGCGAGCCCTCCGGGGAGGACACCGTTCGCTGCACCTACACCGTCGAGGTGGCCGCTTCCGACGCGGCGTCGTCCCCGCACGGTCTCTGGCACGTCGCCGTCCTGGCCACCGCGCAGGACGGCACCACGACCCTGGACACCGAGGCGGCCGACTTCAGCGTCAGCTGACCCGGTGGTCGGTGGCTGGTGGCCGGCGATCGGTGGTCGGCGATCGCGGGGCGGGTCGGACGGGCACGGAATCGCTGGGAACCCTCCCGCGTTGAGGACGGTGTGCAGGGGATGCCGGCGGTGTGAGAGCCGAGCAGCCCGAAAGACCGAACTGACAGACATGGAGGGGCCGTGATGGCGGCGCAGACGCAGAGGGCCGTGGTGGCCGGCGGATGCTTCTGGGGGATGGAGGAGCTGATCCGCCGACTCCCGGGCGTGACGGCGACCCGGGTCGGATACACGGGCGGTGACGTGCCGAACGCGACGTACCGCAACCACGGCACGCACGCGGAGGCCATCGAGATCCTTTTCGACCCCGCGCAGACCGACTTCCGCGCGATCCTGGAGTTCTTCTTCCAGATCCACGACCCGAGCACCAAGAACCGCCAGGGCAACGACATCGGCCTCAGCTACCGCTCGGCGATCTACTACGTGGATGACGAGCAGAAGCGGATCGCCGAGGACACGATCGCGGATGTGGACGCCTCCGGACTGTGGCCCGGCAAGGTCGTCACCGAGGTGGAGCCCGTCGGCCCCTTCTGGGAGGCCGAGCCCGAGCACCAGGACTACCTGCAGCGTTACCCGAACGGCTACACCTGCCACTTCCCGCGCCCGGGATGGCGGCTGCCCGCCCGCAGGGAGGGCTGACCGCGAGGCCGTGAGACCGCCCGGGCCGACCACGAGGGCGGCCCGGCGGGAGGCGGCCCGCGGCGGAAAGTTCGCCGTGGCCGGATCGGCGGTACCCCTCAGTGCGGGAGGGACGCCGGGCTGCCGCCGTTCGCCTCGTAGCCGGCCACCGCCAGCGCCCGGTACACCGCGAACTCCGCCGCCGGGTCCGGGGACAGGGTCCAGGGCAGTGCGCCGACGTGCCCGTCGACGTGCACCAACTGGTTCATGGCCTCCGCCCAGCGCTCGGCGCGCACCAGGAAGAAGACGAGGAGATGGCGCACGTGCGCCAGCATGGGGTCGTCGGGGCGGGCGGCGTGGACGGCGAAGAGCGCGCCGTGGACGGCCTTCGTCACCACCTCGCTCTGGTAGAAACCCCTGACCAGGTTCACCTCGGGAAGGTGCTCGAACACCGCGAACAGGGGCATCGCCGCGAGCAGCGACCCCTGGGGCGCGCGGGCCGCCGCGGCCTCGGCGAAGGACATCGCCGTCTCGCGCGAGCCGTGCCACTTCTCGCACCAGTAGTGCAGGGCCGCCAGATGCGCCCCCATGTGCGCCGGTGCCCGGTCCAGGATCCTGAGCCAGAGCTGCTCGAACTCCGCCTGCGAGTAGCCCAGGCCGCGGGCCACCGAGAGTTCGACGATGTACGGGATCGGGTCACCGGGGGCGAGCAGCGCCGCCTGGCCGCACGCGTCCCTGGCCTCCTCCATGATGATCCGGAAGTCGTCCGTGCCGGGCGTCGAGGTCCGCCACGCCTGCTGCACCAGGAACTCGGCGTGCACCGCCGCGCCGCCCGCGTCCTTGGGCGCCTCCGTGCGCCACACCCGCAGCCACTGCCCGCCCGGCAGGTCGCCGACCCCGCCGGGCCGCTGCTGGAGCTCCAGCGAGGCCGAGCCCGCGAAAGCCTGCACGCGCTGCCAGCGCAGCTCTCCCCCGGCCTCCGTCCCCGCCAGCAGCTGCTGCGCCGCGCGGTAGTCCTGGGTCCGCTGCACCACGTCGAGGACGTCCAGCAGGTCCTGGTCGGCGCCGGGCATGCGGACGTCCAGCTCCTCCGTCCGCGCGAAGCCGTAGTCCGCCGGGTCCGCGGCGTCCGGGTGACCGGCCGGAACCTGTTCGATCATGCCGCGCCTGCGCCGCAGGAACGGCAGCAGCACGAAGCCGAACAGGACCAGCGCCATCAGGACCCAGAGAATCTCCATGCCTCAAGGGTTCCAGACGCCGCCGACAATTGGCCAACCCCCCAGGGCGCTGCTGACGGATCTCCGCGGCGTCGCGACGCCCGGCACGCACCCTCACCGCACGGTGTGAAGGGCCAGGTGGCTCCGCCACACGACCCCGCACACCGCACGCCGAGGGCACGCACCGAACGCCGCTCCTTCTCCCACGGAGATCCGTCAGAAGCGCCCGGCCCCGCGCCCGGCCGTCCCGCGACCCGGCCTCCGGCGCACTACGCTCGGTGCCCATGAGCGACAGGCACATCAGTCAGCACTTCGAGACCCTCGCCATCCACGCGGGCAACACCGCCGACCCCCTGACCGGCGCGGTGGTCCCGCCGATCTACCAGGTGTCGACCTACAAGCAGGACGGCGTCGGCGGCCTGCGGGGCGGTTACGAGTACAGCCGCAGCGCCAACCCGACCAGGACCGCCCTGGAGGAGAACCTGGCGGCCCTGGAGGGCGGCGTCCGGGGCCTCGCGTTCGCGTCCGGACTGGCGGCCGAGGACTGCCTGCTGCGCACGCTGCTCGGCCCCGGGGACCACGTGGTCATCCCGAACGACGCGTACGGCGGCACGTTCCGGCTGTTCGCGAAGGTCGTCTCCCGGTGGGGCGTGGAGTGGTCGGTGGCCGACACCGCCGACCCGGCCGCCGTACGGGCCGCGATCACGCCGCGGACCAAGGCCGTGTGGGTGGAGACCCCCTCCAACCCGCTGCTCGGGATCACCGACATCGCCGCCGTCGCGCAGGTCGCCCGGGACGCGGGCGCCCGGCTCGTCGTCGACAACACCTTCGCCACCCCCTACCTCCAGCAGCCGCTGGCCCTCGGCGCCGACGTGGTCGTGCACTCGCTGACCAAGTACATGGGCGGCCACTCGGACGTCGTCGGCGGCGCGCTGATCGTGAGCGACCGGGAGCTCGGCGAGGAGCTGGCGTACCACCAGAACGCGATGGGCGCGGTCGCCGGACCCTTCGACTCCTGGCTGGTGCTGCGCGGCACCAAGACGCTGTCGGTGCGCATGGACCGGCACAGCGAGAACGCCGTGAAGGTCGCCGACATGCTGACCCGGCACGCGCGCGTGACGCGTGTGCTCTACCCGGGCCTGCCGGACCACCCCGGCCACGAGGTCGCCGCCAAGCAGATGCGGGCGTTCGGCGGCATGGTGTCGTTCCAGGTGGAGGGCGGCGAGGAGGCGGCCGTCGAGGTGTGCAACCGCGCCCGGGTGTTCACCCTCGGGGAGTCCCTGGGCGGCGTCGAGTCCCTGATCGAGCACCCCGGGCGGATGACGCACGCCTCCGCGGCGGGCTCGGCCCTGGAGGTCCCGGCCGACCTGGTGCGCCTCTCCGTCGGCATCGAGAACGTCGACGACCTCCTGGAGGACCTGCAGCAGGCCCTCGGCCGGCCCGTCTCCTGAGGGTGGCGCACGCGCGGGCCTGACGCCCCGCGCGCGCGGGGCGTCAGGAAGACTGCGAGGGCTCCGCGCCGGGGACGCCCGGGGAGGCCATCCGGGCGGAGAGCGCGCCGTTGAGGCGGGTGAGGAGGGCGCAGAACGCCTCGCGCTCCTCCGGCGCCCAGTCCTGTGTCAGCTCGGCCATCAGCTGGCGCCGGGAGGAACGCACCTCCTCCAGGCGCGACATCCCGCGCGGGGACAGCTGAAGCACCACGGCCCGCCCGTCCTCCGGGTGCGAGGTGCGCTTGACCAGGCCCGTGTCGACGAGCGGAGCCACCTGCCGGGTGACGGTGGAGGAGTCGATGCCCATGCTCGAGGCGAGCGCCTTGACGCCCATCGGGCCCTCCTTGTCGAGGCGGTTGAGCAGCAGGTACGCGGCGCGGTCCATGGAGTTGCGCACCTGCCCGACACCGCCGAGCCGGGTCTGTTCGGCACGGCGTGCGAAGAGCGCCATCTCGTGCTGCAGTGTGTCGAGAAGACCGGTGTCACCGACGGTCGTCATGTCCATCGACATTTCAGGTGTTGTGGGCATGGCCGGGGGCTCACTTCAGGAAGGGGGTGCTGGGTTGGGGGACAGGGTACGCGGCCGGACGGCAGGCCGTACCGGCGCCGGCGAAACCGGTCTCGGTGGTTGGGCACGGCGGTCGTTCCCGCCCGTGAACTGCGATGCTGGAGCCATGAGCTACGGCACGGCTGACTCCTCGCTGCCCGTCACCCTCGATGATGTGCGCGGCGCCCAGAAGATGCTCTCGGGCGTCGCGCGGATGACCGCGATGGAGGGCAGCAGGCACCTCTCCCAGCTCGTCGGGGCGCCGGTGCACTTCAAGTGCGAGAACCTCCAGCGGACGGGTTCGTTCAAGCTGCGCGGCGCGTACGTCCGGATCGCCGGGCTGCTGCCGGAGGAGCGGGCGGCGGGCGTGGTCGCGGCGAGCGCGGGCAACCACGCGCAGGGTGTGGCGCTGGCGTCCTCGCTGCTGGGGGTGGGCTCCACGGTGTTCATGCCGAAGGGCGCGCCGCTGCCGAAGATCAGCGCGACCCGCGAGTACGGCGCGCAGGTGCGCCTGCACGGCCAGGTGGTCGACGAGACGCTGGCCGCGGCGCAGGAGTACGCGGCCGGGACCGGCGCGGTGTTCATCCACCCCTTCGACCACCCGGACGTCATAGCGGGGCAGGGCACGGTGGGCCTGGAGATCCTGGAGCAGTGCCCGGAGGTGCGCACGATCGTCGTCGGGATCGGCGGCGGCGGTCTGGCGGCGGGCATCGCGGTCGCGGTGAAGGCGCTGCGGCCGGACGTGCGGATCGTCGGCGTGCAGGCGGCGGGGGCGGCGGCGTACCCGCCCTCGCTGGCGGCGGGGCGCCCGGTCGCGGTGGAGAACCCCGCGACGATGGCCGACGGCATCAGGGTCGGCCGGCCCGGCGACGTCCCGTTCGGCATCATCGGCGACCTGGTGGACGAGGTGCGCACGGTGACCGAGGACGAGCTGTCCGCCGCTCTGCTGCTCTGTCTGGAACGGGCGAAGCTGGTCGTGGAGCCCGCCGGGGCGAGCCCGGTCGCGGCGCTGCTGAGCGAGCCCGGCGGCTTCGAGGGCCCGGTCGTCGCGGTGCTCTCGGGCGGCAACGTCGACCCGGTGCTGATGCAGCGGGTCCTGCGGCACGGCATGGCCGCCCAGGGCCGCTACCTCGCCGTACGGCTGCGGCTGACGGACCGGCCGGGCGCCCTGGCCACGCTGCTGGGGGTGCTGTCCGCGGTCGACGCCAACGTCCTCGACGTGAGCCACGTGCGGACCGACCCGCGGCTCGGGCTCACGGAGGCGGAGGTGGAGCTGCACCTGGAGACGAAGGGTCCGGCGCACTGCGCCGAGGTGGAGCAGGCCCTGCGCGCGGCAGGTTACACGGTCATCGACTGAGGCGGGCGGGCGCCTGGGCGGGGGCGGGGGCAGGGGCAGCGGCGTCCTTGCGGATCGACAGGCGCGGCGGTGCGTTGTCGCCGACCGTGGTGCCCAGGCGTCACCTCGTCCCCCGTTCGGGGAAATCCATTGAGAGACGCGATACATCGCGATACGGTGTGTCGCATGCCTTCACCCATCGGGCGCAACGAACACCGCGAGAACGTGAACGAACCTAGTCTTTCCGAAGCATCCCCAATGACGTGGAGGCTCATATGACAGGTGCCATCTTCGCCGAAGGCCTGGTGAAGACCTTCGGCGACGTACGGGCTCTGGACGGCGTCGACCTCGACGTCCCGGAGGGCACCGTCCTCGGCCTGCTCGGGCCGAACGGCGCGGGCAAGACCACGGCGGTCCGCTGTCTGACCACCCTGCTGCGCCCCGACCGCGGCCGTGCGGTGGTCGCCGGCGTCGACGTGCTGAAGAACCCCGACGAGGTCCGGCGCTCCATCGGCCTGTCCGGCCAGTTCGCCGCCGTCGACGAGTACCTGACCGGCCGGGAGAACCTCCGGATGGTCGGGCAGCTCTACCAGATGAAGGCCGCGGCGGCGAAGGCCCGGGCCGCCGAACTGCTCGACCGGTTCGACCTCGCGGACGCCGCCGACCGCCCCGCGAAGACCTACTCGGGAGGCATGCGCCGCAGGCTCGACCTGGCCGCCGCCCTGGTGATCTCGCCACCCGTGATGTTCATGGACGAGCCGACGACCGGGCTCGACCCGCGCAACCGCCAGCTCCTGTGGGAGGTGATCAAGGGCCTGGTCTCCGGCGGCACGACCCTGCTGCTGACCACGCAGTACCTGGAGGAGGCCGACCACCTCGCGCACGACATCGCGGTCGTCGACCACGGCCGGGTCATCGCCCGCGGCACCTCCGACCAGCTCAAGGCCCGCACCGGCGGCGAGCGCGTCGAGGTGGTGGTGCACGAACGCGAGCACATCGCGACCGCCGCCGAGGTCCTGGCCGGCTTCGGCAAGGGGCACACCACGGTCGAGGAGCACACCCGCAAGCTCACCGTGCCCGTCACGGGCGGCGCGAAGCTCCTCGCCGAGGTCATCCGCGAACTGGACACCCGCGGCATCGAGATCGACGACATCGGCCTGCGCCGCCCCACGCTGGACGACGTCTTCCTGTCCCTGACGGGCCACGTGGCCGAGGCCGGGAGCGACGAACACGACGAGAGCGGCAAGGAGGCCGTCACATGAGCGCCGTCCCCGACGCCGTCCGCGGCGCGGCCCCCGCCCGCCCGTTCGGGCAGGCCGTCCGCGACTCGCTGGTCGTTGCAAAGCGCAACTTGATCAGGATGTCACGGATTCCGGAAATGTTGATCTTCGGGCTGATCCAGCCCATTATGTTCGTGGTGCTGTTCACGTACGTCTTCGGCGGCTCGATGCGGATCGGCGGCAGCACCAGCGCCGCCGACTACACCAACTTCCTCATGGCGGGGATCTTCGCCCAGACGGTCACGTTCGCCACCGCCGGAGCCGGCGCGGGCATCGCCGACGACATGCACAAGGGCCTCATCGACCGCTTCCGCTCCCTGCCCATGGCCCGCGGCGCGGTGCTCACCGGCCGCACCCTCGCCGACCTCGTGCAGACCGCCCTGACCCTGCTCGTCCTCGCCGTCGTCGCCCTCCTGGTCGGCTGGCGTGTCGGCTCCGACGGCGACACCGACGCCGGACGGGTCCTGGCCGCCTTCGGGCTGCTGCTCCTCCTCGGCTACGCGTTCACCTGGATCGGCGCCCTGATCGGCCTGTCCGTGCGCACCCCCGAGGCGGCCACCTCGGGCGGGCTGATCTGGCTCTTCCCGGTCACCTTCATCTCGAACTCCTTCGTGGACACCGGCAACATGACGCCCTGGCTGCGCCACATCGCCGAGTGGAACCCCTTCAGCGCCACCGTGCAGGCCTGCCGTGTCCTGTTCGCCAACCCCGGACAGTCGACGTCCGACGCCTGGCCCATGCAGCACCCGGTCTGGGCCTCCCTGATCTACTCGGTGCTGATCGTGCTGATATTCCGCACGCTGGCGGTCCGCAAGTACCGCTCGGCCACGGCGTGACGCCGCAACGCCGCCCGTACGGCCCGCGGGCCGCTGTGCGGCATGACGAAACCCCCGGTGCCGCGGGGGCGCCGGGGGTTTCGTCGGGGACCGGGAGGCGGTCCGTCAGCCGTTGTAGGGCTCGGCCTTGAGGATGCGCACGGAGGCCTTCTTGCCGTTCGGCAGTTCGTACTCCGCGTCCTCGCCGACCTTGTGACCGGTCACGCCGGCGCCCAGCGGCGACTGCGGCGAGTAGGTCTCGATGTCGGAGCTCGCGTACTCGCGCGAGGCCAGCAGGAAGGTCAGCGTGTCGTCCTCGTCACCGTCGAAGGCGATCGTCACGACCATGCCGGGCGCCACCGCACCGTCGGCGGACGCGGGGGCCTCGCCGACCTTAGCGTTCTCCAGGAGCTGGGTCAGCTGGCGCACACGGAGCTCCTGCTTGCCCTGCTCCTCCTTGGCCGCGTGGTACCCGCCGTTCTCGCGCAGGTCGCCCTCCTCACGCGCGGCCGCGATCTTGGCAGCGATCTCGGTGCGCGCAGGACCAGTAAGGTACGCAAGCTCATCCTTGAGCTTGTTGTACGCCTCCTGGGTCAGCCAGGTGACGTTCTCGCTGGTCTGGGTCACAGGGTGCTCCTCGTCGGTACTGGGAATACAAAGCATCGCCCTACCCGGAAGCATGTTCCTCCAGGGATGGGCGAAACCACGAGCCTAACAATTCAGTGGCCCAAGGGGGAGGACATAAGCCATCAGAATTACGTCAACGCAGGTCAGGGCGTACGTATTCCTGAAGGGCGGGGCGCGGTGTCAGTCGGCGTGGCAGCCGAGCAGCTCCGCCGACGTGGCCTTGGCCGTCGTACGGAGCGTGACCACCTTGTCGATCCGCGTGTCCGGGCCGGAGAAGCGGAAGTCCGCGCGGCCCACCTCGGCGCCGCTCTCCGCCTGCGAGCGGACCGTGCAGTAGCCGCTCGACCCCGCGTCCTTGCGGACCTCCAGATGCACCTTCACCGCGTCGTCCGCGATCGAGAAGGCGATCAGCTCGCCGCTGATCTCGTTCTTGGCGACGTAGTGGTAGCCGAGGAGGCCGACCACGCCGAGGAGGACCGCGCCCAGGGCGGCGCCGACGAGCTTGAGCGTGCGGTCGGTGCGCTCGTCCGAGGAACGGCCGTAGCGGCCCTCGGGCGTGCGCGTGCTCGCCGTACTCATGATCGTCCTCCCGAGGGACCCGACAGGCGTGGGACGAATGTCCCGAAAGGGCTCCCGAAGCCCGGCTCCGGAATTATTGGCCCTTCGATTCGGTCACTATAGAAGCCGCCGATCGCACCCCTGCCCGCGGGGGCGCCGACTTACCGAGGATTGAGTCTTGACTGACCAGCTGCGACTGATGGCCGTCCACGCGCACCCCGACGACGAGTCGAGCAAGGGCGCGGCCACCATGGCGAAGTACGTGTCCGAGGGGGTGGACGTGCTGGTCGTGACCTGCACGGGCGGGGAGCGCGGCTCCATCCTCAACCCCAAGCTGCAGGGCGACACGTACATCGAGGAGCACATCCACGAGGTGCGCAAGAAGGAGATGGACGAGGCCCGCGAGATCCTCGGGATCAAGCAGGAGTGGCTCGGCTTCGTCGACTCCGGTCTGCCCGAGGGCGACCCGCTGCCGCCGCTGCCCGAGGGCTGCTTCGCCCTGGAGGACGTCGACAAGGCGGCGGGCGAGCTGGTGAGGCAGATCCGCTCCTTCCGTCCCCAGGTGATCACCACCTACGACGAGAACGGCGGGTACCCGCACCCCGACCACATCATGACCCACAAGATCTCGATGGTCGCCTTCGAGGGCGCGGACGACACCGAGAAGTACCCGGAGGCCGAGTTCGGGCCGGCGTACCGGCCGCTGAAGCTGTACTACAACCAGGGCTTCAACCGTCCGCGCACCGAGGCGCTGCACCAGGCGATGCTGGACCGGGGCCTGAAGTCCCCCTACGGGGAGTGGCTCAAGCGCTGGGACGAGTCCGGGCACAAGGACCGGACGCTGACCACGCACGTGCCGTGCGCCGACTTCTACGAGATCCGCGACAAGGCGCTGATCGCCCACGCCACGCAGATCGACCCCGACGGCGGGTGGTTCCGCGTGCCGCTGGACGTCCAGAAGGAGGTCTGGCCCACGGAGGAGTACGAGCTCGCGAAGTCGCGGGTCGACGTCTCCCTCCCCGAGGACGACCTCTTCGCGGGCATCCGCGACAATGCCTGATATGAGCGCAAGCGTGAGCCTGGCAGTGACGCAGTTCGCCACCCTCGCGAAGGAGGTGGACGAGGACAAGGTCACCCCGGGTGTCCTCGGATTCATCGTCTTCGCGGTGATGGCACTGGCCGTGTGGGGACTGATGAAGTCCATGAACCGGCACATGGGCAAGGTCGACTTCGAGGAGACCCCGGAGGACGCCTCCGACGCCTCCGGCCAGGGCGCTGCCGGCAAGGTCACCCCGGGGAAGGCCTCCCCGGCCAAGGGCTGATCCCGGCCCTCGGCCGTGACATGGACCGGGAGGCCCGTCCCCGGCCGCCCGGAGACGGGCGGACGCGGGGCGCGGCCCGTCTCCGGGCGGCTCCAAGCGGATCCAGCGGTCCAAGCGGATCCAGCGGTCCAAGCGGATCCAACACGTCCGTCACCGTCCGCCGCCACGGGTACGTGGTACGCGGGGTGCGGTCCGGTGCGCGGCGCGCTCCGGTGCCAGGGGGTGCGGCCCGGTGCGCCGGGTGCGGCCCGGCGCACCAGGACCGCAACGGTGTGGACCGCAACGGTGTGGACCGCAACGGTGTGGACCGCAACGGTGTGGGCCGCCACGATGGGGGCCGCCACGGTGCGGGTGCCGCTCAGCCCCTACCGCGCCCGACCGTGCCCCACCGCGCCCCTCAGCCCTCGCCGTCCCCCGTCGCCACCCCCACCGCCACCCCCATGACCTCCCGCGCGTGTCTGCCCGGCACCATTCCCAGACGCCACGCCTGCCAGCCGGACTCCGGGCGGACACCGCGGTCCAGCAGCAGGCCGTAGGCGTCCGCCGCCTCGGTGAGCCGGGGGTCGCGCAGTGGATGGGCCGCCGAGGACAGGCGGGCCAGCTCCTGACGGGCCGCCGCCGTGCCGGCGTCGATGCCGCCGGGGGCCGTGTACGGGAGCAGCGTGCAGCGCAGGAAGCGGGCCCAGTCCTCGCCGCGGCGGTCGCCGTAGGAGGCGAAGAGCGCCGCCGCCTCGTCACAGAGCGCCAGGGCCTGGCCGGTGCGGGCGTTGCCCGCGTCGACGATCGCGAGCTCCAGGCAGGACCAGGCCTCGCCGTGGGCGACACCGATGCGCTGGAAGTCGGCGCGGGCGTCCATCAGGAGCTGGCGGGCGAAGCCCGAGTTCCGCAGCGAGCCCGTCTGGGCCGCCCGCTGGTCGCGGGTGACCCGGGCCGAGTGGTGGCGGGCACAGGCCAGGCCGTAGACGTCGCGCATACGGGAGAGCAGGGACCGGGAGCGTTCCAGCTCGCGGACCGCCTGGTCGACGTCGCCCGCCTCCTCCAGCGCGAGCCCCAGGTAGTAGACCGTCCAGGCCTCGCCCCGCGCGTCCTCGTTGTCGCGGTGCCGGGCCGCGGCGGCGCGCAGGCCGTCCACGGCCTGGGACGGGTCGCCGGCGATCAGCCGGGCGCGGGCCAGCTGGGTCAGCGCCCAGGCCGCGCCGCGGCCGTCGCGGGTACGGCCGTACAGGCCGAGGGCGCGGCGCAGCTCGGTCTCGGCGCGCGGGACGTCGCCGCGGCGCAGGTTCAGCTGGCCGAGCTGGTAGTGGGCCCACGCCTCGCCGTGCACCGAGCCGCCCTCGCGGTGCAGCACCAGGGAACGGGTGAGCAGGTCGAGGGCCTCCGCCAGCCGTGCCCGGTCCCGTTCCACCGCGGCCAGCGCGTGCAGGGTCCACGCCCGGTCCGTCGCCAGTTCGGGTGCCTCCTGGAGGTCCAGGGCCTCCCGCAGCCGCGCCGCCGCCTCCGTGAGGTTGCCCTGGTGGTGCAGGGTGATGCCCAGCGAGCACAGGGCGCGGGCCGCGCCCGCGTCGTGGTGGGCCCGGAGGTAGAGGTCCACCACGGAGCTGAGCGTCGTCCGGGCCTTGTCGAGCTCGCCCAGCTGGCGGGCCGCGATGCCGGTGCGCCACCGCACGGAGCGCACCAGCGGGTCCTGGCCGGCCGACTGCGCCAGCTCGCTGATCTCGCCGAGGCGGTAGAGGTCGCCGCGCAGCAGGCAGTGGTCGCACAGCGCGCCCAGCAGGCTCAGCACGGCCGCCTGGTCGACGCCCTCCGCCTGCCGCAGGGTCGCCGTGATGGAGCCCGACTCGTCGTCCAGCCAGCGCAGCGCCTCCTCCAGGGAGGCGAAGCCGTGCGGGGTGAAGCGGTCCGAGCGGGTCGAGATATTGCCGTCGACCAGGCGCAGCACCGAGTCCGCGAGCTCGGCGTAGCTGACGATCAGGCGTTCCTGGGCGGCCGCGCGGTCGGCCGGCTCCTCCTCGTCGGCCAGGCGGGCCTGCGCGAAGGCGCGGACCAGGTCGTGCAGGCGGTAGCGGTCGCCGCGCACCGGGTCGACCAGGCCCGCCTGCGCGAGCGCCGTGAGATGCCGGGCCGCCTCCGCGCGGTCGGTGTCCAGGAGGGCCGCCGCGGCGGCCGCGCCGAACGAGGCCCGGCCCGCCGGCGCCAGCCGCCGCAGCAGCCGCCGGGCTGCCTCCGGCTGGTCGGTGTAGCGCAGCCACAGCGCGCGCTCGACCGGGTCCACCGGGCCGTACACCTCCAGGTCCGCCGCCAGCCGGCGCGGGGAGCGCGGGCCCAGCGAGGAGCCCGCCACCCGCAGCGCCAGCGGCAGCCCGCCGCACAGCTCGCGGATGCGGTCGGCGGACTCGGCGTCGTACGGGGCCGAGGTGTCCTGCGTGGCCGCGCCGAGCAGTTCCTCCGTGCCGGCCGCGTCCAGCGGCGCGACGGGCAGCTCGTGCACCCGGGCGGACAGGCCGGGCGGCAGGGTGAGCGGGGCCCGCGCGGTGACCAGGACGAGGCTGTCGGAGCGCTCCGGGACGAGCGCGCGGACCTGGTCCGGGTCGGCGGCGTTCTCCATGACCACCGTCACCGACAGGCCCGTCAGATGCTGCTGGTACAGCTCGCCCAGCCGCTCCACCTGCTGCTCCGGCGAGGAACGCTCCCGGAAGAGCAACTGCTCGCGGGGCGCGCCGAGCCGGTTCAGCAGCTGCAGCAGCGCGTCCCGGGTGGACAGCGGTGCCTCCGCCGCGCCGTCGCCGCGCAGGTCCACCACGCACGCGCCCCGGAACCGGTCCCGCAGCTCGCGCGCGGCCCGTAGCGCGAGGGTGCCGCGGCCGCTGCCGGGCGGGCCGTGCAGGACCACCACCGTCGGCCGGGTCCCGGTGGCGGCCGGGGCCGCCTGCGCCCACTGCCGGATCCGCTCCAGTTCCGCCCGGCGTCCCGCGAACGGCGTGACGGGTTCGGGCAGTTGGGCGTACGACTGCTCCAGCACCGTCCGCCCGCGCGCCGCGGCGCTCTTGTCGGCGCCGCGCAGCCTCGGCCCCGGCTTCCCGGAGGCGGGAAGCCGGGGCTCCGGCCTCCTCGGGCCCGTCGTCGCGCCCAGCACCCGCTGCCGGTCCAGGAACGGACGGATCCCGCGCTCCTCCAGCGCCGTCAGCCACCGCTGCCGCAGCCGCTCCGGGTCACCGGGCCGGCCGGTCTCGTCCTCGCGGTGCCGGGCCGACGGCGAAGAGGTGCCGGCGGCCTTCACGACGGTCGTCGCCGCGCCGACGACACCGACGGCCACGCCGGCCCCCAGCGCGGTCCCCGCACCGGTGCCCAGCGCCAGGTCGGCGACGGCGGTCGTCACGGCCGCGACGCCCGCCACCAGCAGCGGGAGCCCGCCACCGCCCTCCCGCGCGTACTGCTGTGCCAGGGCGAGCCGCCCGGTGCGGGTCTCCGCGTCGGCCCGCGCGTACGCCTCGTACTCCTCGGCGGCGGTCTGCAGAATCGTTTCGAGCGCGGCGCGCGCCCGTGTCGTCAGCACTTGCCGGTCGGTACGGCCGCCCGTGCGCCGCACCTCCTCCTCCACGGCCCGGGCCAACAGCCTCTCGGCTTCCGCCCGATGGCGCTCCCGCATGTCGTCCCCCTCCGGCGGGCCACAGCGTGTCCAGGCCAAGTGTGCGGCGGAGGGCGCACGGGCGCGAGGGTGCGGACGCGGTCCGCTCGCCGGAGTGCGCCGGAGGGCGGGCGGATGTCCCGCGCGTGCCCCGTGGGGTACTGCGGCAGGATGGACCCCATGGCGAACCGACTGGCCCATGAGACCTCCCCCTACCTCCTCCAGCACGCCGACAACCCGGTCGACTGGTGGCCCTGGTCGTCGGAGGCGTTCGAGGAGGCGCGCCGGCGGGGGGTGCCGGTGCTGCTGAGCGTCGGGTACTCGAGTTGCCACTGGTGCCATGTGATGGCCCACGAGTCCTTCGAGGACCAGGAGACCGCCGACCACCTCAACGAGCACTTCGTGAGCGTCAAGGTGGACCGCGAGGAACGCCCCGACGTCGACGCCGTCTACATGGAGGCCGTACAGGCCGCCACCGGGCAGGGCGGCTGGCCGATGACCGTGTTCCTGACGCCGGACGCCGAGCCGTTCTACTTCGGCACCTACTTCCCGCCCTCCCCCCGCCACGGGATGCCGTCCTTCCGGCAGGTGCTGGAGGGCGTCGGCCAGGCCTGGCGCGACCGCCGGGAGGAGGTCGCCGAGGTCGCCGGGAAGATCGTGCGGGACCTCGCGGGACGGGAGATCTCGTACGGGGAGGGCGTGGCGCCCAGGGAGCAGGAGCAGGCGCAGGCGCTGCTCGGGCTGACCCGCGAGTACGACCCGCAGCGCGGCGGGTTCGGCGGGGCGCCGAAGTTCCCGCCGTCCATGGTGATCGAGTTCCTGCTGCGGCACCACGCCCGCACGGGTGCCGAGGGCGCGTTGCAGATGGCGGCGGACACGTGTGAACGGATGGCCCGCGGCGGCCTCTACGACCAGCTCGGGGGCGGCTTCGCGCGGTACTCCGTCGACCGGGACTGGACCGTGCCGCACTTCGAGAAGATGCTGTACGACAACGCGCTGCTGTGCCGGGTGTACACCCACCTGTGGCGGGCCACGGGCTCGGAGCAGGCGCGGCGGGTGGCGCTGGAGACCGCCGACTTCATGGTGCGCGAACTCCGCACCGAGCAGGGTGGTTTCGCGTCCGCGCTGGACGCCGACAGCGACGACGGGACGGGCAGGCACGTCGAGGGCGCGTACTACGTCTGGACGCCGGAGCAGCTCACCGAGGTCCTCGGTGCCGACGACGGCGCCCTCGCCGCCCAGTACTTCGGGGTGACCGAGGAGGGCACCTTCGAGCACGGCTCCTCCGTCCTGCAACTCCCGCAGAGCGAAGGCGTGTTCGACGCCGAGAGGATCGAGTCGGTCAGGCGGCGGCTGCTCGCGGCGCGGGCGGAACGCCCCGCCCCCGGCCGGGACGACAAGGTCGTCGCCGCCTGGAACGGGCTCGCCGTCGCCGCGCTCGCCGAGACCGGCGCCTGCTTCGAGCGCCCCGACCTGGTCGACGCCGCCCTCGCCGCCGCGGACCTCCTCGTCCGCGTGCACCTCGACGACCGGGCGCACCTGGCCCGCACCAGCAAGGACGGGCGCGTCGGGGCGAACGCGGGGGTGCTGGAGGACTACGCCGACGTGGCGGAGGGCTTCCTCGCGCTGGCCTCCGTGACCGGGGAGGGCGTCTGGCTGGAGTTCGCCGGGTTCCTCCTCGACCACGTCCTCACCCGCTTCACCGACCCCGGCTCCGGTGCCCTGTACGACACGGCCGCCGACGCCGAGCGGCTCATCCGCCGCCCGCAGGACCCGACCGACAACGCGGCGCCCTCCGGGTGGTCCGCCGCCGCGTCGGCCCTCCTCGGTTACGCGGCCCACACCGGTTCCGAGGCGCACCGCTTCGCGGCCGAGCGGGCGCTGGGGGTCGTGAAGGCGCTCGGTCCGCGGGTGCCCCGGTTCATCGGGTGGGGCCTCGCGGCGGCGGAGGCCCTGCTCGACGGGCCGCGGGAGGTGGCGGTCGTCGGACCGTCCGCCGAGGACGCGGGCGTCCGCGAGCTGCGCCGCACCGCCCTGCTGGGGACCGCGCCGGGGGCGGTGGTCGCCTGGGGCACGCCGGACAGCGGGGAGTTCCCGCTGCTCGCCGACCGCGCGCTGATCGACGGGAAGCCGACGGCGTACGTCTGCCGGGGGTTCGTCTGCGATCTGCCGGTGACGGACGCGGCCGCCCTGAGGGCGAAGCTGACGCCGTGAGGTGAGCTGATGTCGTGAGGTGAGCTGATGCCGTGAGGTGAGCTGACGCCGTGAGGTGAGCCGACGCCGTGAGGTGAGCCGACGCCGTGAGGTGAGCCGACGCCGTGAGGTGAGGGGCCCGCGGTTCGGTCCGGGGTGTGCGGGGTGGCTCGGGGGACGGATCCCGCGAGCCACCCCGCCGCCTCCGACCGGTCAGCCCAGCGGGTCCGGTACCGGCTCCGCCACCTTCTCCGGCGTGACGCGGGCGAGCGCCGCCTCGCGCCGGCGCAGGCGGCCGTACAGCCACCGGTCCACGACCAGGAAGCGGGCCGTGAACACGACCGCCATGGCGAGGGCCGTGGCGGGCAGGGCGGACATGCCCCCGGCGGCGATCAGGAGCGCGGCCAGGGGGATGCGGGCGATCAGGTCGGCGTTGCCGACGACCGCGAAGGAGAGCAGGCGCACGTCGCGCCGGCGGTGGCGGCGCTGGTTGCGGTAGACGAAGGAATCGATGAGGGCGAAGTTCCACAGCAGCCCCGCCTGGTTGGCGATGATCTCCGCCGGGGCGTAGTGCAGACCGGGGGCCCAGGTGGTCAGCGACCACAGGAGCGCCAGGTTGGGGACGAAGCCCGACAGGCCGATCAGCCCGAAGACCACCGCCCGGGCGCGGGGGTCGGCGGTGCGCAGGGTGATCAGGTGCCGCAGGAAGCGCATGCCCTCGCGGGCCGTCGACTTGGACTCGCCCGCGTGCCGCTCCCCGAAGGCGTACGGCACCTCGGCGATGCCGCGCGGACGGCACCGTACCGCCAGTTCGAGAAGGATCTTGTAGCCGAGGGGCTGGAGGCCCTCGTCCTGGCCCGACGCCCGGTCGATCGCGGTGCGGCGGATGGCGAAGAAGCCGCTCATCGGGTCGGTGAGGCCGCTCAGGGCGCGCGGGAAGAGCGCCTTGGTGACCAGCGTGGAGGTGCTGGAGACGAGTTTGCGGTAGCCGCCGTCCAGGCCGCTGCGGTCGCCGCCGGCCGCGTACCGGCTGGCCACGACCAGCTCGGCGCCGGTGGCCTCGCCGCGGGCGATCAGCTCGGGTATGAGTTCCGGCGGGTGCTGGAGGTCGGCGTCGATGACGACGATCCAGGGTGCCGACGCGCGGGCGATGCCCTCGACCACCGCGCCGCCGAGGCCGCCCTCGGGGGTGTCGCGGTGGTGCAGGACCACCGGGACGGCGCTGTACGCCGCCTCCTCCTCGATGACCTGGCAGGTGTGGTCGGTGGAGTCGTCGGCGAAGACGACCTCCGCGCGCGTTCCGGCGGGGATCGCGGCGCGGACGCGGGACAGCAGCTCGCGGATGTTGTCGGCTTCGTTGAAGGTGGGGACGACGATGGACACGTGGGCGGGCAGCGCCGTCACCGTGCCTCCTGGGGCTGCGGGGTCTGGACGGGGAGGTGGGCGCCGACGTGCGAGGTCAGCTCCCAGTCGCGGCGGCCGGTGTACTCGCGCCACACGGCGCGCAGCGCGGCGGCCGCGAGGATCACGGCGTACACGGGACCGCCGAGGACGAGCCTGGCGTAGTGCCCGAAGCGTATGCGGAAGCCGTACTCGCGGCCGAAGTCGTGCAGGGCGACCGCCTCGAAGACGATCATCGCGGCCATCGGCAGCATGGGCAGCCAGGCGAACATCGAGAACGGCAGCGGGACGCCGCCGATGACGGCGAAGAGGACGCCGAGCGGGATCATCACGCCGGTCGCGGCCTGCACGAACGGGGTGCTGAGGGTGTAGCGGGCGAGCATCCGCTGGCCGAAGCCGGGGAGCCGGCGCCATTCGCCCTTGCGCAGGACCTGGAGGAACCCCTGGTTCCAGCGGGTGCGCTGCTTGTAGAGCGCCTTGATGGAGTCGGGCGTCTCCTCGCGGGTGACCAGCGCGGAGTGATAGGCGACGACGACCTTGGCGCCGCCGCTGGACAGCCTGACGCCCAGGTCGCAGTCCTCGGCGAGGCAGTTGCCGTCCCAGCCGCCGGTCTCCCGCAGCAGTGCGGAGCGGACGAAGACGGTGTTGCCGCCGAGCGGGATGAACCCCTTGCGGGCGTGCAGGTGGAGCCGGCTGCGGAACCAGAAGAAGTACTCCAGGCAGTTGCGCAGGCTGTACCAGCTGCTCTCGTAGTTGATCAGCTGGACGCCGCCCTGGACGACGTCGGCGTTCTCCCGCCGGAAGGCGAAGTCGACATGGCTGAGCAGTTCGGGGTGGACGACGTCCTCGGCGTCGAACACTCCGATGACCTCGCCGCGGGCGTGCGGCAGCGCGGTGTTGAGAGCGCGGGGCTTGTTCTTCTTGGCGTGGGTGTCGACCACCGTGCGCACCGTGTCGGGGTGCTCGGCGGCCAGTTCGTGGGCGATGGCGGCGGTGCCGGGGTCGTCGTGGCCGACGATCAGCAGGATCTCGTAGTCCGGGTGGTCGATGCGCAGCATCTGCTCCACCGTGTGCCGCAGCACGGCCTCCTCGTGCCGGGCCGGCACCAGGAGCGAGAAGGACAGGTCCGCCCTGCCGTCGGGTGTGGCGAAGGCCGTCGACTCCAGTGTCTCCGGCGTGCGCCAGGCGTGCAGCATCCACCACAGGGTCACGCCGGCGGCGGCCATGAGGACGATCGAATCGATGAAAAGAATGGCGGAGACCACGAATTCCCCCCTCGGTCTTTCTTGGTCATCCTTGGTGAACGGTCGTTCAACTCGTACGTGCGCGGAACAATCCCGTCCGTCTGCGGCCCCCCGACCGACAGGACTTCCAGAGGTGCTCGTGATCGGTGACGGCCCTCGGCGAGGGTCCGGTTCCCAGCCGGTTCCCACTCCGGTTGTCCGGAGTTTTCGCGCATGATCAATTCGGGCCCACGAGCAAAGTAGGGCCGAAGTTATCAGGTTCGGCTTTTGCGCCGCAATGTGGCCTCGCCGTGATGATCACCGCCCCAAACGGAATCACAGGTTCTGCTCATATGAAGTCCCGAGCTGTGTCATGATGCTCCGGCATGCCTGATTCCGGGGGGTTTCAAGGGGGAGGCCCCCGGCTGCCATCAGGCCCAGAAATGGGTGGGGGGATTCCGCATGGGGACCGCCATACCGCACACGCGTGCGCGTGATGCGTCCGAGGCGCAGGTTTCCGAAAGTTCTTCTTCCGTTTCCCGTCCGGGGTCCGGTGATTCCGGCGGCGGGCACGCCTCCATACGCGGGAGCGTGTTACGGAAAGATGTTTTCTGGGTTGCGCCCGTTTTCGTGGTCGGCCTCCTGGTGAGGGTCCTCGGAATCGGCAATTACCCATTCCCGAATGACGACGAGGGAACGTATCTCGCGCAGGCGTGGGCCGTTCAGCAAGGTGAACTCGCGCATTACACCTACTGGTACGACCACCCGCCGCTGGGCTGGATCCAGCTCGCCGGCGTCTCCTGGCTGCCGAACTGGCTCCTGCCCGACGTGCCCACCTTCGTACAGGGGCGGATCGCCATGCTGCCGGTGGCCGCGGCGGCGATGGTCCTGGTCTACGTGATCGGCCGGCGCCTCGGACTGGCCCGGCCCACGGCCGCCGCGGCCATGCTGCTGTACGCGCTGTCGCCGCTCGCCGTGGTCCTGCACCGGCAGATCTACCTGGACAACATCGCCGTCCTGTGGGTGCTGGTGTCCTTCGCCTTCGCCCTGTCCCCGCGCCGCCACCTGTGGCACCACGTCGCGGCCGGCACGGCGTTCGCGGTCGCGGTCCTGTCCAAGGAGACCATCGGGGTCCTGCTGCCCGTGCTGCTGGTCACCCTCTGGCAGGGCAGCCACCCCAGCACCCGCAAGTTCTCCTTCGCCGGCTTCGGCTCCGGGTTCGTCCTGACCGGCCTGTTCTACCCGCTGTACGCCCTGCTCAAGGGCGAGCTGTTCCCGGGCGCCGGACACGTGTCGCTGCTGGGCACGCTCAAGTTCCAGCTCGGCGGACGCGAGGGCAGCGGATCGGCCTTCGAGGACGGCACCGACGCCCACCAGCTGTTCACGGACTGGCTGGACCGGGACCCGTACCTGCTGATCGGCGGGGGCGTGGCGGCCCTGTGCGCGTTCGCCGTCCACCGGCTGCGGCCGGCCGCCCTCGCCGTCCTGGTGCTGGCACTCGTGGCACTGCGGCCCGGCGGATACCTGCCGCAGATGTACATCGTGCAGGTGCTGCCGTTCCTGGCGCTCACCCTGGCCGGGACCGCCCAGGCCGTGGTCGCCCGCCTGCCCGGGAAACCGCACCTGCGGCCCGTGGCCGCCGTCGCGGCCGTGGCCGCCGCCGCCCTGCTCGCCGGGCCGCACTGGTACGACCGCGACCGCGCCGCCACCCGGGCCGACGACAACGGCGTCTACCACGACGCCGCCCGCTGGCTGCGCGAGACACCCGTCGGCGACCGCTCCGAGGTCCGCGTCGTCACCGACGGCGTGCTCTGGCTCGACGCGGTCGACGCCGGCTACCGCCCGGGCACCGGTGTCATCTGGCACTACAAGCTCGACCAGGACCCGGCGGTCACCAGGACGCTGCCGCACGGCTGGCGGGACATCGACTACGTGGTGTCCACCCCGGCCCTGCGCGGTGAGCGCGAACACCTGCCCACCCTGCGCGCCCTGTTCGCGCACGGCACGCCCGTCGCCACCTTCGGCGAGGGCGGCGGCCGGATCGACATCCTCCGCATCGAGAACGACGCGTGACGCACCACCTGTGACACAGGGGCCCGTGAACAAGGGGGACACGATGTACGGAGCCCGAAGACCAGCACGTCAAGCAGGGCGGCGGCCGCTGCCGCCCGGGAGAACGACACGTCTGCTGCTGACCGCCCTCATGCTCTTCGCCGCCGCCCTCGGGCTCGGCCCGCTGGGCGCCCAACCCGCCACCGCCGCGACCAACCTGGTGAAGAACCCGGGCCTGGAGATCCTCGACGGGCCCTCGCGGTTCCCCCAGTGCTTCGAGAAGTCGGGCTGGGGGGACAACGACTTCACCTTCACCGTCACCGACGACGCCCACTCCGGCAGCCGCGCCGTCCGCGTCGAGCTGACCCGGCGCGCCGACGGCGACCGCAAGACGATGATGCTGGAGAACTCCTGCGCCCCGCAGGTCACTCCGGACCACCAGTACGACCTGTCCTTCTGGTACCGGTCGACGACGCCGGACGTCGCGTTCACCCTCTTCCGCCACGACACCGTCCAGGGCTGGGTCTACTGGACCGACCTCAAGACCCTGGAGCAGTCGGCCGGCTGGACCCGCACCGAGGTCCGCACCCCGGTGATCCCGCCGAACACCGATCAGATCACCTGGGGCGGCGCCCTCTACGGCGTCGGCACCCTCACCACCGACGACTACGCGATGACGGACGCCACCGTCCCCTCCGACCCCGACCCCTGCGCCACGGGCGGCACGGGACCGGAGTGCAAGGGCGAGTGGACCGTCCAGACCACCGAGATGCCGGTCCGGGCCATCCACTCGGTGCTGCTGCACACCGGGAAGGTGCTGCTGATCGCCGGCTCCGGCAACGACCTCGACATGTTCGCGGCCGGCACCTTCAAGACGTCCGTCTACGACCCGGTGGCCGGCACCTACACCGACATCCCGACGCCGGAGGACTTCTTCTGCGCCGGACACGTCCAGCTCCCCGACGGACGCGTGCTGGTCATGGGCGGCAACAAGGACTACGCCGAGCCCGACGGCAGCGTCGGCTACAAGGGCCTGCGCTCCAGCTACGTCTTCGACCCGGACCTGAACCAGTACATCAAGGTCAACGACATGCTGGCGGGCCACTGGTACCCGTCCGCGACCGCGATGGGCAACGGTGACGTCATCTCGCTGGGCGGCCTCGCCGAGGACTCCTCCGGCACGGTCGTCAACGAGCACTTCTCCTACGCCCAGAACAAGTGGCTGCCGCTCGGCGACGCCGAGCAGGCCTGGACGTTCTGGGGCCTGTACCCGTCGATGATCCTGCTCCAGGACGGCCGCCTCTTCTACACCGGCAGCCATGTCTTCGGCAACGGCCTGCCCGGCACCGGCGCCTCCGTCTACGACTACGACGCCGGCGCCATCGCCGACGTACCGGGCCTGCGCAAGAAGGACGAGCGGGACCAGTCGATGTCGGTGCTGCTGCCGCCCGCCCAGGACCAGAAGGTCATCACCATCGGCGGCGGCAACCACACCGTCGCGCCCGACGCGCACCGGCTCACCGACGTCATCGACATGAAGGCCGACTCGCCGCAGTACGTGCCCGGCCCCGACCTGCCGCAGGGCCACTACCAGGACGGCACCGCGCAGACCGGCGACCAGGGCAAGGTGTACGTGTCGGCCGTCATCCTCCCGGACGGCAAGGTCCTGGAGACCGGCGGCGCCCTGCACACCTACCGCGAGGACCCCGTCTTCGAGGCGTCGATGTACGACCCGGCGACCAACGAGTTCCAGCCGGGCCTGGCCACCGACCCCGTCCCGCGGACCTACCACTCCTCGTCCCTGCTGCTGCCCGACGGCCGTGTCCTGAGCGTCGGCGACAACCCGGGCGACGGCTCCTTCGACCAGCGGGTGTCGATCTACAAGCCGCCGTACCTGTTCAAGGGCGACCGGCCGCAGATCACCTCGGTGGCCGGCACCGAGTGGGCGTACGGCACCTCGCAGCGCATCACGGTCGACAAGCCGGTGGTGAAGGCGTCCCTGATCCGCCCGGCCGCGATCACCCACTCCTCCGACCCCAACCAGCGCTACGTGGACCTGCCGATGACGGTCGAGGGGAACACCATCGACCTCAGCCTGACCAGCAACCCCGACCTGGCGCCGCCCGGCTGGTACATGCTGTCGGTGGTGGACGCGAACGGCGTCCCCTCGGTGTCGAAGTGGGTGCGCGTCGGCGCCGACGGCCAGGTCGCCGCGGCCCGGGTGCAGGACTTCGCGGAGGACCTGACCGAGGTCCCCGCCAGCGAGAGGACCACGGTGAGCCCGGAGAGCACCGCCAAGAGCGACGTCCAGCACCACCAGGGCCACGAGGGCCACGAGATGCCCGCCGGGTACGACGGCTGCGACCACTCCTACGGCACCGTCAGCCAGTGCGTGCCGTGGACCTTCCCGAAGAAGGTGAACCAGATCGCCGAACGCTGCGACTGGCTCGAGAAGAAGGGCTACGGCACCGGCCTCGCCGTCGCCGGCCGCGACCGCCACGGCCTGGACCGCGACAAGGACGGCATCGCCTGCGGGAAGGGTGATGTGAAGAAGAAGTAGACCGGGTCAGCGCTCGCCCGCGAACTCCTGAAGGGCGCGCTCCACGATGGCCTCCAGCTGTTCGTGGTGCGCGCCCTTCCAGTACGCCCGCCCGCACTCCCGGCACTGCGCGAACACGTCGTACGACCGCTGCGTGCCGTGCTCCAACTGGTCGGCGACCTCGTCCTTGGTGGCCTCGCGCAGCAGCCCGTTGCAGGCGGTGCACCGCGTCCAGGGCCGCAGCGCGGGCGCGAACCGGTCCAGGACGTCACGGAGCTGGTCGTCGGGGCGGGTGCTGTAGACGAACGCCCCGGCCCACAGCTCGCGGCGGCGCAGCAGACCCCGGTCGCGGCTGAGCATGACCCGCCGCTCGGCCGCCGACCGGGCTGCGAGCGCCGGGTCGCCGATGTCCGTCGACTCGTACGCCGTGTCCACGCCGAGCAGCCGCAGCCGGCGGGCGAGGGTGCCGAGATGGACGTCCAGGAGGAACCGCAGGGGAGCGCCCGGCACCCGCTGGGGGCGCTGGACCGGACGGACGGTCACCGACTCGCCGTGCGCCGGGACGTGCGAGACCGGCACCTCGCGCCCGTCTACGACCAGCGCGCCGACCTCGGTCAGCGGCACGCCGACGGACTCCACGACATGCCCCAGGGTGGAGACCCCGTCGACGGCCAGGGCGTGGGCGCCGCCGCGCCGGGCGTGCGGGACGAACAGGGCCAGCTCGGGGGCGACGTCCAGGTGGATCTCGGGTCTGCTCACCCGGTCAGGATGGCACGGGGGAGCGGCGGGACCTCAGGGGTTTTCCCGGGGCAGGCCCTGCTGGAGGACCAGCAGGGTGCGGTCGACGAGGGCGGTGAAGTCGTCCTGGTGGCCCTTCTCCGCCCAGTACAGGGAGGTCTCCATCAGACCGCCGATCAGGGCCATCGCGTAGACCCGGACCTCCAGGCTGTCGGGGTCGCGGCCGGTGCGCTCGCCGATGGCGGTGCAGAGCATGCGGCCGGTGACCGACATGCTCTCCATCATCCGGGACCGCACGGCCGGGACCTCGACCATCAGCCGGGTCCGCAGCCGCGCCACCTCCAGGTCCGCGTCCACGCCCGTGCGGACGGCCTCGCGCAGCACGGTCCGGATCGTGTCCGGCCACGGCTCGTCGGCGGGCCGGGACCGCACCTCCTCCAGCAGGACCGGGTCGTACTCGTCCGTGAGGACGATGTCCTCCTTGGTCGGGAAGTAGCGGAAGACGGTCGACGGCGACACCTCGGCCCGGTCGGCGATCTGCTCGATCGTCGTGGCGTCGTACCCCTGCTCCTCGACCAGCGCGTAGGTCGCGGCGCGGATCGCCTCCCGCGTCTTGATCTTCTTGCGCTCACGCAGCCCGGGCTGCGGTCGGTCGGCGGAGGTGAGGGGGGAACGTGCGGCCGTCATGGCGTCATTGTCGGGCATCCGCCGTCGGCGCGACCAGGTCAGGGGCGTCGCTCCCGGTGCGGGGTGACGCGCCCGGCAGGAGCGCCGCCGCCAGCAGCGCCGAGACCAGGGCGGCGACCGCGCACACGACCAGCACCACGGCCATGCCGTGCACGTACGCGCTGTTCGCGGAGGCGGCGAGCGGTGCCGAGCCCACCCGCTCGGCGATCATCCGCGCGGCGACCACGGAGTCCCCGGCGGTGTCGGCGGCCCCGGACGGCAGACCGGTGACGTCCAGGCGGTCGCGGAAGGCGGCGTTCAGCAGGCTGCCCAGGGCGGCGATGCCGATGGCGGCGCCGACCTGGCGCAGGGTCATCAGCAGCCCGGATCCGCTGCCCGCGCGGTCGGCCGGCAGGGTGCCGAGGGCGCCGGACATCGCCGGCACGATCGAGAAGCCGAATCCCACGCCGGCGACGGTCAGCCACAGCGCGGTGAAGCCGTAGCCGGAGTCCACCGTCGTACGGCTGCCCAGGAGGGCCGCGAAGGCCAGCACCGCCAGGCCCGCGCTCACCACGGCCCGCGCCCCGAACCGGTCGACGACCGGCTGCGCGGCCCGCGCGGCGACCGTCAGACCGCCCATCAGCGGCAGCAGCCGCACCCCGGTGCCCAGGGCGTCGTGTCCGAGGACGGCCTGGAGGTACGGGGGCAGGACGAACATCAGGCCGGACAGGACGAACATCACCAGCGTCGCGGCGAGCGCGTTGAACAGGAAGCCGCGGTGGGCGAGCAGCGTCATGTCGAGCATGGGCCGCCGCATCCGCCGCTCGCGCAGCACCAGGGCGGCGATCAGGACGGCGGCCGTGCCGGACAGCGCGAGGACCAGCGGGTCGTCCCAGCCCCGGGTGGGCGCCTCGATGATCGCGTAGATGAGCGCGCCGAGCCCGGTCGCGGTGAGCGCGGTGGAGACGGTGTCGACCCGCGGGGAGGCCGGGTCGCGGGTCTCCGGCAGCAGCAGGACGCAGGCGGCGATGCCCAGCGCGGCCATCGGGACGTTGATCAGGAAGACCGAGCCCCACCAGAAGTGGTTGAGCAGCCAGCCGCCGATGATCGGGCCGAGCGGCAGGCCGAGCGTCGAGCCGGCGGAGACGATGCCGACGGCCTTGGTGCGCTCGTCGGGCGCGAACAGCGACGGCAGGACGGAGAGGGCGAGCGGGGTGACCAGGGCGGCTCCGACGCCCATCACGGCCCGTGCGACGACGACCGCGCTCACGTCGTCGGCCAGCGCGCCGGCCAGCGAACCGGCGAGGAAGATCCCGAGCCCGGTGATCAGCATCCGCCGCCGTCCGAACCGGTCGCCCAGCAGGCCGGCCGGGAGCATCAACGCCGCGAAGACGACGACGTACGCGTCCGCCATCCCCTGCTGCTCACCGGTATCGGCGCCGAGTTCACCGGCCATCGTCGGGAGCGCGACGTTGAGGATCGTCATGTCGAAGCCGAGCGTCAGCATGCTCGCGACCAGGGCACCGAGGGCCCACCATCGGCGGGGGTCGGGTAAAGTGACAGTAACCATGAAATGAAAGTAACTGTCAAAATGGGGAGACTGTCAAGGAGCCACGAAAAATGGAGTCACGAAAAAGGGGCCACGGCTCGAAGCCGTGGCCCGGGAACGGGGATGGGATGGGATGGGGGGTGGGGAGGGGGGGAGCTACGCGTGCTGGTACGCCACCAGCGAGATGCCCACGTAGTGCGCGATGAACGCGGCCAGCGTGAAGGAGTGGAACACCTCGTGGAAGCCGAACCACCGAGGTGACGGGTTCGGGCGCTTGATGCCGTAGATCACGCCGCCCGCGCTGTAGAGGAGGCCGCCGACGATCACCAGGACCAGGACCGCGATCCCGCCCGCGCGCATGAAGTCGGGCAGGAAGAAGACGGCCGCCCAGCCCATCGCGATGTAGCAGGGCGTGTAGAGCCAGCGCGGGGCGCCGACCCAGAAGACGCGGAAGACGATCCCCGCCGCCGCGGCGGCCCAGATGCCCCACAGCAGCCACTGCCCCTTGCTGCCCGGCAGGAGCAGCATCGTCAGCGGCGTGTAGGTGCCCGCGATGATCAGGAAGATGTTCGCGTGGTCGAGGCGGCGCAGGATGCCGTCCATGCGCGGGGACCAGTCGCCCCGGTGGTACAGCGCGCTGACGCCGAACAGCAGGCATGCGGTGAGGGCGTAGACGCCGCAGGCGATGCGGCCTCTCGGGGAGTCGGCGAGGGCGGTGAGCACGAGGCCCGCGATGAGGGCGGCCGGGAACATGCCGAGGTGCAGCCAACCGCGGAGCTTGGGCTTGACCGGATGCGGCAGGGAGAGCGCGACGGGACCGTGGCCGGCGGCCTGCGTGTCCCTGGGCGCGTCGGGGGCGGACGCAGTCATGCGCCGCATCGTACCTACGGAACCGTAAGTTACGGGTCAACGGGGCGAGATGAGCGGCCGACGGTGGCCATCATCTCACGCCCCCGGGGGAGTCGGCGGTGCGGGCGGGTGACGTGCGACGACGGCGGCGGATGCATGGGCCGGCGCTCCCGGGGGTACGCGTGGCAAGGCTCACTCTGCTCATCTGTGACGCCCTCTGGACAGATGCGCTGAGGCGTCGGATGATCATATGAGTGCGGTCGACACCGGATGAGCGCTCAGCAGCTCGCTGCGAAGCATCCGGGTCGCGGCCCCCACGGGGCAGACAAGGACAAAATCCCTCACCTAGGAGCAATCGTGGCGCGCGACATCGCGGCTCCCCCCGTCGTCCCCACCCAGCACCAGGAACTGATCTCGTGGGTGAACGAGATCGCCGAACTGACCCAGCCGGACAACGTGGTCTGGTGTGACGGATCCGAGGCCGAGTACCAGCGGCTCTGCGACGAACTGGTCGAGAAGGGCACCTTCCGCGAACTCGACCCGGTCAAGCGCCCGCACTCCTACCACGCGGCCTCCGACCCGACCGACGTCGCCCGCGTCGAGGACCGCACCTTCATCTGCTCCGAGAAGGAGGAGGACGCCGGCCCGACCAACCACTGGAAGGCCCCCGACGAGATGCGGGAGATCTTCCAGGGCGAGAAGGGCCTGTTCCGCGGCTCGATGCGCGGCCGGACGATGTACGTCGTGCCCTTCTGCATGGGCCCGCTCGGCTCCCCGCTCTCCGCGCTCGGCGTCGAGATCACCGACTCGGCGTACGTGGCCGTCTCCATGCGCACCATGACCCGCATGGGCCGTCCGGTCCTCGACGAACTCGGCTCCGAGGGCTTCTTCGTGAAGGCCGTGCACACCCTCGGCGCCCCCCTGGAGCCGGGCGAGCAGGACGTCCCCTGGCCCTGCAACCGGACCAAGTACATCTCCCACTTCCCGGAGACCCGCGAGATCTGGTCCTACGGCTCCGGCTACGGCGGCAACGCCCTGCTCGGCAAGAAGTGCTACGCCCTGCGCATCGCCTCCGTCATGGCCCGCGACGAGGGCTGGCTCGCCGAGCACATGCTCATCCTCAAGCTGACCCCGCCGCAGGGCGAGTCCAAGTACGTCGCCGCGGCCTTCCCGAGCGCCTGCGGCAAGACGAACCTCGCCATGCTGGAGCCGACGCTCTCCGGCTGGACCGTCGAGACGATCGGCGACGACATCGCCTGGATGCGCTTCGGCGAGGACGGCCGGCTGTACGCCATCAACCCCGAGGCCGGTTTCTTCGGCGTCGCGCCCGGCACCGGTGAGCACACCAACGCCAACGCGATGAAGACGCTGTGGGGCAACTCGGTCTTCACCAACGTGGCGCTCACCGACGACGGCGACGTCTGGTGGGAGGGCATGACGGAGGAGACCCCGGCCCACCTGACGGACTGGAAGGGCAACGACTGGACGCCGGAGTCCGGCACCCCGGCCGCCCACCCCAACGCCCGCTTCACCGTGCCCGCCGCCCAGTGCCCGATCATCGCGCCCGAGTGGGAGGACCCCAAGGGCGTGCCGATCTCGGCGATCCTCTTCGGCGGCCGGCGCGCCACCGCCGTACCGCTGGTCACCGAGTCCTTCGACTGGAACCACGGCGTCTTCCTCGGCGCCAACGTGGCCTCCGAGAAGACCGCCGCCGCCGAGGGCAAGGTCGGCGAGCTGCGCCGCGACCCGTTCGCCATGCTGCCGTTCTGCGGCTACAACATGGGCGACTACATGGGCCACTGGATCGACGTCGCCCAGGGCAAGGACCCGGCGAAGCTCCCGAAGATCTACTACGTCAACTGGTTCCGCAAGAACGACGAGGGCGCGTTCGTCTGGCCCGGCTTCGGCGAGAACGGCCGCGTCCTGAAGTGGATCGTGGAGCGGCTGGAGGGCAGGGCGGAGGGCGTCGAGACGCCGATCGGCGTGCTGCCCACCAAGGACGCCCTCGACACCGACGGCCTCGACCTCGCCGACTCCGACCTGGACTTCCTGCTCACCGTCGACAAGGACGTGTGGCGCGAGGAGGCCGCCCTCGTCCCGGAGCACCTGAACACCTTCGGCGACCACACGCCCGAGGCGCTGTGGGACGAGTACCGCGCCCTGGTGCGGCGCCTGGGCTGAGCGAGCCCACCCAAGACGCCGCGGCCGGCTCCGATCGTGCCCTGACCAGCAGTATCGTCACGGCCGGCCGCGGTGAGCACCACAGACCGGCGAGGCTTCGCACAACGGCGTGCGAGGCCCTGGGCCTGTCGTCGTCCCTCCCGTCCGCCCCGACGGGAGGGACGGCGGCAGGCCTTCGCCCGTCCCGCCCACCCCCTCACTGCGACCGGTCCTCCAGGTACCGGGTGTGCGACTCCTGCCGCCGCGCCTCCGTCTCGCGCAGGCCCGCGGCCAGCCGTTCCGCCTCCTCCCGCAGCAGCGCCAGCTGCTTCTCCAGGTGCCGTTCGGGAGGCTCCTGGCCGGGGGCGAGCCGGGTCCACCACCGGGTCCGGACGAACGTGTCGACGGCCTCCGGGACGTCCTGCCGCACGGCCCGGGACAGGGCGTGCACGGCCTCCGGGTCCTGGGCGAGCAGCTCGGTGACCCAGCCGGGGTCCAGCAGCGCGGCCAGCAGCTCGGTCAGCTCGGTGAGCCGGCCCGCGGCGGCCGGCGGCAGGTCGACGTCCGCCAGATAGGCCCGGAGCCGGCCGAAGTCGGCGCGCACCTCGTCGAGCTGGGCGGACGGGTCGGGGAAGTCCGGCACCGGCGGGCGCTCCGGCGGGGCGATCAGCGCGCCCGCGCCGTACAGCCCGGCGACCACGACCGGCCAGTACGGGCCCGCCACCCCCGCGAAGGTGAGGGCCAGGCCGGCCAGTCCGCACAGGCTGCCCGTGATGTTCTTGCGGGACTCCAGGTACCCGGTGACCCTACTGGTAGCCACGGATCTCCTCGAAGGCACCGTCCAGCGAGCCCGCCTGGGCGTCGAAGAGGCGGCCGCCGGTCAGCTCGGCGATGTGCTCCAGCTCGGAGCGGTCGGAGTCGCCGAAGAGGATGGGGAAGACGGGGATGTCCTGCCGCGCGCCGCTCAGCCTCCGGTAGAAGTCGTCGAAGTCCCCGGCGTCCGCCCCGGCGGTGTTCTCGCCGTCGGTCATCAGCACGATCGAGGTGAACGTGTCCCGGCCGGTGCCCAGGTGGTCGTACGCCTTCTGGAGCGAGGTGTAGATCGCGGTGTCGCCGTCCGCCTCCAGCCCTTCGGTGTCCTCGCGGATCGCGGCGAGCCCGGTCTCCGGATCGGAGGGGCTGACGACGTGCGTGCGGACGCTCTTCACGTCCGAGCCGAACGGCATCAGGGTGACCTCCTCGCGGTCGCGGAAGTCGCCGGTGAGACCGGTGAGCGCGTCCTTGAGCCCCTGGAGCCGGTCGCCCTCCATGGAGCCGGAGGTGTCGAGGACGTACACCGTCCGGGAGGGCCGGCGCAGTTCGTTCTCGTACGCGTCGAGCAGGCCGTCGGCCACCGAACGGCTGCCCGGGAAGGGCAGTTCGCGCCGCCGGGTGGTGTCCAGTCCGGACGCGGGCGGTACGGAGGCGACGACCGGGCGGCGGTGGGTCCGTGTGGTGATCAGCTTCTGGACGCCGGGGGTGCGCAGCGCGTCTGCGACCTTCTTGACGTCCTCGCGGGTCGCCGCGTCGGTCGCGGCCAGGGAGGACAGCGGGTAGTCGGCGGTGACCACGCCGTCCTTGGGCCGGATCACGGTCAGGCCGGGGATGCCCTTGAGCACCGACTCGTAGTTGAGCAGCGCGTCGACGTCACCGCGCCGCCGGTAGGCGCTCGCCAGCCAGCCCGACGAACCCGACGTCAGCTGCTGCCCCGTGAAGAACTCCTTCAGCCGCGGGGTCGCCTTCGCCACGTCCGCGTCGGTGAGCGCGGACTGGGCGCCGGAGAGCGCCGAGGCGACCGAGACGAGGGTGGCGAAGCCGGAGTGGGAGCGGGCCGGGTCGGTCATGCCGTAGGTCAGCCCGCCGTCCTGGACGGCCTGTTCGATCTGCGCCCAGGTGACGTTCTCCGGCGTCCAGCCCAGCGAGTTCAGCGTCTCCGTCTTCACGCCGAGCGCGACCGGGCTGGACATCACCGGCGTCTCGGACACGACCTTCTTCGCGACCTCCGGCCGCAGCCGCAGGTAGTCGTTGGAGGACAGCCACACGGCGTCGTAGCGGGCGTCGGCGCTCTTCTCCGCCAGCAGGTTCACCGCGTCCAGGGTGCCCATGTAGGTGGGCCGGATCGTCACGCCGGTGTCCTCGCGGACCTGCTCCCACACCGGCTCCATGTCGGCGAGCTCGCTGGAGGCGAGGACCCGCAGGGTGCCGGGCGCGGGGGCGGCGGGGTCGTCCTCGCGCTCCTGGCCGGTGCAGGCGGTCAGCAGCAGGGCGAGCGCGGTCAGGGCGAGCAGGGGCCGTCTCATCCGAGGCCCCCGTCCAGCGCGCCCCGCGACCGGCTGCGCTCCAGGTAGGTGCTCGCGCCCTGGAGTTCCGCGGTCAGGCTCTCCACGGTCGCCGCCATCGCCTCGGTCGCCTGCACCTTGTAGCTGTCGATGGCGTCGAGGGTGCGGTAGATCTGCTGGAAGGCCGCGCGCAGGGTCTCGGCGCCCACGGCCGGGTCGGCGGCGATCCGCTGGATCTCCCCGCTCTGCGTGGCCAGCATCTCGGCGTTGCCCCGGATGAGGTCCTCGGTCGTCCCGCGCAGCGCGTTGACCTGCTCGATGACCTTCTTCTGGTGGTCCAGGGCGGAGGCCAGCATCACGGAGATCCGCAGCGCGGAGACGGTCGTGGTGGCCGCCCGGTCGACGCCCTTGATCAGCTCGTCGTTGTTGCGGCGTACGACGTCCATGGCGAGGTAGCCCTGCGCGCACACCGCGAGCTGGGTGAGCAGGTCCTGGTGCTTCTGCCGGACGGGGAAGAGGACGTCGGCGCGCAGTCCGTCGGCGCGCTCGGGGTCGGTGCCCGCGACGCCGGTGATGTGCCGCTCGACGGCCGTGTCCAGGGCGTCGGTGAGGACGACGTACTCCTGGAGCTTGCCCATGGTCTCCCACAGGCGGACCCGCTCGGTCTGCAACGCGGCGTTGTCGCGGCGCAGTTCGTCCTGTCCGCCGCGCAGCGATCCCACGATCTTGTTCAACGTGCCCTGCGCGGAGGCGTACTTGGCGACGTGGTCGCGCAGCCTGTTGCCGCCGGGCAGCCTGGACAGGAACCTGCGTCCCTTGTTCGCGGACAGGTCGCGCGGGTCCAGGTCCTCCACCACCCGCCGCAGTTCGACGAGCGAGCCCGCGACCTGCGACTGGGCGTCACCGCCCTTGTCGGGCAGGCTGCGGACGGTCCGCTCCAGCATGCGGTTGGACTGCGCCGCGGCCGTGCGCATCTCGCCGGCGCCGAGCGCGGTGATCTCGCCGACCTTGCCGGCGAACTCGGGCGAGCGGGCGTCGAGGACGGCCAGTGACTCGACGTACGCGGCGGCCTTGGCTGCCATGTCGGTGCGCACCCCGTCGTCCACCGGGACGAGTCCGCCGGCCTTCTCGCGCGGCACGGCGGCCACCGGCTCGGGCGGGGTGAGGGTGAAGGTGTCGTCGGTCGTGCTCATGATGGTGTCCCCCTTATCCGCGCGCCCGTCGCGCCAGCTCGTGCAGCACCTTCGAGGTGGGCACGGGCGCCTGGCGGACGCCGGTCAGTCGCTGCTTGAGGTAGGTGCCGGCCGAGGCGAACCCGGCGGTGTCGCCCTGCGGGCGGAATCCGTGCCGGACCTCCAGTTCGCGCAGCAGCGGGTCCGTGGCGAGGAGTTCGGCCACGGCCTTGCCGTTCTCGGTGAGCGGTACGGCGGTGTGGTCGCTGTTGACCGTGGTGTCCGGGTAGAGGACGACCAGGTCGTCGGGCTGCTGTCCGTCCGCGAGGAGGGAGGCGACCTGCGACTCGTAGACGAGGACGAGCGGGTTGCCGGCGCCGCTGACGAAGTCCCGGAAGGCCGCGTCCGTGCTGGACTGCTGGGCGCCCTGCACGCTGACCAGCTTGTGCAGCAGCGGCCCGGTCCTGTCGATCTCGGCGTCGCTCGCGACGACCTTGCCGCCGCCCGCGACGTAGGAGGCGGCGGCGAGGTAGAGGGCACCGGAGTTGGAGGTCTCCGGGTCGGTGCTGGACAGGTACAGCGTGCCCGTCAGCTCACCGTACTTCTCGGCCCCCTTGAGCTGCTGCCAGGTGCGGTCGGCGCGGGCCGCGTCGAGGTAGGCGGCCATCTCGAACGTGCCGCGGTGCTCGGCGTCCAGGGTGGCGAGGCCGTTGCCGGCGAGCACCTCGGCGGCGTTCTGGTGCGCCACGACGACGAGCGGCGAGTAGAAGGGGCGGGGGAGGGTCCCCGTCACCCGGTACTTGGCCGCCAGCTCGACGGCCGGTGCCTGACTGGACGGGAAGGCGAGGTCGTACCCCTCGAGGTCCAGCCCTTCCATGGCCCAGGACCCGGAGGTCTCGGCCTGCACGGTCCAGCCCTTGGCGGCGAGGGCCTTCACCACGTCCGGATCCGCGAAGAACTCCGCCTTCTCCGACCCGATGACCATGCGCACGGTCTTCGTTGCCGTGCCTGTCGCCTCGTTGTTCCGGCCTGCGACGACGGCGGCCACCACGCCACCGATCAGCAGCACCGCGAGGACTATTCCTGCGATACGTCTCACGCGGGGAGCGTGCTCGCGGAACGGGTCGTTCCCGGGTGGGGCGGATGAACGGGGGGTGAAGGGGGCGACCCGGAACGCAACGGGAACCGGCCGTTCCCGTTGCAGGTCGTCCGGTGCCCGGGCCCGCGTCAGTCCATGCTGTTGCCGGCCTCGCCGTAGCGGCGGAAGTCGGAGGTGTCCACCGTCCAGGCACCGAAGGGCACTTTGTCCCCGTAGATGTACGGGTCCTTGCGGGTGTAGCGGCCCCGGCAGGGCTCGGAGTGCACCTCGACTGTGCCGGTGCGCGGGTCGACGATCAGGTAGTGGGGGATGCCCATGGCGGGGTAGTCGGCGAGCTTCTCGACGTAGTCGTTGTTCGGGTTGGACGGTGAGATGATCTCGACGACCGCGAGCACCTGCGTGGCGTCGACGGCGAGGCCCTCCTCGTCGAGGACGTCCTCGGGGATGACGACGGCGTCGGGGAGGCGCATGCGGCCGAGTCCGGCGTGCTCGATCTCGGGGCCGTTCGCACAAACGTATCCGGGGTGAGTGCCGGCAAGCTGTGCGTCCAACTGCTTGCAGATGCGGCGGATGGTGCCCTCATGACGCTTCGACGGGCACATCATGGCCAGTATCGGACCGGCCGGGCCGATCTCGACGCTCCAGGCCCCTTCGAGCCGCTCGGCGTAGGTCCCGAGCTCTTCGGCGATCGCGCGCATCTTCGCGTAGTCCATGCCCATGGCTTTAGCGTACGCAGGGCGTGGCGCCCGGTCCGCGCGTCGCTGCGGGTGCACGCGGACCGGGGCCGTTCGCGGGGACCCCGGGGAGGGCCGGACCCGGGTGGGGGCCGGCCCGGGAGGGGTCAGCCGGCGGGGGTCAGTTCCCCGCCGGACAGCGCGGCGGAGTGCGCGTCCATGCGCTCCGCCACGAGGATCGCCACCGCGGTGTCGGCTCGCGACGCCGCGACGACCAGGGCGCGCCCGGCGAGCATGTGCGCCCGCTCGTGCAGTGCCGTGAGGGGTGCCTCACGGTCGCCGGATGTCACCGCGCGGACCGGCGTCCGCCCTCCCCGCAACCGGGCCACCTGCTGCGCGAGCCGTTCGGCCGCGGTGTCCAGGTCGGTGGACGGTGCCTGCGCGCGCAGCTCGTCGGTGACGGCGAGCAGCGCGGCGAGATGGCCCGCGAGCTGGATGTCCAGCTCCTCCTCGCGGGACCGATGGGGGAAGTCGGAGGTGGTGCCGGCCATCGTGCTGTGGACCGACTTGGTGCGGATCGGCTCGTACATGAGGATGGCCTCCCGTGCTCTGACAGGAAACCATCCTAGCTTAGATTTCGTCTAAAGTTGAGCTGATCGCAAAACCGGACTTATATGATCATGGCGGCGGCAGTGGGGGCGGGGTCAGGGCTGGCCGTAGCCGTCCAGGAAGCGCGCGATCCGGCCGACCGCGTCCCGCAGGTCCGTGACCGTCGGCAGGGTCACCACCCGGAAGTGGTCCGGCTCGGGCCAGTTGAAGCCGGTGCCCTGGACGACCATGATCTTCTCCCGGCGCAGCAGGTCCAGGACCATCCGCCGGTCGTCCTTGATCTTGAACACCGTGGGGTCCAGCCGCGGGAAGAGGTACAGCGCCCCCTTCGGCTTGACGCAGCTCACCCCCGGGATCTGGGTCAGCAGCTCGTACGCCACGTCGCGCTGCTCGCGCAGCCGCCCGCCCGGCAGTACCAGGTCGTTGATGGTCTGGCGGCCGCTGAGCGCGGCCACGACGCCGTGCTGACCCGGCATGTTCGCGCACAGCCGCATGTTCGCCAGGATCGTCAGACCCTCGATGTAGGAGTCGGCGTGGGCGCGCGGGCCCGAGACCGACACCCAGCCGACGCGGTAGCCGGCCACCCGGTACGCCTTCGACATGCCGTTGAAGGTGAGGGTCAGCAGGTCCGGGGCGACCGAGGCGGTCGGGGTGTGCGTGGCGCCGTCGTACAGGATCTTGTCGTAGATCTCGTCCGAGCAGACGAGCAGGTTGTGCCGGCGGGCGATGTCGGTCAGGCCCCGCACCATCGCCTCGTCGTACACCGCGCCCGTCGGGTTGTTCGGGTTGATGATGACGATCGCCTTGGTGCGGTCGGTGACCTTCCGCTCGACGTCGGCGAGGTCCGGCATCCAGTCCGCCTGCTCGTCGCAGCGGTAGTGGACGGCCGTGCCGCCGGAGAGGGAGACCGCCGCCGTCCACAGCGGGTAGTCGGGCGCCGGTACGAGGACCTCGTCCCCGTCGTCCAGCAGGCCCTGCATCGCCATCACGATCAGCTCGGAGACGCCGTTGCCGATGAAGACGTGCTCGACGTCCGTCTCGATGCCCAGGGTCTGGTTGTGCATGACGACCGCGCGGCGCGCGGCCAGCAGGCCCTTGGCGTCTCCGTAGCCGTGCGCGGAGGAGACGTTGCGGAGGATGTCCTCCAGGATCTCCGGTGGGCAGTCGAAGCCGAACGCGGCCGGGTTCCCGGTGTTCAGCTTCAGGATGCGGTGCCCTGCCGCTTCCAGGCGCATCGCCTCCTCGAGAACCGGGCCCCGGATCTCGTAGCAGACATTGGCGAGCTTCGTGGACTGGATCACCTGCATGTCTGGGAGCTTACGGCTCGGTAACGCTCACCGGGGGGTGTTTTCCGCCACGTGAGACGTCTTGTTTGGGTGGGTATCACCCTCTGCTGTCCCTTGCGCCCCACGGGTACCTACAATCCACGGTCATGTTCAGGCCAGGTGAAAGTGAGGTGTCCCCGGTGCGTCCGAACGTGTACCTCCCGGACGCGGCGGACGCGCCGGCGTACGAGCAGTACCGGGATCCGGCCGCCGCGCACGGCTGGGAGAGCGCCTACGACGAGACGGCCGAGCTGCCGCACGTGGGTCCCGCCGACGCCGGGGCCGACGCCGGTGCCGACGCCGGGGCGGGTAACGGCACCGGGGCCGGGGGCGGGGGTGGCCGTGCGGCCCGGCGGCGCGCGGCGGCGCGCGGGGCGGGGCCGGGGCGGTCGTGGCGGGTGGTGGCCGCCCTGGGGGCGGCGGGAGCCGTCTCGGTGGCCGCGCTGATCGCGGGGGTGGGATTCTCCGGGGCCCCGGAGGGCGACGCGCGCGATGGGCAGGGGAGTACGCGCTCGGCGCCCGAGGAGTCGGCCGTCCCCGCGGAGTCGGTGTCCCCGTCGGCGTCCGCCTCCGCGGGCGGGGCCGGGACTCCCGGCACGTCCTCCGGCTCCGCGGGCGCGACCGGGACTGCCGGCACGTCCTCCGGCTCGCGGGGCACGGCGTCGCCGGGGGCCGCGGAGACCACGGCGGGGGAGGTGTCCGGGGCGACCGCCGGGGCCGGCACACCGACGGGCGCCGCCTCGGCGGACGGGGCGGCCGTCTCCGGCTCCCCTGTGGCCAAGGGCAACAGGAGGGGGCGCGGGGCGGGCGGATCCGGCGGATTCAAGGGGAATCGGTAAGGCCCGGTGGTCCCGGGGTGCTCGCGGGCCCGGTGCCGCGCCCGGCTTCGCTTTCCCGGCTTCGCTTTCCTGGCTTCGCTTTCCTGGCTTCGCTTTCCTGGCTTCGCTTTCCTGGCTTCGCTTTCCTGGCTTCGCTTTCCTGGCTTCGCTTTCCCGGCTTCGCTTTCCTGGCTTCGCTTTCCCGGCCTCGCTTTCCCGGCCTCGCTCTCCTGGCCTCGCTCTCCCCGCCGCGGCCTCCGCCGTGCCCGGCGGCCGAAAAGCACTGCTTGTTCTCCCCTCCTGACGCACTGATGATGCACATGACAAGTCAGCGGGCGGCCGGAAGACCTCCGGTCGCCTCGTCGTCAGAGGGGACCCCCACATGCCCAAGCCTCTCGTCGCCGCGCTCTTCGCCCTGGCCATCGCCGGGGCCGGCGCGGCGCCCGCGGTCGCGACACCCGGGACCGGCACGGCGCCGGCCGCCACCGCGATCACCGGCGCCACCGCGCCCACGACCGCCGCGGTGACCGCCGCCGCGCCGACCGCGGCTCCCGCGTCGCCCGCCCTCCAGGCCGTCACCCTGGCCGGGACCGTCGCGCTGAGCAACTGTTCCGGCTCCGTCGTGCGCTTCCCGGACTCCCTCGACACCGACCCGGCGCTGGTGCTCACCAACGGCCACTGTCTGGAGACCGGGTTCCCGGAGCCCGGCGAGGTGATCGTCGGTCAGGCCTCCAGCCGCACCTTCGGGCTGCTGAACTCCGCCGGCACCCGTGTGGCCACCCTGCGCGCCTCCAAGATCGCGTACGCGACGATGACCGACACGGACGCCACGGTCTACCAGCTCACCACCACCTACGCGGCCATCCGCGGCTCCTACGGCATCAGCGCGCTCACCGTCCAGGACACGCACCCCACCGCCGGCACCGCGATCACCGTCGCCTCCGGCTACTGGAAGCGGCTCTACAGCTGCGCCGTCGACGGGTTCGTGTACCGGATACGGGAGGGCGACTGGACCTGGAAGGACTCGGTCCGCTACACCTCGGCCTGCCAGACCATCGGCGGCACCTCCGGCTCGCCGGTCGTCGACCAGGCCACCGGCGCGGTCGTCGCCGTCAACAACACCGGCAACGAGGACGGCGGGACCTGCACGGTGAACAACCCGTGCGAGGTCGACGAGAACGGCACCGTCACCGTCCGCCAGGGCATTAACTACGCCCAGCAGACCTACCAGCTCCCGGCGTGCTTCACCACCCGCAACCAGCTGGACCTGAGCGCCGCAGACTGCACCCTGCCCAAGCCGTAGGCGGCGCGGAGGGGCGGTCCGTCACCCGGGACGGCGGCGGACCGCCCGCCCGGCCAGGACGTCCGTCCGCCGCCCGTCCTCGATCACGAAGCGGCCGTCGACCAGGACGTGCGGGATGCCGGCGGGCAGCGCGCGCGGGGTGTCGTAGGTGGACCCGGCCGCGACCGTCTCCGGGTCGAACAGCACCAGGTCCGCCCGGTACCCCTCCCGGACCAGGCCCCGGTCCGGCAGACGCAGCCGGGCCGCCGGGCGTCCCGTGAGGTGGGCGACGCACTCCTCCAGCGACAGCACGCCGAGCTCCCGCACGTACCGGCCCAGGTAGTGCGGGAACGTGCCGTACGCCCGCGGATGCGGCTTGTCGCCCTGGAGGATGCCGTCCGAACCGCCGGTGTGGACCCGGTGGCGCATGATCGCGCGGACGTTCTCCTCGTGGCCGACGTGCTGGAGGACCGTCGGGGCCAGGCGGTCCTCCAGGAGCAGGCGGCGGGCCGTCGTCCAGGGGGTTTCGCCGCGCAGCCGGGCCGACCGCTGGACCGTCCGGCCGACGTGGTCCGCCAGACGGGGGTCCCGCACGCCGGAGATCTCGACGGTGTCCCAGTCGACCGGCACGCCGTGGCAGCCGTCGGCGCCGGTCACCTCCAGGTCGTGGCGGACGCGTTCGGCCGTGGCGTCGTCGGCGAGGCGGCGCAGGACCGCCTCGGGGCCGCCCTCGCCCGCCCAGCTCGGCAGCAGGGAGACGAGCGTGGTGCAGCCGGGCGTGTAGGGGTAGGTGTCGAGGGTGATGTCGGCGCCCGCGGCCAGCGCGTCGTCCAGCAGGGCCAGCAGCTCCGGGGCCCGGCCCTCGTTCACGCCGAAGTTCATGGTGGCGTGCGCGAGGTGGAGGGGGCAGCCCGCCTTCCGGGCCAGCTCCACCATCTCGGCGTACGCCTCCAGGGCGCCCGCGCCGTACGAGCGGTGGTGGGGGCAGTAGTAGCCGCCGTGGCGCGCCACCACCTCGCACAGCGCGGTGAGTTCGGCGTCCTCGGCGTACATGCCGGGCGTGTAGGTCAGACCGGACGACAGGCCGACCGCGCCCTGCTCCAGGCCCTCCGCGACCAGCCGCCGCATCCGGTCCAGCTCGGCGGGGCGGGCCGGCCGGTCCTCCCAGCCGACGGCGAGGGCCCGGACCGTGCCCTGCGGGACCAGGTAGGCCGCGTTGACCGCGATGCCCCGCCCGTCGACCCCGCGGTCCAGCCGGTCCAGGTACTCGCCCACCGACCGCCAGTCGAAGTCGATGTCGTCGCCGTACCCGTTCCAGCCGGCGATCGCCCGGCGCACCTCCTCCAGCGTGCGGTCGTCGACCGGCGCGTACGACAACCCGTCCTGGCCCAGGACCTCCAGCGTCACGCCCTGCGCGGCCTTCGCGCTGTGGTCGGGGTCGCGCAGCAGGGCGAGGTCGCTGTGGGCGTGCATGTCGATGAAGCCGGGGGAGAGGACGAGGCCTTCGGCGTCCAGCTCCCTCGTCGCCCCGGGGCGCTGGCAGCCTGCCGCCGCGGCCTCCCGCACGATCGAGACGATCCGGCCGTCGTCGACGACCACATCGGCGCGGTACGACGGTCCGCCGGTGCCGTCGACGACGTCCGCGTCCCGGATGACGAGGTCTTCCATGCCCGGCCGCCTTTCCGGCTCCTAGAAGAACGTGCGGATGTAGTCGACGACCGTGCCGTCCGCCTCGGCCAGCGGGATCAGCTGCCACTTGTCGAAGGACGTGCACGGGTGGGACAGGCCCAGGCCCACCCAGTCGCCGACCTCCAGGTCCGCCTCGCCGGTCGTGCGCAGCCAGGCGTGCTGGTCGGACAGGGCGGTGACCGAGATGCCGGTGGCGGGGCGTTCGGTGCCGTCCCGGCGGACCACCTGGGCGACGGGCAGGTCGAGGTCGTACGCCGCGTCGCGCTTGCCCGCGTTGACGAAGGCCTGCTCGGGGGAGGGGCGGGAGACCACCTGCGTCCACAGCCGGAACGCGGGCTCCAGGGCGCCCTCCTCGGGGACCCGGTTGAACGGCGTCAGCTTGCGGTAGTGGCCGTCGTCGTGCGAGACGTACGCGCCCGAGCGCAGCAGCTTCAGCACCGGCCGGGAGAGGCCGGGCAGCTCGGCGAGGACGTCGGCGACCACGTCGAACCAGGCGCTGCCGCCCGCGCTGACGACGATCTCCTCCACGTCCGCGAACCGCCCCGCCGCGTCGAGGTCCACGGCGAGCGCGACCAGCCGCCGGAGCCAGGCGCGCACCCGCTCGGCGGTGGCCTGCGGGACGTCGCCCTCGTACCCGGCGACCCCGACCAGCCGCAGGCCCGGGGCGGCCGCCACCGCCTCCGCCACCGCGGCGCACTCCGCCTCCGTGCGCACGCCGGTACGCGCGCCCTCACCGGCGGCCAGTTCGACGACCACGTCCAGCGGGCGGGACGTGCCGCGCAGCGCCGCCTCCATCAGCTCGACCCCGCGCACGGAGTCCACGTAGCAGACGACACGGAAGTCCGGGTCGGCGAGCTGCCGGTCGTCGATCCAGCGCAGGGACGCCGCGTCCACCAGCTCGTTCGCGAGGAAGACCCGCCGCACGCCGTACGCCCGGGCCACCCGGACCTGGTGCGGCACCGCGACGGTGATGCCCCAGGCGCCGTGCTCGATCTGGCGCCGGAAGAGCTGCGGGGCCATGGACGTCTTGCCGTGCGGCGCGAAGGCGAGGCCGTGGCGGGCCGCGTACGTCTCCATGAGCCGCAGGTTGTGCTCCAGACGCTCGGCGGACAGGGCCAGGACGGGGGTCGCGAAGCCGTCGGTGAAGAGGTTGCGGCGCTGCGCGGCCAGCTCGCCGACCGTGAGCCCGTCCGCGTCCGGCGGGAGGCCCTTGAAACGGTGGTCGACGCGTTCCTCGGCGAGTCGGGCGAGCGCTTCGGTACCGGTGTCGAGGGCCATGCTTCTCTCCTCAGTTGCGTTGCAGGCAATGCAACGCTCGTTGCGTATGTCGCTCACGGCTGTCTAACATCTCGGCCGAGGCGGGGTCAACGGAACGGCCGCCCCCTCGCCGCCCCCTCACACGGACCGGGAGCCACCATCGTGCCCACCAGCGGACCGTGCGACGCCCCCGACGTCGTGGAGGTCGTCGCGCTCGGCGAGTCCATGGTCACCTTCCTGCCGTCCCGGCCGGGGCGCCTCGCCGACGTGCCCTCCTTCCACCGGGCCGTCGGCGGCGCCGAGTCCAACGTCGTCTGCGCGCTGGCCGCGGCCGGACACGCGGTGCGCTGGGTGAGCCGCGTGGGAGCCGACGGGTTCGGTGATCACCTGGTCGGGACGATCGGCGGGTACGGGGTCGACGTCTCGGCCGTCCGGCGGGATCCGGCACGGCCCACCGGCGTCTACTTCCGCACCGCCGCCGACCGGTCCACCGACGCGCACGAGGTCGCCTACTACCGCGCCGGATCCGCGGCCTCCGCCATGGCGGCCGGCACCGTGGACCTGGCGGCCGTGCGCGCCGGACGCGTCCTGCACCTGACCGGGATCACCGCCGCCCTCTCCGCGGACTGCCTCGGACTGCTCCGCGAGCTGACCGCCCCGCGCCCCGGCCGGCCGCTCGTCTCCTTCGACGTCAACCACCGGCCCGGCCTGTGGCGGGACGGCACCGGCCCGGCCGTGCTGCGGGACCTCGCCCGCGGCGCCGACCTGGTGTTCGTCGGGGACGACGAGGCACGGGAGCTCTGGGACCTGACGGACCCCGGCGCCGTCCGGGCCGCCCTCCCCGAGCCCGCGGTGGTCGTCGTCAAGCAGGGCGTACACGGCGCCACCGTCCTCGACGGCCGGGACGCCACCTTCGTGCCCGCCCCGCACGTCGACGTCGTCGCCGCCGTCGGTGCCGGCGACGCCTTCGCCGCCGGGTTCCTCTCCGCCACCCTGCGCGGACTGCCCGCCCGCGACCGGCTGCGCCACGGTCACCTCATGGCCGCCGCCGCCCTCACCGCCCCCGGCGACCTCGCCGCGCCCCCTTCCCGCCACCACGCCGACCGCCTCGCCGCCCTCGACGACACCGCGTGGGGGAGACTGCGACTCGGCCCCGGCTGGACGCGAGCCGAAGAGGCCCTCGAGGAGGTACGCACCCCATGAGCCAGACCGTCGACCGCGCCCTGAGCATCCTTCCGCTGCTCGCCGAGGGCCCCGCCGACCTCGGACAGGTCGCCGACCGCCTCGGCGTCCACAAGTCCACCGCCCTGCGCCTGCTGCGCACCCTCCACGAGCACGGGCTGGTCTACCGCCAGTCCGACCAGCGCTACCGCCTCGGCGCCCGCCTCTTCGCCCTCGCCCAGGAGGCGATGGAGAACCTCGACGTCCGCGAGATCGCCCACCCCCACCTGGCGCGGCTGAACGAGCGGTGCGGTCACACCGTCCACCTCGCCGTGTACGAGGAGGGCGAGGTGCTCTACATCGACAAGGTAGACAGCCGCTACCCGGTCCGCATGTACTCGCGGATCGGCAGGCCCGTCGCCCTCACCGTCGCCGCCGTCGCCAAGCTGCTCCTCGCCGACCTGCCCGAGCCCGAGCGGCGCGCGGTCGCCGAGAAGCTCGACTATCCCCTGTACACGGCCCGTTCCACCCCCGACGCCCCCGCGTTCCTGCGGGAGTTGGAGAAGGTGCGCGAACAGGGCTGGGCCACCGACCTCGGCGGCCACGAGGAGTCGATCAACTGCGTCGCCGCGCCGATCCGCGGCGCCGACGGCCGGGTGGTCGCCGCGATGTCGGTGTCCGCGCCGAACGTCGTCGTCACCGCCGACGAACTCCTCACCCTCCTCCCGCAGGTGCGCCGCACGGCCGACGACATCAGCGGCGAGTACTCCGGCCGGACCCCAGTGAAGGACACCGTATGACCGACAAGACCGCGCTCACGCCGAAGACCCACACCACCCCTCCGGCGAGGTTCTCGCACGGGGTGCGGAAGGGGAACATCCTCCAGGTCGCCGGGCAGGTCGGCTTCCTGCCCGCCGAGGAGGGCAAGCCGCCCACGCCCGCCGGCCCCACCCTGCGCGAACAGACCCTCCAGACCCTCGCCAACGTCAAGGCGGTCCTGGAGGAGGGCGGCGCGAGCTGGGACGACGCGATGATGATCCGCGTCTACCTCACCGACGTGGACCACTTCGCCGAGATGAACGACCTCTACAACGCCTACTTCGAGGAGCAGGGACTGACCCAGCCCCCCGCCGCCCGCACGACGGTCTACGTCGGCCTGCCCGCCGGGCTGCTCATCGAGATCGACGCGCTCGCCGTCCTCTGAGTGCGTTCGTGCGGTCCGTCGCGCGCCCGGGGCCCCATGTAGGGGTCTCATAACGAAGTCGGGGGCTGACTGTGTACGGCACAGGATCGTCGACCATACTGCCCGCTGTGGAGCAGCGCATAGGTTCGAGCAGCCAGCCCCTGGAGGGCGCCGGATTCGACCCGGCATTCATCCCCGGGCTCACCTCGCCCGTGACCGCGGAGCCGAAGGGCGGGAAGCCGGGGGGCGTCGCCCCGGAGAACGCCGTTCCGGAGGACGCCGCGCCCGAGGACACCGTGCGGGAGGACGCCGGGGCGGCCGTCGCGGAGGACACCGCCGCCGCGGCCGAACCGGCCGCCGACACGGAGGAGTCGCAGGACGAGACCCCCGACGGTCCCGTCTTCGAGGCCGCCGACCGCCGGGCCCGGATCGTCGCCGACGCCAAGGGCGTCCGTCTCCGTCTGGACGCGGAGGAGTGCGAGTTCCGCTGGGACGAGATCGGCGCGGTCGAGACGGAGACCCCGCGCTTCGGCAAGCGGTACACCGTCACGGTGCACACCCCCGACCGCCGTTGGTACCCGATCGAGATCGAGGCGACGGCCAGGGGGCGCTTCAAGGAGTGGGACGAGCAACTGGACGCGGTCCTGGACGCCTACTTCGACGATGGCGTCGAGGACGCCGAAGACACTGTCGACACCGTGGACGCCGATGACGTCACGGAAGCCGACGACGCCGAGGACGCCGAGGACACCGGGGGCTCCGAGGGTCCCGAGGACGTCAAGGGCTCCGAGGGCTCCGAGGAAGTGAAGGACACCAAGGGCGCCAAGGACACCAAGGGCGACGCCGGCTAGGTCTCCGAGCCCGGCCTAGTACTGCAACCGCATCTGGAGGGTGTGGCCTCGGCGTTTGTAGTGGGATCGGCGGGCTCGGGCCTGGCTGCGCCGTCGGTAGCGTGACCAG
>NZ_JBHWKO010000041.1:0-76666 GCF_042731035.1 Streptomyces sp. NPDC059895
AAACGCCCGGTTACATTCCGAACCCGGAAGCTAAGCCTTACAGCGCCGATGGTACTGCAGGGGGGACCCTGTGGGAGAGTAGGACGCCGCCGAACTAAATTTGGAGCTCTGGCTCCTGGGCACACAGCCCGGGGGCCAGAGCTTTTTTGCGTTGAGGTAAGGTCAGGGAGCATCGTTGGCTCGTTTCCTACTGGAGGCCCCCGGGTGGAGGTCCAGGAGACCCGTGTTCAGACCGACCGGGTCCTCACCATCCCGAACATCCTCAGCATGGCGCGTCTCCTCGGCGTACCGCTGTTCCTGTGGCTGATCCTCAGGCCTGAGTTCGGGGGGCCGCAGAGCGACGGCTGGGCCCTGCTGGTACTGGCCCTGAGCGGGGTCAGCGACTACCTGGACGGCAAGCTCGCGCGACGCTGGAACCAAGTCAGCAGCCTCGGCCGGCTCCTCGACCCGGCCGCGGACCGGCTCTACATTCTCTCGACCCTGATCGGCCTCACCTGGCGGGACATTCTGCCCCTCTGGTTGACGGCTGTACTTCTCGCGCGGGAACTGGTCCTGCTGGTGATGGTCGGCATCCTCAGACGGCACGGCTATCCGCCGCCACAGGTGAACTTCCTGGGCAAGGCGGCCACCTTCAACCTGATGTACGCCTTCCCGCTTCTCCTGCTCAGTGACGGAACCGGATGGCCGGCGTCACTCGCTGCCATTTTCGGATGGGCGTTCGCCGGATGGGGTACAACGCTCTACTGGTGGGCAGGAGTCCTCTACGTGGTACAAGTCCGCCGCCTGGTCCGTGCGGACGCCATGGCCGACTGAGCTCGCCGATCCCCTGTCGAGAAGTGGCTCGATGGCCCGCCGCCGAGAAGTGCGGGACAATCTGGACGGGTGAAGTCGGCTAGACCGTCGTCTCTTCAAGGAGGACGCTTCCGACATGAAGGCCGTCGTGATGGCCGGAGGCGAAGGCACGCGCCTTCGCCCTATGACCTCGAGCATGCCCAAGCCGCTCCTGCCGGTGGCCAACCGGCCGATCATGGAGCACGTTCTGCGGCTGCTCAAAAGGCATGGGCTCAACGAGACCGTCGTCACTGTGCAGTTCCTGGCGTCACTGGTCAAGAACTACTTCGGTGACGGTGAAGAGCTCGGAATGGAGCTCAGCTATGCCAACGAGGAGAAGCCACTCGGTACCGCGGGAAGCGTCAAGAACGCGGAGGAGGCGTTGAAGGACGACGCCTTCCTCGTCATCTCCGGCGATGCACTGACCGACTTCGACCTCACCGAACTGATCAACTTCCACAAGGAAAAGGGCGCGCTGGTCACCGTCTGCCTGACGCGCGTGCCCAATCCGCTGGAATTCGGCATCACGATCGTCGACGAGGAGGGCAAGGTCGAGCGCTTCCTCGAGAAGCCGACCTGGGGCCAGGTCTTCTCGGACACTGTGAACACCGGCATCTACGTGATGGAACCCGAAGTCTTCGACTACGTCGAGGCCGACGTGCCCGTCGACTGGTCCGGTGACGTCTTCCCGCAGCTCATGAAGGAGGGCAAGCCGATCTACGGCTATGTCGCCGAGGGCTACTGGGAGGACGTCGGCACGCACGAGAGCTATGTGAAGGCCCAGGCCGACGTGCTCGAACGCAAGGTCGACGTCGAACTCGACGGCTTCGAGATCTCCCCGGGCGTATGGGTGGCCGAGGGCGCCGAAGTCCACCCCGACGCCGTTCTGCGCGGCCCCCTCTACATAGGTGACTACGCCAAGGTCGAGGCCGGCGCGGAAATCCGCGAACACAGCGTCATCGGCTCCAACGTCGTCGTGAAGAGCGGCGCCTTCCTGCACAAGGCCGTCGTCCACGACAACGTGTACGTCGGACAGCACAGCAATCTGCGCGGATGCGTCGTAGGCAAGAACACCGACATCATGCGGGCCGCCCGGATCGAGGACGGCGCCGTCATCGGTGACGAATGCCTGATCGGTGAAGAATCGATCGTGCAGGGCAATGTGCGGGTCTATCCGTTCAAGACCATCGAAGCCGGCGCGTTCGTCAACACGTCGGTGATCTGGGAGTCCCGCGGACAGGCGCACCTCTTCGGGGCCCGCGGTGTCTCCGGCATCCTGAACGTCGAGATCACGCCCGAACTGGCCGTGCGTCTGGCCGGCGCCTACGCCACGACCCTGAAGAAGGGCTCCACCGTCACCACCGCCCGCGACCACTCCCGTGGTGCCCGGGCCCTGAAGCGGGCGGTCATCTCCGCGCTCCAGGCCAGCGCCATCGACGTACGGGACCTGGAGAACGTACCGCTGCCGGTGGCGCGGCAGCAGACCGCTCGGGGCAGCGCCGGCGGCATCATGATCCGGACCTCGCCCGGGGTGCCGGACTCCGTGGACATCATGTTCTTCGACGGACAGGGCGCCGATCTGTCGCAGGGCGGTCAACGGAAGCTGGACCGGGTGTTCGCGCGGCAGGAGTACCGGCGGGCGTTCCCCGGCGAGATCGGGGACCTGCACTTCCCGGCCAGCGTCTTCGACTCCTACACCGGGTCGCTGCTGCGGAACGTGGACACCACCGGGATCTCCGAGGCCGGCCTGAAGGTCGTGGTCGACGCCTCCAACGGAAGCGCCGGCCTGGTCCTGCCGAGCCTGCTCGGCAAGCTCGGCGTGGACTCGCTGACGATCAACCCCGGTCTGGACGAGTCCAGGCCCACGGAGACCGGCGACATGCGTCGCCGGGGGCTCGTACGGCTCGGCGAGATCGTCGCGTCCTCGCGGGCCGCGTTCGGCGTGCGGTTCGACCCCGTGGGTGAGCGGCTGTCCCTGGTGGACGAGAAGGGCCGCATCATCGAGGACGACCGGGCGCTGCTCGTGATGCTCGACCTGGTCGCCGCCGAGCGGCGCAGCGGGCGGGTCGCCCTGCCGGTGACGACGACCCGGATCGCCGAGCAGGTGGCGGCCTACCACGGGACGCAGGTCGAGTGGACGACGACCTCGCCCGACGACCTCACCCGGGTCGGGCGGGACGAGTCGACGATCTTCGGCGGAGACGGCAAGGGCGGGTTCATCGTCCCGGAGTTCAGCAGCGTCTTCGACGGGACCGCGGCCTTCGTGCGGTTGATCGGGCTCGTGGCCCGGACGCAGCTCACGCTGAGCCAGATCGACGCGCGGATCCCGCGGGCACACGTCCTGAAGCGGGATCTGGCGACCCCGTGGGCCGTGAAGGGGCTCGTGATGCGGCGGGTCGTCGAGGCGGCCGGAGACCGCTTCGTGGACACCACCGACGGCGTCCGGGTGGTGGAGACGGACGGACGCTGGGTCATGGTCCTGCCGGACCCCGCCGAGGCCGTCACGCACCTGTGGGCGGAAGGCCCGGACGACGCCTCCGCGCAGGCACTGCTGGACGAGTGGGCGACGGTGGTGGACAGCGCCGGGCGGTGACGGCAGGTCCACGCGCGCGTGCCGGACAGGTGTCCTCGAGAGGGCCTGTCCGGCACGCCGGTGGGGTCGTTCACAGGTAGTGGCCGCGACATGCGACGATGTGCGGCATGCCGCAGCAGCCCCCCGTTCGGAGCACACCCGCGCGCGCCTCGCGCCCGGACGCGTCCATGTCGCTGCTCACCAACGTCATGGACCACAGCCTCGACGACGGGTACGCCGAGGCGGCCGCCCGGAAACAGGCCGACGGCACCGGGGGCCTGCCCAGGACCCTGCGGGCCAGGCTGGGACTGGCCGCCGGGCTGGTCCTCGCGGCCCTCGTGGTGACCGTCGGCGCGGCCCAGGCGCGGACCGCCGCCCCGGTCGTCGCCAAGGAGCGCGAGGAGCTCATCGACCGCATCGACCGCGAGACCGAGGCGGCGGACGAGCTCGAGGACACCGTCGACGACCTGCGCGCCGACGTGAGCGCCCGGCAGCGGGAAGCGCTCAGGGACAGCGGCGGCGGCGATCAGGCGGAGCTGGTGGGCATGCTGGCGGGCGCCGTCGCGGTGCACGGGCCAGGGATCAAACTCGTCGTGGACGACGCCGAGGAAGCCTCCACCGGCGGTGACGGCGACCCCCGCGAGACATCCGGGTTCTCCGACACCGGACGAGTGCGCGACCGTGACATGCAGCGTGTGGTGAACGGGCTGTGGGCCTCTGGCGCCGAGGCGGTCTCCATCAACGGGCAGCGGCTGACGGCGCTGTCGGCGATCCGGGCCGCGGGCGACGCGATACTGGTCGACAACAAACCGCTGGTGCCGCCGTACACGGTGCTCGCGGTGGGGGACGGGCAGAACCTCAGTACCCGGTTCCAGGACAGCGCCGACGGGCTGTACCTGCACGCCCTGCAGGAGAACTTCGGCATCCGGACCGCGATCTCCGTGCAGGACGACGTCCGGGTGCCCGCCGCGCCGAGTGTGATCGTACGTACAGCACAGCCGATAACTGAGAAGGACACATCGTGATCGCCGTACTGGGCCTCGTCGTGGGCGTCGTGGCCGGCCTGTTGGTCCAGCCCGAGATTCCGGCCGCTGTCGTTCCGTACCTGCCGATCGCCGTCGTGGCGGCACTGGACGCGGTGTTCGGCGGGCTGCGGGCCATGCTGGACGGGATCTTCGACGACAAGGTCTTCGTGGTGTCGTTCCTGTCGAACGTGGTCGTCGCCGCGCTGATCGTCTTCCTGGGCGACGAGTTGGGCGTCGGGTCCCAGCTGTCCACGGGTGTGGTGGTCGTCCTCGGCATCCGCATCTTCTCCAACGCCGCGGCGATCCGCCGGCACGTGTTCCGGGCGTGAGGCCGATGAACAACCAGGACGAGACACGCCGGGACGAGACACACCGGGACGAGACACACCGGAGCGGGACGCACCGGAGCGGGACGCACCGTCACGAGTCGCACGGCAACGGGTCGGACCGGGACGACACGGCGACGACCCGGCTGCGCAGGGAGTTGCCCGCGGAGGTTCCCTCGGTGCCCGCGCAACAGCAGGGGCCGGGACGGGCCTCGGAGCCCGAGCTGACGGGGCGGCAGCGGCTGGTGAAGGGGCTGTGGCCGCCGCGCGTCACCCGGGCCCAACTCATCGTCGCCGTGCTGCTGTTCGGCCTCGGATTCGGTCTGGCCGTCCAGGTCGCCTCCAACAGCGAGAGCGGCAACGCCCTGCGCGGCGCGCGCCAGGAAGATCTCGTCCGCATCCTCGATGAACTCGATGACCGCACTCAGCGTCTTGAGGACGAGAAGCAAGGTCTCGAGGAGCAGCGGCAGGAGCTGGAGAACAGTTCCGACCAGGCCGAGGAAGCGCGTAAGCAGACGGTCGAGAAGGAGAAGCAGCTGGGTGTCCTGGCGGGAACAGTGGCCGCCCAGGGGCCCGGTATCACCATGACCATCGAGGACACGAAGGGGACGGTCGAGGCGGACATGCTGCTCGACGCGATCCAGGAGCTGCGCGCCGCGGGGGCGGAGGCGATCCAGGTGAACGGTGTACGGGTCGTCGCCGACACGTTTCTGACGGATTCCGGCAAGAGCGTGAGCGTCGACGGGAACAAGATCAACGCGCCCTATCGTTTCAAGGTCATCGGCAAGCCGCAGGACCTCGAACCGGCGCTCAACATTCCTGGAGGCGTGGTGCAGACTCTCGAGAAGGAGCAGGCCACCGTGACCGTCGAGCGATCGACCAAGATCGTCGTGGACGCCTTGCGAGTGGCGCAGCAGCCTGACTACGCTCGGTCGTCCTCCCAGTGAACCGGGGGTGCATGGGGGCCGTCCGGCAGGGGCATGAGGTTGCGGGGGGTCGACGCACCGATCGGGTGGTGCGTGGTGGAAACTGTCTGGTGGATACGGACGTTGTGAAGGTGTCCGGGTCGGCCGGTGTATTCAGTCAGGGTTCGTCCTGCCCCACGGGCGGGTCTGTTTCGGTCAAGGGGAATCGCCCGTGAAGTTGTTTGCGAAGTTGTTCGGCAAGAGCGCGCGAGAGGGCAGCGACAACGCGACCGCCCGTCATCGCGCACAGCCCGAGGCGGAAGGTGAGCGGCCGCTGTTCCGCGACCAGGTGGCTGGTCCGGGCGGTGACATTCCGGGAGGCCAGGGCGCGGCGTCGGTTGACCCTGCCCAGGCCGGCGGCATAGGTTTCGGCCAACCGTCGACCTCGAGTACGGGTGGAGGGTTTTCCCCCATGTCAGCCCTGGTGTGTACGAGGTGCGGTAACCGCAACGCGGAGAACAGCCGCTTCTGCTCCAACTGCGGCGCGCCGCTGAGGCCCGGTCTGACGCCCGAGCGCGCGTCGGAGACGACCTCCACCATCTCCATCTCCGGTCTCGAGGCCTACGACTCCGAGGCCACCGGTCAGACCCAGCTGCCGGCGCTCTCCCCCGAGGCGCAGGCCGCGGTGGACGCGCTGCCGCTCGGCTCCGCGCTGCTGGTCGTGCGCCGCGGGCCCAACTCGGGCAGCCGTTTCCTGCTGGACGGCGACCTGACCACGGCCGGGCGTCACCCGCAGAGCGACATCTTCCTCGACGACGTGACCGTCTCGCGCCGTCATGTGGAGTTCCGTCGCCGGCCGGACGGTTCGTTCACGGTGGCCGACGTCGGCAGTCTGAACGGCACGTACGTCAACCGGGAGCGGATCGACGAGGTCGCTCTGTCGAACGGTGACGAGGTGCAGATCGGCAAGTACCGGCTGGTCTTCTACGCGAGCCAGCGAGGCTACTGACCCTCCCCCCGGGCTTCGTCCGGGGGTATCCCCAGGGAAGGTCCATGCTGCGAACACCGAGGGGCGGTGCCGGTCACGGCACCGCCGCCGCGGACGGCGGTCCGATGAGCATCGGCGCGGTGCTGAACGTGCTGCGTGACGAGTTCCCCGACGTCACCATCTCGAAGATCCGCTTTCTGGAGTCGGAGGGGCTGGTCGAGCCGGAGCGGACCCCTTCGGGGTACCGCAAGTTCAGTGCGGCGGATGTCGAGCGCCTCGGTCACGTGCTGCGGATGCAGCGGGACCACTATCTGCCGCTCAAGGTGATCCGGGAGCATCTGGACGCCATGGAGCGCGGTGAGGCCGCGCCGTTGCCGACGGTGGGCCGGCAGCGCGACGGGGAGGCCGTGCCCGAGCTGCCCGACGTGCCCACGGTGGCCCGTATCGGACGGGCCGAGCTGCTGGCGGCCGCGGGGGTCGAGGAGCCGGAGCTGGAGGAGTGGGAGTCGTACGGGCTCCTGGTACCTCTGGAGGACGGGGTGTACGACGCGGAGGCGGCCACGGTGGCCTCGCTCGTCGCCGAGCTGGGGCGTTTTGGCATCGAGCCCCGGCACCTGCGGGTGATGAAGGCCGCCGCGGACCGTGAGGCCGGGCTCGTGGACCAGGTGGTCGCCCCGCTCAGGCGGCATCGCAATCCCCAGACCAGGGCACATGCGGAGGCCCGTACGAAGGAGCTCGCGGGGCTGACGGTGCGGTTGCACGCGGCGCTCGTGCAGATCGCGCTCGGGGTGCGGCTGCCCTGACGCGTGGGTGCTCCGGGAGGCCGGATCGGTCACCCGTTCCCGGCCCGACTACCCAAACGTCCCGGGCACGGCCTAGGGTTGCTGTGTGAACGAGCTCGATGTCGTAGGTGTCCGGGTCGAGATGCCCTCCAACCAACCGATCGTGCTGCTGCGTGAAGTGGGGGGCGACCGTTACCTCCCCATCTGGATCGGACCGGGGGAGGCGACGGCCATCGCCTTCGCCCAGCAGGGCATGGCTCCCGCGCGGCCGCTGACCCACGACCTGTTCAAGGACGTGCTGGAGGCCGTCGGCCAAGAGCTCACGGAAGTGCGCATCACGGACCTGCGTGAGGGCGTCTTCTACGCCGAGCTGGTCTTCGCCAGCGGTGTCGAGGTGAGTGCCCGCCCGTCCGATGCCATAGCGCTGGCGCTGCGCACCGGGACGCCGATCTACGGCAGTGACACGGTCCTGGACGACGCGGGCATCGCCATCCCGGACGAGCAGGAGGACGAGGTGGAGAAGTTCCGCGAGTTCCTCGACCAGATCTCGCCGGAGGACTTCGGCACCAGCAACCAGTAGCGGGCGGTGCCCGGCCGACGGGACGGGCCGCGCGGGGAAGGGGCGCCCGGGGGCGTCCCGGGAGCGGCATGTGCCGGTGGCCCGTGAGGGCGTCCCACGGTTCCCGCTCCGCGCATTCGGCTAGCCTTTCCCCGCGGTGGGGTGCGGGAAACCACTCCTTGGGTGATTATCACTCGGCGTGGCGAGTGTGGCGATCGTTGACGCACCCCTGGTGACTGCCTACCGTCGAGAAGGCAGGTCAAGGACGGAGGTCGGCGTGGGAAGCAGCGGCGACGGTACGGCTGGGGGTGCCCCCGGATTCGGTGTCGGGGGGAGCGGTCCGTACCCTTCCCCGAGTTCTCGGCTGCGCTCGGGCAGGGGGTACCCCCCGCACGGTGGCGCGGCCGACCTCGCACCCCAGCGACCGGCGGCCGTGCCGAGCGGCGGAGGGGCGGCGTCCATGGCGTCCGAGCAGATCGGCTACCGGGGTCCGACGGCCTGTGCGGCCGCCGGCATCACCTATCGGCAACTGGACTACTGGGCGCGCACCGGGCTCGTAGAGCCGAGCGTGCGGCCCGCTCACGGGTCCGGCACGCAGCGGCTGTACAGCTTCCGGGACGTCGTCGTCCTGAAGATCGTCAAGCGGTTCCTCGACACCGGTGTGTCACTGCAGAACATTCGCACCGCCGTCCAGCACCTGCGTGAGCGCGGGTTTCGCGATCTGGAGCGCATGACGCTGATGAGCGACGGCGCCACGGTCTACGAGTGCACCTCGCCGGACGAGGTGCACGCGCTGCTCCAGGGCGGTCAGGGCATCTTCGGGATCGCGGTGGGCGTGGTGTGGCGGGACGTCGAGAGCGCGTTGTCCCAGCTGCACGGCGAGCGGGTGGACACCGGGGAGACACTCGTCGGGCACAACCCGGCGGACGAGCTGGCGCGGCGGCGCAACCGGGCGGTCTGAGACCTGGCGCGGTCTGAGACCCGGTGGGTGCCTGGCGGGCGGTCCGGGACCGGAAGGGTGCCGGGCGGGCGGTCCCGGACCGGGAAGTGCACCTGGCGGGCGGTCCTGGACCGGAAGGGTGCCGGGCGGCGGTCTGCGGCAGCGGGACGGTGTTGCGGGCGGTCCGGGAGCGCAGCGGTGCCGATCCGGGCGGTCCGGTGCCGTTGTCAGTGGTGTGGTGCAGCATCGGAGATGTGAGAAAAGCGCCCACGATCCTGCATCTCGACATGGATGCCTTCTTCGCCCAGGCGGAGCAGGCGTCCAAGCCGAGTCTGCGCGGGAAGGCCGTCGTCGTGGGCGGGCTGGGGCCGCGCGGGGTGGTGGCGACCGCCTCGTACGAGGCGCGGGTCTTCGGTGTGCACTCGGCGATGCCCATGGCCCAGGCCCGCCGGCTGGCGCCGAACGCCGCCTACCTCACCCCGCGCTTCGCGTTCTACCGGTCGATCAGCGATCAGGTGATGGGGTTGCTGCGGGCCCTGTCCCCGCTGGTCGAGCCGCTGAGCCTGGACGAGGCGTTCGTGGACCTGGAGGCGGGGGAGGCGGCCTGGGACGGCGAGTCGGCGCGGCTGGCCGGGGTGCGGCTGCGGGCGGACATCCGCGCGGTCACCGGCCTCACCGGATCGGTGGGGCTGGCCGGCTCCAAGATGCTCGCGAAGATCGCCTCGGAGCAGGCCAAGCCCGACGGCCTGGTGCTGATCGAGCCGGGCACGGAGCGGGCGCTGCTCGGGCCGATGCCGGTGCGGACCCTGCCGGGGGTGGGTCCGGCGACCGGTGACCATCTGCGCCGGGCGGGGATCACCACGGTCGACGAGATCGTCGAGGCCGGTGAGGACGAGCTCGTGCGGCTGCTGGGCAAGGCCCACGGGCACGGCCTGTACGCGATGGCGCTGGCGCGGGACGACCGCCCTGTGGTGGCGGAGCGGGAGACGAAGTCGGTGTCGGTCGAGGACACGTACGACGTGGACATCCATGACCGGGTGCGGGTCGAGCTGGAGGTGCGGCGGCTGGCCGACCGGTGTGTGCGCAGGCTGCGGGGGGCCGGGCTGTCGGGGCGGACCATCGTGCTGAAGGTGCGGCGGTACGACTTCTCCACCCTCACCCGGTCCGAGACCCTGCGGGGGCCCACGGACGATCCCGCGGTGGTGCGGGAGGCGGCCGGCCGCCTGCTGGACGCGGTGGACACCACGGGCGGGGTGCGGTTGCTCGGGGTCGGCGTCAGCGGCCTGGCCGACTTCACGCAGGAGGACCTGTTCGCGCAGGCGGCCGAGGAGAGGGCGGAGGGCGTGGAGGAGGAGGTGCCGGACGAGCCGGTGCGGGAGGACGCGGTGCCGGACGGGCACCAGTGGCGTCCGGGGCACGATGTGCGGCATGCCGTGCTGGGGCACGGATGGGTGCAGGGCAGTGGCCTGGGGCGGGTCACCGTGCGGTTCGAGACACCGCAGTCGGAGGTGGGGCGGGTGCGCACGTTCCGGACGGACGACGCGGATCTGGAGCCGGCGGATCCGCTGCCGCTGGTCCGGCGAAGACCTGACAAGGCCCCGATGACGGACGACGGGGTGGAGGACGCGGGCGACGCGAGGGCGGACGCGGGGGACGCGATGGAGGACGCGGGGGACGCGGCTGGGGAGGCGGAGTCGGCGGGCGGGGTGCCGGCGGGGCGGCCGGGGGCCGTTCGGTGACCGGGGAGAGTCCTTCCGGGGTGTCCCCGCAGCGGCGTGCCGAGGTCCGGACGGTGGTGGAGCGGGTCACGGCGTGGGCCCTCGGCCGGAGCGACGTCGTCGGAGTGCTGCTGGTCGGCTCATGGGCCCGGGGCGCGGCGCGGCCGGACTCCGACGTCGATCTCGTCGTCCTGACGACCCGGGCGGCCGGGTACCCCGACGACGACGCCTGGCTCCGCGAGCTCGCCCTGGGCGAGGTGGTCCGGGTCGAGGCGTGGGGGCCCGTCACCGAGTGGCGGCAGGTCACCGCCTCCGGGCTGGAGGTCGAGGTGAACATCGGCTCGCCGGACTGGGCGCGCACGGACCCCGTCGACGCCGGTACCCGGCGCGTCGTGCGGGACGGCGCCCGCGTCCTGCTCGACCCCGCCGGGATGCTCGGGCGGCTGCTGCGGGCCTGCGGCTGACCGCGGGGTCAGGCGTCGTCCCTGCCGGCCAGGGTGCCGAAGTCGTGGTCCTGCGCCGGGGGAGGGGCGCCCACGTCGAGGCCGTAGTGGTGGTAGAGCTGGAGCTCCTGCTCGGGGGAGAGGTGGCGGCCGACGCCGAAGTCCGGAGCGTCCTTGATCAGAGCGCGGTCGAAGGGGACGCGCAGGGTGCCCTCGACCAGTTCGCTGGGCTCCAGGGGGACGAAGGCGTCCCGGGAGAACAGGCCGGTCCGTATCGCCGCCCACTCCGGCACGCCGGTCGCGTCGTCGAGGTAGACCTCGTCGATCGTGCCGATCTTGGTGCCATGACGGTCGAACGCCTTGCGGCCGATCAGGTTGCGCGGATCGATGTCGGTCTGCACGGGCCCTCCACTTGGTCGCAACTCATCCGTAAGCACTACAAAAGAGCACTTCGGGGAAGGCGGCCACTCGACAGAGGACGCCGTTGACCTCGCTGATAGTCTGGCTACGGCTGCTGACCCCGTGCGGGAGAGTCCTCCGGAGAACACCGGAGGCGCCGAAGGAGCAAATCCTCCCCGGAATCTCTCAGGCCCACGTACCGCACGGACGAGGTCACTCTGGAAAGCAGGGCGGATGTCGATGGCTTCCGCTCTCACCGACGGTGAAAGCCGGGCGCCCGCGGGCGGCCGGTGAAGCTCTCAGGTCGAGATGACAGAGGGGGAGGCCGTCCGGGTACCCGTGCCGTGGTGCCCCTCGTAGGTCGCGTCAGACCAGGAGGCCTCCGCAATGACCGCCCATCGCATTCCGCTCTCCGACCTCGAACGGGCAAACCCGTTCGAGCAGCGCCACATCGGGCCCGACCAGGAGGCGCGGGCCAAGATGCTCGCGCAGGTCGGGTACGGCTCGCTGGACGAGCTCACCGCCGCCGCCGTCCCCGATGTGATCAAGAACGCCGACGCGCTGGACCTGCCGGGCGCGCGGTCCGAGGCCGAGGTGCTGGCCGAGCTGCGCTCGCTGGCCGACCGCAACCAGGTCCTCGACTCCATGATCGGCCTGGGCTACCACGGCACGTTCACGCCGCCGGTGATCCTGCGCAACGTCATGGAGAACCCCGCCTGGTACACGGCCTACACGCCGTACCAGCCGGAGATCTCCCAGGGGCGGCTCGAGGCGCTGCTGAACTTCCAGACCATGGTCGCCGACCTCACCGGGCTGCCCACGTCCGGTGCCTCGCTGCTCGACGAGGGGACCGCCGCCGCCGAGGCGATGGCGCTCTCCCGCCGTATGGGCAGGAACAAGAAGGGCCTGTTCCTGGTCGACGCGGACGCGCTGCCGCAGACCATCGCCGTGATCGAGACGCGGGCCGAGCCGACGGGCGTCGAGGTGGTCGTCGCCGATCTCGGCGACGGGATCCCGGCCGAGGTCGCCGAGCGCGAGATCAACGGCGTGCTGCTCCAGTACCCGGGTGCCTCCGGCGCCGTACGCGACCTCAGGCCGGTCATCGAGCAGGCCCACGCGCTGGGCGCGCTCGTCACCGTCGCCGCCGACCTGCTCGCGCTGACGCTGCTGACGTCGCCCGGTGAGCTGGGCGCGGACATCGCGGTCGGCACGACGCAGCGGTTCGGTGTGCCGATGGGCTTCGGCGGGCCGCACGCCGGCTACATGGCCGTCCACGAGAAGTTCGCGCGCAGCCTGCCCGGGCGGCTCGTCGGCGTGTCCGTGGACGCGGACGGGAACAAGGCCTACCGGCTGGCGCTCCAGACGCGTGAGCAGCACATCCGCCGGGAGAAGGCCACCAGCAACATCTGCACCGCGCAGGTGCTGCTCGCCGTCATGGCCGGGATGTACGCCGTCCACCACGGCCCCGAGGGGCTCAGGACGATCGCGCGGCGCACCCACCGGTACGCCTCCGTCCTCGCCGGCGGCCTCAGGGCCGGCGGCGTCGAGGTCGTGCACGGCTCGTTCTTCGACACGCTGACCGTGCGGGTGCCCGACCGGGCCGCCGAGGTCGTCGCCGCCGCGCGCGAGAACGGCGTCAACCTGCGCCTCGTCGACGCCGACCAGGTGTCGATCGCCTGCGACGAGACCACCGGGCGGGCCCAGGTGAGCGCCGTCTGGGCGGCCTTCGGGGTCGAGGGGGACATCGCGGAACTCGACGCGGTGACCGAGGACGCGCTGCTGGCCGCGCTGCTGCGCACCGACGAGATCCTCACCCACCCCGTCTTCCACCAGCACCGCTCCGAGACCGCGATGCTGCGCTACCTGCGCCGGCTCGCCGACCGGGACTACGCGCTCGACCGCGGCATGATCCCGCTGGGCTCCTGCACCATGAAGCTCAACGCGACCACCGAGATGGAGCCGGTCACCTGGCCCGAGTTCGGGCAGCTGCATCCGTTCGCGCCCGCCGAGCAGGCGGAGGGCTACCTCACGCTCATCCGTGAGCTGGAGGAACGTCTCGCCGAGGTCACCGGGTACGACAAGGTGTCCCTCCAGCCCAACGCCGGGTCGCAGGGCGAGCTGGCCGGCCTGCTCGCCGTACGGGGCTACCACCGGGCCAACGGCGACGAGCAGCGCACCGTGTGCCTCATCCCGTCGTCCGCGCACGGCACCAACGCCGCCAGTGCCGTGATGGCCGGGATGAAGGTCGTCGTGGTGGGCACGGCCGGGGACGGCGAGATCGACGTCGAGGACCTGCGGACGAAGATCGACAAGCACCGGGACGAGCTCGCGGTCCTCATGATCACGTACCCGTCCACGCATGGCGTGTTCGAGGAGCACGTCGCCGACATCTGCGCCCGGGTGCACGAGGCCGGCGGGCAGGTGTACGTCGACGGCGCCAACCTCAACGCGCTCGTCGGGCTCGCCAAGCCGGGGCACTTCGGCGGTGACGTCTCACACCTGAACCTGCACAAGACGTTCTGCATCCCGCACGGCGGCGGCGGCCCCGGCGTCGGGCCGGTGGCCGTGCGCTCGCACCTGGCGCCGTACCTGCCGAACCACCCCCTCCAGCCCGCCGCCGGGCCCGAGACGGGCGTGGGGCCGATCTCGGCCGCGCCCTGGGGCTCCGCGGGCATCCTGCCGATCTCGTGGGCGTACGTGCGGCTCATGGGCGGGGACGGGCTGAAGCGGGCCACGCAGGTGGCGGTGCTGTCCGCCAACTACATCGCCAAGCGGCTGGAGCCGCACTACCCGGTGCTGTACACCGGCCCCGGCGGGCTGGTCGCGCACGAGTGCATCATCGACCTGCGGCCGCTCACCAAGGCGACCGGGGTGAGCGTCGACGACGTGGCCAAGCGGCTCATCGACTACGGGTTCCACGCGCCGACGATGTCGTTCCCGGTGGCCGGCACGCTGATGATCGAGCCGACCGAGTCCGAGGACCTGACCGAGCTCGACCGGTTCTGCAAGGCGATGATCGCGATCCGTGCGGAGATCGACAAGGTGGGCTCGGGCCAGTGGCCCGCCGACGACAACCCGCTGCGCCACGCCCCGCACACCGCGGCCGCGCTCGGCGGGGAGTGGGAGCACGCCTACGCGCGCGAGGAGGCCGTCTTCCCGGCCGGAGTGTCCGCCGCCGACAAGTACTGGCCTCCGGTGCGCCGCATCGACCAGGCCTTCGGGGACCGGAACCTGGTCTGTTCGTGCCCGCCGCTGGACGCGTACGAGGACTGAGCGGGCAGCCTAGGGCCCCGTCCGTGCCGGACGGGGCCCTCGGCCGTACCCGGCCTGACCGAGCTGCCCGGGCAGCACGGCTAGCTAGGCCGTGGCCAGGGCCACTTCGGTCGACTTGATCAGCGCGACGACGTCGGAGCCCACGAAGAGGCCGAGGTCGGTGGCCGCCTCCCGGGTGATCACCGCGGTGAGTTCGCCGGCCGCGACGGAGACCTTCACGGACGCCATGGCCGTGCCGAGGGTGAGGCCCACGACCGTGCCGGGGATCCGGTTGCGGATGGACAGGCCCTCGACGCGGTCCGTGGCGAGGGACACTTCCGTCGACTTCACCAGCGCCAGCACGGCGGAGCCCGGGGCGAGACCCAGCTCGGTCACCGCCTCCCGCGTGATCGCCGCGGTGAGCGTGGGGCCGCCGGTAAGGCGGACCCTGACGGTGGCCATCACCTGGCCCGCGGTGATGTCGCTGACGGTGCCGGTGAGCTGGTTGCGGATACTCAGGATCATGGGACCCCACCGTAGGGCCCCATGACCTCTATGCCGGGTATGCGTGCGTCTGCGCCGCCTTGACCGTGGCCCAGACCGGGGCGCCGGGGCGCAGGTCGAGTTCGGCGGCGGCGACCGTGGTGAGGTCGGCGGCGAGGGCGAGTTCGCCGGTGAGGCCGGCGCGGATCTGGTCGCCGTGGGTCTCCAGTCCGGCCACCTCGCAGCGCCAGAGGTTGCGGGCGCTGGAGCCGGTGGGGCGGTCGCGGTGGAGGGTCACCGCGCTCGGCGGGAACGCCACGAAGACGGGCCCCGACAGGTGCTCGGTGGTGGTGAGGACGGGGCCCTGGTCGAGATGGACCGTGTGGCCGTCCGCCCGGCCGCGGTACAGGTTCAGGCCGACCAGTTGCGCGATGTAGTCGGTGCGCGGGTGGCGGGCGATGTCGGACGGGGCGCCCTCCTGGACGACCTCGCCGTGCTCGACGACGACCAGACGGTCCGCGAGGACCATGGCGTCCAGCGGGTCGTGGGTGACCAGGACGGCGACGGCCTCGAACTCGTCGAGGTGGCGGCGGAGCTGGGCGCGCACCTCCAGCCGGGTGCGGGCGTCCAGTGCCGCCAGCGGCTCGTCCAGCAGGAGCAGCCGGGGACGGGTGGCCAGGGCGCGGGCCAGGGCGACCCGCTGGGCCTGGCCGCCGGACAGCCGGCGGGGCTTGACGCCGGCGTGTCCGGCCAGGCCCATGCGGTCGAGCCACTCGGCGGCCTCGGCCCGGGCCCGCGCCCGGGACGCGCCGTGGCAGCGCGGGCCGAACGCCACGTTGTCCAGGGCCGTCAGGTGCGGGAAGAGCAGGTAGTCCTGGAAGACCACGCCGACGGGACGGGACTCCGGCGGCGTCCTCTCCAGCGCCCTGCCGTCCAGCCGGAGGTGGCCGCCGCTGAGCGGGGCGAGGCCGGCGAGGGCGCGCAGGGCGGTCGTCTTGCCGGCGCCGTTGGGGCCGAGGAGGGCGACGACGTCACCGGGGGCGGCGGTCAGGGCGACGTCGAGACGGAAGGGGCCGCGGTCGACGACGAGGTGGGCGTCGAGGCCTTCGCCGGTCGGGCCTTCGGCGGACGGGCCTTCGGCGGACGGGCCCACACCTACGGAGCGCTTGCCGGTCGGGCCGGTGGTGGCTGGTCCGGTTGCGGTCGGGCCGGTGGCGGTCGGGTCGGTGGTGGCCGGGTCGGTGGTGGCTGGTCCGGTTGCGGTCGGGCCGGTGGTGGCTGGTCCGGTTGCGGTCGGGCCGGTGGTGGCTGGTCCGGTTGCGGTCGGGCCGGTGGCGGCCGTGGGGCGGCGGTCGGTGCTCATGAGGCCGTCATCCAGCGGTCCCGCAGACCGGCGAGGACCGCGATCGAGACGGCCAGGAGGACCAGGCTGAGGGCGATCGCGGCCTCCGGGTCGTTCTGGAGGGCGAGGTAGACCGAGAGCGGCATGGTCTGCGTGCGGCCCGGGAAGTTGCCCGCGAAGGTGATCGTCGCGCCGAACTCGCCGAGGGCGCGGGCCCAGGCGAGGACGGCGCCCGCCGCGACCCCCGGCGCGATCAGGGGCAGGGTGACCCGGCGGAACGCGGTGAAGCGGGAGGCGCCCAGGGTGGTGGCCGCCTCCTCGTAGCGCGGGTCGGCGGCGCGCAGGGTGCCCTCGACGCTGATGACCAGGAACGGCATCGCCACGAACGTCTCCGCGACCACGACGCCGGCCGTGGTGAAGGGGAGCGTGACGCCGAACCAGGAGTCCAGCCACTGCCCGACCACGCCGTTGCGGCCGAGGGCGAGCAGCAGGGCCACGCCGCCCACCACCGGGGGCAGGACCAGCGGGAGGGTGACGAGCGCGCGGACGAGACCGCGGCCGGGGAACTCCGTGCGGGCCAGGAGCCAGGCCAGCGGAACCCCGATCACCAGGCTCACCGCGGTCGCCGCCGTCGCGCAGACCAGGGACAGGCGGAGCGCCTGCCACACCTCGGGGCTGGTCAGTTGCCCGGGCAGGGTGCGCCAGGGCGCCCGGACGAGGAGGGAGACCAGCGGGAGGAGGAGGAAGGCCAGGCCGACGAGGGCGGGCAGGAGGAGAGCGAGGGGGACGCCCGTGCGGATCCGGCCGGTCCGCGGACCGGGGCGTGCCGGGGCGTCCGCGGAACCGGTCTTCGCGGGAGAGGCCGGGGAGGTCACGGCTTGAGGAACCCGGCCTCGGACAGGACCTGCTGGCCCTCCGCCGACCGCACCAGGGCGATGAAGGCCTTGGCCGCGCCGGCGTTCGGGGCGTCCTTCAGGAGCGCGATCGGGTAGTCGTTGACGGCGTCCGCCGACTCGGGGAAGTCCACGCCCTCCACCTTGTCACCCGCCGCGTGCACGTCGGTCTTGTAGACCACCGCCGCGTCGGCCTCCTTCAGCTCGACCTTCGTCAGGGCGCTCTTGACGTCCTGCTCGTAGGAGACGGGGGTCAGCTTCAGCCCGCCGGCGTCGAGGGCCTTCTGGGCGGCGGCGCCGCAGGGGACCGTCTTGTCGCACAGGACGACCTTCAGCCCCGACGCGGTGAGGTCCTCGAGGGACGCGATCTTCTCGGGGTTGCCGGGCAGGGTGGCGATCGCCAGTTGGTTGCGGACGAAGGTGACCGGGGCGGTGGCGTTGTCCTTCGCGTCCGTCACGATCGCCATGGTCTTGGTGCTGGCGGCGGCGAAGACGTCGGCCGGGGCGCCGCTGGTGATGCTGGCGGCCAGGGTGTCGCTGCCGCCGAAGTTGAACGTCACCTTCGTGCCGGGGTGGTCCTTCTCGAACTCCTCGCCCAGCGTCGTGAAGCTCTCCTGGAGGGAGGCGGCCGCGAACACGGTGACGGTGCCGGAGAGCGCGTTCGAGGACGGCGAACCCGAGGCGGACGACGCGGACGAGGCGGACGAGGCGTCGTCGGACGCCGAGGACGAGCACGCGGCCAGGGTCAGCAGCGCGGCGACTGCGGCGCCGGTGACCAGCGGCGTCCGGCGGGTACGGCGCGGGGTACGGGTCATCACGGTGTGCTCCTCGGTGTCTGCGATCCCTCGAACGGCCCAGCGCGATCATAATGCCGCAGATGCGAGAGGTAAGTCTGCTGTGGCATCGCATGAGCGTGCTTGATCCGGTCTTGAGGTACGCATGTGCGTTTCCATGACCGGGAGTGCGTCATGGGTGCGGCGCGGCATGCCTGAGACCCGCACGGCGTCGACGCCGTGCGGGCCTCAGGCATGGGGGCTCGGTGAACCCGCGGGAGGCGGAGGGGCGCTCGCTCAGACCCGGTCGATGTGTACGTTTGTCGACTTCACTCGCGCGGTGGCCTCCATCCCCACCTCCAGGCCCAGTTCCTCGACGGCCTCCCGGGTCAGCAGGGAGACGAGGCGGTGCGGGCCGGCCTGGATGTCGACCTGGGCGGCGACGTCGCCGAGCTTGATCGCCGTGACGATGCCGGGGAACGCATTGCGCACAGAGGTGTAGGAGGCGCCCTCCTCGCCGCTGCCGGAGCCCGCGAGTTCGACGGAGAACGCGGCGAGGTCCTTGCCGTCGATGAGGCGTCGTCCGGTCTCGTCGCGGTGGGTCGCCACCCGGCCCGCGTCCGCCCAGCGGCGCGCGGTGTCGGGGCTCACGCCGAGCAGCCGCGCGGCCTGGCCGATGGTGTAGGACTGCATGCCGGTCACGATAGGCGGTACGACCTGCGGCCGAGCACACGGTGCCGAACACACGGCGCCGAGCACACGGCGCCGAGTACACGGCGCCGGGCCCCGGAGCCGCCCCTGAGCCCGCCGTACGGCGTCCTCCTTGCCGAGCCGTCGGCCGCCGCCTACAGTCCGCTCCGTAATGTTCGTCGAAGAGACCGAATGTTTCGACCGCTTCGGTCTCCCGAAGGGGTGGACGCGCATGAGGACGAACGACACGACGAACGACACGACAAACGGCAGGACAAACGGCAGGACAAACGGCAGGCCCGGCGGTACCGCGGCCGCGACGACGGGCGGCGCCACGGACGACAGGGCGGACGACGGCGCGACCGGCCGCACCTACGACAACCCCGTCATCCCCGGCTTCCACCCCGACCCCAGCATCTGCCGGGTCGGCGACGACTACTACCTCGCCTGCTCCAGCTTCGAGTACTTTCCGGGCGTCCCCGTCTTCCACAGCCGTGACCTCGTCCACTGGCGCCAGATCGGCAACGTCCTGGACCGCCCGGCCCAGTTGCCGCTGCCGGACGACCTGCCGGCCTCCGCGGGGATCTACGCGCCGACGATCCGGTACCACGGCGGCCGCTTCTACATGATCACCACCAACGTCGCGGGCGGCGGCACCTTCCTCGTCACCGCCGAACGGCCGGAGGGGCCGTGGTCCGACCCGGTCTGGATCGACCTGCCCGGGATCGACCCCGACCTCGCCTGGGACGAGGACGGCTCCTGCTGGTGCGCGGTCTCGGGGGTGCGGGTCGCCCGGATCGACCCGGTGACCGGCGAGGTGCTGGAAGGGCCGGTGCCCGTGTGGTCCGGGACGGGGCTCCAGCATCCCGAGGCCCCGCACCTGTACCGCGTCGGGCCGTGGTGGTACCTGCTGCTCGCCGAGGGCGGCACGGCCCACGGCCACAGCGTGTCCGTCGCGCGGGCCAGGTCGCCGCTGGGCCCGTACGAAGCGGCCCCCGCCAACCCCGTCCTCACCCACGCCGGCACCGATCTGCCCGTCCAGTGCACCGGCCACGCCGATCTCGTAGAGGCGGCCGACGGCCGGTGGTGGATGGTGCTGCTCGGGACGCGCCCGCGCGGCTGGTTCCCCCGGTTCCACGTGCTCGGCCGGGAGACCTTCCTGACCCCGGTCGAGTGGGTCGACGGCTGGCCCCGGACGGGACCGGTGCGCGAGCGGCACCCCGCGCCGACGGGCGCCTGGCACCCCGTCCCGCCCGAGCCGGAGCGGGACGACTTCGGCGCCCCCGGCCTCGCCCCGTACTGGATCTCCCCGCGCCGCAGGCCCGAGGGCTCCTGGTCGCTGAGCGCCCGTCCCGGCCATCTCACCCTGACCGCGACCGGCGACAGCCTCGACCGCCCGGGGCACACCTTCGTCGGCCGCCGCCAGCGCCACCCCGACTGCCGTACGGCGGCCCGTCTGGAGCCCGGCTCCGGGCGCGCCGGGCTCTCCGTGCGCCTCGACGAGGCCCACCACTACGACCTGGAGGTGAGCGGGGGAGAGGCGGGCGTGGTCGTCCGGATCGGGCCCGTACGGCAGTGGGTCGCGCGGCGGCCGGTGCCGCCCGGCCCCCTCACCCTCGTCGTCGACATCCGCACGACGGACCAGGTGGCGCCCTCCGTGACGGCCCCGGGGCAGCGGGCCGACGGGGTGCGCCCGGCCGGTCCCGACACGATCGCCTTCTCCGTCGAAACGGCGGACGGCACCGAGCCGCTGGCGGAGCTCGACGGCCGGTACCTCTCCACCGAGGTGGCCGGCGGCTTCACCGGCCGGGTCATCGGGCTCTACGCCACCGAGGGCACAGCGGCCTTCGACTGGTGCGAGCACCGGCCGACCCGCTGAGACGTGCCTGCCGGATTGCCTGTGTTCAAGGGGTTGCCACCCCTCGGAGCCTGTCTCTAGGGTGCGGCAGCAACGAAGCTTTCCGAATCTCAAGCGAAACTTTCGACATCGGACGGACAGCGGTGTGTGCCGTCCCGAACCCCGAGGAGCGCATGATGGGCCACCCGGCACTGTCCCGCCGCGGCTTCCTGGCGGCCTCCGCCGCGGCCGGTCTGAGCATGACGGCACTGAGCGCCTGCGGCGGCGACTCGGACGGAGGGTCGTCGGGGACGACCACCATCGAGTGGTGGAACATCTCCACCACCCAGCCGACGAAGGACGTCTGGGCCGGTCTGGCCAAGCAGTTCGAGGCACAGAACCCGAACGTCAAGATCAAGATCGTGCAGCTGGAGAACGACGCCTACAAGTCGAAGATGACGGCCCTGACCGCCTCCGGGAAGCTTCCCGACATCTTCCACACCTGGGGCGGCGGGGTCCTGCGGCAGCAGATCGACGCGGGGCTCGTCGAGGACCTCACCGACCGCACCCAGGACTGGGCGAAGGGCCTGCTGCCGGTCGCCAGCGAGCCGTACCTCTTCGACGACCGGACCTACGGCATCCCGTTCGACATCGGGATGATCGGCTTCTGGTACAGCAAGGCGCTCTTCCGCCGGGCCGGCATCGACGCGCCGCCCACCACCTGGAGCGGTTTCCTCGACGCCGTCGGGAAGTTGAAGTCCGCCGGCGTCACCCCGCTCGCCCTGGCCGGCAAGGAGAAGTGGCCCGGCATGTACTACTGGGCCTACCTCGCGATGCGCACCGCCGGAGCCGACGCCGTCCAGAAGGCCAGTGACGACAAGGACTTCACCGGCGAGGGCTTCGTCCAGGCCGGGCAGCACCTGAAGGAACTGGTCGACCTGGAGCCGTTCCAGAAGGGCTTCCTCGGCGCCGCCTACTCCAGCCCCACCGGGCAGGCCGCCACCGTCGGCAACGGCAAGGCCGCCATGGAACTCATGGGCCAGTGGGCGCCCGTGGTACAGGCCGACGCCGGCAAGGGGCTCGGCACGGACCTGGGCTTCTTCCCGTTCCCCGAGGTCGAGGGCGGCAAGGGCGCGCTCACCGAGGTGTTCGGCGGAGGCGGCGGCCACGCCCTGCGCGCGGGCGCCCCGCAGGCGGCCGTGGACTTCCTGAAGTTCTTCGCCTCCGCCGCCACCGACACCCAACTGGTCGAGAAGACCGGCGTACTGCCCGTCGTACCGGCCGCCGAGAGCGCCCTCACCGACCCCAACCTCACCGCCGTACAGACCCAGTTGAAGGCGGCCACCGGCTTCCAGCTCTATCTCGACCAGGCGTACGCGCCCGCCGTCGGCCAGGAGGTCAACGACAGCGTCGCCGCCCTCATCGCCGGTTCCAAGTCACCCCAGCAGGTCGCCGAGTCGATCACCAAGGTCGCGAAGGAAGAGCAGTAGCCCGCGATGACCTCGACCTACCTCCCGGACAAGCGGAGCGGCCCGGACGCCGAGGCCGTGCTCCCGTCCCCGGCCGCCGGCCCGGCCCGGGGACGGGCCCGGCGGCGCGCGCGGCACTGGCTCACCGCCGTCGGCCTCCAGGTGCCGGCCCTGGTGCTGTTCGGCACGCTGGTGCTGCTGCCGATGCTGTTCGCGCTGTACGCCGCGTTCTTCCGCTGGGGCGGCTTCGGCATGCCCGAGGACTACGTCGGCGGCGACAACTTCACCCGGCTCTTCGAGGACCCCGTCTTCCTCGGCGACCTGTGGCGCTGCCTGCTCCTGGTGCTGCTCTCGCTCGTCCTCCAGCTGCCGTTCGCGCTGGCCCTGGCGGTCGCGCTCAACCAGCGGATCCGCGGCCGGGCCGTGTACCGGATGCTGTTCTTCGCGCCGTACATCCTCTCCGAGGCGATCACCGGCGTGCTGTTCGGCATGATCTTCGCGCCGGACGACGGCCTCGCCGACCACGTCCTCGGCGCGGTCGGCCTGGACGGGCTGGGCGGGCAGTGGTTCGCCGACCCGTCCACCGTCATGGCCACCCTGTTCTTGGTCATGACGTGGAAGTACTTCGGCTTCCACATTATGCTCTACCTGGCCGGACTCCAGTCCATCCCGGCCGAGCTGACCGAGGCGGCCCTCATCGACGGGGCCGGACCGTGGCAGCGCTTCCGGCACGTCACCCTGCCGCTGCTCGCGCCGACGCTGCGGATCAGCGTCTTCCTGTCCGTCATCGGCTCGATCCAGCTCTTCGACCTGGTCTGGGTCACCACCGCGGGCGGCCCCGACCACCACTCCGAGACGATGGCCGTGACCATGTTCCAGTACGGCTTCAAGCGCTACCAGGTCGGCTACGCCAGCGCGATCAGCGTGGCCATGTTCGCCATCAGCCTCGTCTTCGCCCTCGCCTACCAGCGGTTCGTGCTCCGCCGCGACCTGGAGGGGGCCACCACGACCCTGCGAGGAGGCGGCTCGTGAGCGCACGTGAGACCGGTGGTGCCGTGAGTGCCCGTGAGACCGGTGGTGCCGTGAGTGCCCGTGAGACCGGTGGTGCCGTGAGCGCCCGCAAGACCGGCGGCCCCGTGAGTGTGCGCAGGACCGGCCGGACCCTTCCCCTGCACGTCGTCCTCGTCGCCGTCGGCGCGGTGATGGCCGTGCCCCTCGTCTACGCCGTCCTGTCCGGCTTCAAGTCCACGGACGAGCTCTCCCGCAACCCCGTCGGCCTGCCCGACGCGTGGATCATCTCCAACTACACGGACATCCTGGGCGCCGGCTCGTTCTGGCGGCTGGTCGGCAGCAGCACCCTCATCGCGGTCGGTACGACGATCGTGGTGGTCGCGGTGTCCGCGCTCGCCGCGTTCTCCTTCGCCCGGTTCGCCTTCCGCGGCCGGGAAGCGCTGTTCACCCTGTTCACGATGGGGCTGATGTTCCCCTTCGCGGTGGCAGCCCTGCCCCTGTTCCTGCTGCTGCGCTCGCTGGACCTGCTGGACAACCCGCTCGGCGTGATCCTCCCGCAGGCCGCCTTCGGGCTACCGATGACCATCGTGATCCTGCGGGGCTTCTTCCGGGAGATCCCCGCCGAGCTGGAGGAGGCCGCCACCCTCGACGGCTGCGGCCCCCTCGGCTTCTTCTGGCGGATCCTGCTGCCCATGGCCCGCCCGGCCCTCGGCACGGTCTCCGTCCTCGCCGTCGTGGGCAGTTGGAACAACTTCTTCCTGCCGCTGCTGGTCTTCACCGACTCGACGTGGTGGACGATCCCCATCGGCGTCCAGCAGTTCCAGGGCCAGTACTCCGCCGAGTACGCCCGGGTCTTCGCCTATCTGGTCCTGGCCATGGTCCCCGCCCTGGCCTTCTACTCCGTCGCCGAGCGCCAACTCGTCGGCGGCCTCACCGCCGGCGCCACGAAGGGATGACGCGCGCCCGCGGACGCGCCACCGCGTCGTACGGCTCACCCACACCACCGATCGTGAGGAGTCGCACCATGTCCCGCACCTCCCGCACCTCCCGTACGTCCCGTACCTCCCGCACGTCCCGCACCCGGCTGAGACTCGCCGGGGCCCTCGCCGCCGTCCTCGTCGCCGCGGGCGTCGCGAGCGGCCCGGCCGCGCAGGCGGGCGAGCAGCACGAGGCGAGGACGCTCGCCGAACTCGCCCAGCGGCACGGCCGCTACTTCGGCAGCGCCACCGACAACCCCGAACTCGCCGACGAGCCGTACACGGCCGTCCTCGGCAGCGAGTTCGACATGATCACCCCCGGGAACGGCATGAAGTGGTACGCCACCGAGCCGCAGCAGGGCGTCTTCGACTTCTCCGCGGGCGACGAGATCGTCGACCTTGCCCGCGCCCACCACCAGAAGGTCCGCGCCCACACCCTCGTCTGGCACAGCCAGCTGCCCGGCTGGCTGACGAGCAGGCAGTGGACGGCGGACGAGCTGCGGGCCGTCCTGAAGAACCACATCCAGACCGAGGTACGGCACTACCGGGGCAAGGTCTACGCCTGGGACGTCGTCAACGAGGCGTTCAACGAGGACGGCAGCTACCGCGAGACGGTCTTCTACCAGACCCTCGGCCCCGGCTACATCGCCGACGCCCTGCGCTGGGCCCACCAGGCCGACCCCAAGGCGAAGCTGTACCTCAACGACTACAACATCGAGGCCGTCGGCCCGAAGAGCGACGCCTACCACGCCCTCGCCCAGGAGCTGAAGGCCCAGGGCGTCCCGCTCGACGGCATCGGCCTCCAGGCCCATCTCGCCCTCCAGTACGGCTATCCGACGACGCTGGAGGAGAACCTGCGCCGGTTCGCCCGCCTCGGCCTGGACACCGCGCTCACCGAGGTCGACGTACGGATGCAGCTGCCGGCGACCGAGGAGAAGCTGGCCCGGCAGGCCGAGTGGTACGGGGACCTGACCGAGGCGTGCCTCGCGGTGCGCCGGTGCGTCGGCATCACCGTCTGGGACTACACCGACCGGTACTCGTGGATCCCGGCGTTCTTCCCGGGGGAGGGGGCCGCCCTGCCGTGGGACGAGAACCTCGCGCCGAAGCCGGCGTACCACGCGATCCGGGAGGCGCTGAGCGCCCGGAGGTGACCGCCGGACCTTCGAGGTGCCGCAGCGGGTGCCGCAGCGGGCGTCAGCGTGCGGGAGCCGGTGGTGCGGTGCTCGACCGCACCACCAGCTCGGTGCCCAGTTCCACGCGGGGCGGGTCGGCGCGCTCGCCGCGGGCCAGGTTGAGGACCGTACGGACGGCGAGTTTGCCCATGTCGGCGAGGGGCTGCCGGACGGTCGTCAACGGCGGCGCCGACCAGCGGACTTCCGGGAGGTCGTCGAAACCGACCACGCTCATGTCCTCCGGTACGCGCAGACCGCGCCGGCGCAGCGCCTCGATCGCGCCGAGCGCCATCTGGTCGCTGGCGGCGAACACGGCGGTCGGCGGCTCGGGCAGGTCGAGCAGCGCGGTGCAGCCGGCGAAGCCGGACTCGGGGTGGAAGTCGCCGGGTACGACCAGGGTTTCGTCGACGGTGAGGCCGGCCGCCTCCAGGGCCGCCCGGTAGCCGTCGAAGCGGGCGCGGGAGCACAGCAGGCGCGGCGGGCCGGCGATCAGGCCGATCCTGCGGTGGCCGAGGGAGAGCAGGTGCTCCGTGGCGGCCCGTCCGCCCGCCCAGTTGGCGGCGCCGACGGCCGGGGTGTCGAGGGCGGGGGAGCCCGTCGGGTCGACCACCACGAGCGGGACCCCGAGGATGCGCAACTGCTCGTGCAGGGTGGGTTCCAGGGCCGAGGTGACGAGGATGACGCCGTCGGAGGCGCGGGCCCGCAGGTTGCGCATCCACTCCCGGGCGGCACCGGAGCGCCCGTGGATCGCCGACACGACCGTGCCCACGCCGGCCGCGTGGGCGACCTCCTCGACACCTCGGATGATCTCCACCGCCCAGGGGCTGTCGAGGTCGTTGAAGACCAGGTCGAGCAGGGCGGCGCGGGTCCGGACGGCGGAGGGGCGTTTGCGGTAGCCGTGCCGGCGCAGCAGGTCCTCGACCCGGGCCCGGGTGCGGGGCGAGACGTCGGAACGGCCGTTGACCACGCGGGACACCGTCGGCACGGAGACACCGGCCTGCCGGGCGATCTCCGTGATGGTGACCCTGCCGCGGGCCGCGGGTGCCGTCTCGTCCGCTGCCACTTCCCCCACCTCCGTCGCGTCCGGGACGCTTCCGTCGAAACTTCCAGGAGTCTTCCGGAAGGGCGGCGGCTGTGGGAAGACGTTCAAGGGAGACGTTCGAAGGAGACGTTCGAGGGTGACGTCCAGGGGTGTGGCTGGGGGGTGTGGCTGGGGACCGGGTCCGGGGTGGCGGCTGCGGGACGACGTGCGGAGCGGCGGCCGTGGGGGTGTGACGTACGGGAGGGCGACCGGGAGGTCACGCGGAGTGAGCGGTCCCGGACACGTGTCGGGGCCGGTGCGCGGCGGAGGCTGCGTCCGGCCCCTCGGGTCGGCGGACGGCGTCGGCCGGCCGTCCGCGGTGGTGCTCAGGCCGCCGTGACGACCCTGCCGGTGCCCAGCGGGCGGTGCGGGGCGATGATCTGGCCGTCCGGCAGGAGTTCACCGGTGTCCTCGAAGAGCAGGACGCCGTTGCACAGCAGGCTCCAGCCCTGTTCGGGGTGGTGCGCCACGAGGCGGGCGGACTCCCGGTCGGCGGATTCGGCTGTCGGACACGGCGGCTGGTGCTGGCACATGGATGGGATCTTCCGCTCTGGTGTGGTGCGTGGACGATGTGTCGTGTCTGTCCCGCGGCGTGAAACGTCGTTCATGGCCGCCCCCCGTTGTGATAAGTCGGTCGGAACCCAGTGTTGCCCCACGGGCGTCGATCCGCAGGGATTTCGCGGCACCGCTTCTCACAGGTTCATGACGCATCACCCTCGCGGGCGGTTCAGCTCAACTACCCGGTCACTTCGGGTGGTTCCCGCTGGTCGGATGGGGCTAGTCCGGGTGGTCAACGGGGTTGCGCGAGAGCACCGTACCCCGCCACCGGGGCCGGTTGCGCGAGAGCACCGTACCCCGCCACCGGGGCCGCGGTGGCGGGGTACGGAGGAGGGGGCCCGGGCCGGCGCCGGGCGGGCGGGTCAGGCCGGTGAGCCGAGGAGGGGCTCCTGGCCGGGTGCGACCCGGGGCTGCTGGCCGGGTGCCACCCGCAGTGTCAGCACCGGCAGCAGTTCGGCGACCCGGTGCGGGCGGTGGGCGGCGATGCCGGGGGGCGCCGGGGCCAGCGGCACCAGCAGGTCGGTCGCGGCGGGGTGGCCGGTGGTGCCGTCGGAGGCGCAGTCGCCGTGCAGCCAGAGCGTGAGCATGTACAGGCCGGGCACGGACAGCAGTCGTGCCTGGTAGGGCTGGGCGGAGGACTCCGCCTGGCGCACCGCGCGCTCGGTGGAGGCGATGTAGGGGCCCTCGAAGAAGTGGGAGAAGGCCCAGCCGTCCGGGGTCAGCCGCGTCTCGGCCGCGGCGACGGCCCGGTCGCCGGAGCGGATCAGGAAGCGCCAGCCGGCCAGCCGGGTCGCGGACACGCCCTCGGCGGTGACGTGGTCCAGGACGTGCACGGGCAGCGGGAGTTCGGGGGTGACGGGTCCCTGGGCGGTGCGCAGGGACGGGGTCCGGTCCTCGCGGACCGCGGTGGGGGAAGCGAGTGCCGTGAGGACGGAGCGCAGGGCGGGCGCGGGAGCCGGGGGGACATGCAGCGGCATGGTGGGTCGCCTCTCATTCGACAGGCACGGTGGCGCGAGGGCGTGGGGCGGACGACGCTGTCAGCTCTCAAGGAAGGTCGGAGAGACAGGGGCCGGGTCTGGAAGTCCGGGGTGCGCGAACGGCCCGCCGTCCGTCACCTCGACGACAGGCTGCATCGACCGTGGGCGCCCACCTTCTCCGCCTTGTTCGCGGAGTTTATACGACACGTGTTCAGACTGTGTTTCGGCTAGTCGCTCCTGGGGCACCCGGCAAGAGTCCATTCGGTCGGCGATTCGTGTGAATCATCCCGATTCAGAGGGGGTGGCGCCCCGATGACCTCGGGATATGCGCGCGCAACGGTCGGCCTATTCTCGTCGACGTTTTTCACGAGCTCCCATTCGTGAAAACGCCGCCAAGCGCCTTGCCCGGTGAATGTGCCTGTGGACTCCTTCGGTCAGGGTAGCGGGTGGCATCGCCGACGGGGGGCGTTATCGATCGACAGGGCTGGGCATCATCCCACCTGACCCCGGGACAGCCGGCGGCCGGACGTCGGCCGCCCCGTGCGAGGAGGGACGCTTCGATGGGGGAGAAGGTCGTGGCAGGCGGGTTCGACCTGGCCGATCGTCAGCGCTACCGCGACAAGCTGCGGCAGTGCCTGACGGGGCTGGAGCGGCTCCTGTCCCAGCAGCGCTTCGACCGCCCGAAGAACCTCATGGGTCTCGAGATCGAACTGAATCTCGCGGGTGTCGACGGCCTGCCGAAAATGCTGAACGGACAAGTACTGGAGCGGATCGCGAGCCGAGATTTCCAAACAGAACTCGCCATGTTCAACCTGGAAGTCAACATCGCTCCACACCGATTGGGTGGCCGGGTATTCGACCGGCTCGCGGAGGAACTCCGCACCTCATTGGCATATGCCGACCGAAAGGCGGGCGAGGTCGATGCGGGAATCGTGATGATCGGTATTCTGCCGACTCTCGACCGTGACGACCTGGTCTCCTCCAATCTCTCCGAGGTGGACCGCTACACCCTCCTCAACGACCAGATCGTGGCCGCCCGTGGCGAGGAGTTCACCCTGGAGATCGACGGCGTCGAGCGCCTGTCGTGCACCTCCAAGTCGATCGTCCCCGAGGCCGCCTGCACCTCGGTGCAACTCCACCTCCAGGTCACCCCGGACCGCTTCGCCGACGTGTGGAACGCCGCGCAGGCCGTCGCCGCCCCGCAGGTCGCCCTCGGTGCCAACTCGCCCTTCCTCTTCGGGCGCGAGCTGTGGCGCGAGTCCCGGCCCCCGGTGTTCCAGCAGGCCACCGACACCCGGCCGCCGGAGCTCCAGGCGCAGGGCGTGCGGCCGCGGACCTGGTTCGGCGAGCGGTGGATCAGCTCGGCCTACGAGCTCTTCGAGGAGAACCTGCGCTACTTTCCCGCCCTGCTGCCCATCTGCGACGAGGAGGATCCGCTGGACGTCCTGGCGGCGGGCGGCGTCCCCAAGCTCGCCGAGCTCGTCCTGCACAACGGCACCATCTACCGCTGGAACCGCCCGGTCTACGGCGTCGCCGACGGCGTCCCCCACCTGCGCGTGGAGAACCGGGTCCTGCCGGCCGGGCCCACCGTCACCGACGTCGTCGCCAACGCGGCCTTCTACTACGGCGTCGTCCGCGCCCTCGCCGAGGACTCGCGGCCGGTGTGGACGCGGCTGCCGTTCGAGGCCGCCGCCGCCAACTTCGAGGCCGCCTGCCGCGACGGCATCGACGCCCGTCTCCAGTGGCCGCGGCGCGGCCGGCTGGGCGGCACGACCGAGGTCGACGCGGTGAGCCTCGTACGCGACGAACTGCTGCCGCTGGCCGAGGCGGGACTGGACGCCTGGGGGGTGGAACCCGCCGACCGCGACCTCTACCTGGGGGTCATCGAGGAGCGGTGCCGCCGGCGGACCAACGGCGCGAGCTGGCAGGTGGCCACCTACCACCGAGCCCTGGAAGCGGGCCTGTCCCGCGACGCGGCCCTCGCGGCGACCACCCGCCGCTACGCCCAGCTGATGCGGCAGGGGGAGCCGGCGCACACCTGGCCGGTGGGGCTGCCGGAGCCGGTGCTCACGCGGTGAGGGCCACGGTGACGGGCTGGAGGCCTTCGTAGGGACCCCTCCGTGCGCGGGGCTCTGTGCGGGGCGTCGAGCGGGGCGTCGAGCGGGGCCCGTACGCGGCTGCTTCCGTACGGCTGCTTCCGTACGGGGGGCCGCTGGCGCCTGCCCTGGAATCATCGGGCAAGCTGTGACGTCCCATGACGGTGGTGTCCTCCCTGTCGGTCCGGGTGCCGGGTGTCCGGTCGCACGGCAGACGACGGCGAGGTGCGCCCCGTACGGCGTCCGTCCCCCCGGCGGCCTGTCGCGCACGTGCTCGCACCTGCTGTCCGAGACCCTGGCGACGCGCGGACCGGGCGGGGGCGGGTTCACCCAACTGGAGGCGCGTGTGCAGGCGGAGGAGGGGCCGGTGGCCGGTTCTTTTCCGCAGGAGCGGTTCTCGCGACGGATCTTCCGTGACGAGACGCTGCTCGTTCTGGGGCTTTCGCTCGGTGCGAGTGGCGTGTCCGCCCTGATCAGTTTTGTCGGATCGGTCACGAAACCGGGAGGCCTGAAGGACCAGGCCGCGACTCTCAACGCCTCGGCCGCGCCGGGCCGTCCCTGGCTCGATCTGGCCTGGCAGCTCTTCGGGATCGCCACGGCCCTCGTCCCGGTCGCCCTCGTCGCGCACTTCCTGATGCGGGAGGGGCGGAGCCTGCGCACCCTGGGTTTCGACCGCACCCGCCCCTGGCCCGACCTCGGCCGCGGCGCCGGGGTCGCGGCGGTCATCGGCAGTGCGGGCATCGCCTTCTACCTGGCCGCGCGCGGCCTCGGCTTCAACCTCACGGTGGTGCCGGAGGCGTTGCCCGACGTGTGGTGGAAGTACCCGGTGCTGATCCTGTCCGCGCTGCAGAACGCGATCCTCGAAGAGGTCATCGTCGTGGGCTATCTGCTGCGCCGGCTGGGCCAGTTGGGCTGGACCCCGGTCGGCGCGCTGCTGGCCAGTTCCGTACTGCGCGGCTCGTACCACCTGTACCAGGGCATCGGCGGCTTCGTCGGCAACCTGGTGATGGGTGTGGTGTTCGTCCACCTCTACCGGCGCTGGGGCAGGGTGGGGCCCCTGGTGGTGGCGCATTCCCTGCTCGACATCGGGGCGTTCGTGGGATATGCGCTGCTGGCGGGGAAGGTGGGGTGGCTGCCGACGGCTTGAGCCACCAGCCACCAGCCACCCCGGTCCGCCCCGGCCCGCCCCGGTCCACCCGGTCGTCGCCTAGACGAGGAGGTCGCCCTCGATGACGGTGACCGCGCGACCGTTGAGCAGGGTGCGCTCGCCACGCACCTCGGTGCGCACCCGGCCCGACCGGGGGGAGGCCTGGAGACCGGTGAGGCCGGGGCGGCCCAGACGCTCGGACCAGAAGGGGGCCAGGGCGGTGTGGGCGCTGCCGGTGACCGGGTCCTCGTCGATGCCGATGTTGGGGAAGAAGCAGCGGGAGACGTAGTCGTAGCCGCAGTCGGGGTTCTCGGCGCGGGCGGTGGCGATGATGCCGCGCGCGGAGTGGGCGGTGAGCGCCTTGTGGTCCGGCCGCAGGGCGTGGACGGTCTTCTCGTCGGCGAGTTCGAGCAGGAGGTCACCGACGTTCGGCCCGGTGTCGAAGGCGGCGAGCGGCTCGGCGCCCAAAGCCTCGGCGGCGCCCCTCGGAACGTCCACGCGGGTGAGCGGGGCGGTCGGGAAGTCCAGGGTGAGGGAGCCGTCCTCGGCGGGCGTCGCGACGAGCACGCCGCTTCGGGTGGCGAACCGCACCGGCCCGTCGTGGGCGCCGGTGGTGTGCAGGACGTGGGCGGTGGCGAGGGTGGCGTGACCGCACATCGCGACCTCGGCGACGGGTGTGAACCAGCGCAGCGCCCAGTCCGCCTCACCACCCGCCGGGAGGGGGTGGGCGAACGCCGTCTCGGCGTGGTTGACCTCCAGGGCCACGTTCTGGAGCCAGTCGTCGCCCGGGAAGGCGTCGAGCAGCAGGACCCCGGCCGGGTTGCCGGCGAAGGGACGGTCGGTGAAGGCATCGACGATTCGAATCCGCATGTCGGTGACGGTAAGGGGTGGGGGGAGCGGGTCGCCAAGGCCAATTCGGAGGGCATGGCCTTAATCGGCGGTGGGGGCCGGGTCCGGTGGGTGGGGGAGGCTTGCCGTTCAAGGGGAGGGCTTGTCCCGTCGCGCGGTCCGGGGGTGCGGGGAACCTACCTCGTCCGCCGGGACGTTGAGGGGGCGAGGGACGAGACGGGCCGGGAGCGGCTGGACGGCGAGGGACGAGACGGGCCGGGAGCGGCTGGACGGCGAGGGAAAGGGAAGCGGCACTGAACGACACGACTGCTGGAGACGACGACGGCACGGTCGTGCTGACCGGGGCGACCGGCTTCATCGGATCGCACGCGTTGCGCGCGCTGCGGGCCCGGGGCACAAGGGTCCGCGCACTGGTGCGCCGCATCCCGGACACCGGGTCCGGATCCGGGGCGGGGGCCGGGGCCGGGGCCGGGACCTCCGTCGAGTGGGTGCGCGGGGACCTGACCGACGCGGACGCGCTGCGCGGCCTGTGCGAGGGCGCCCGGGCGGTCGTCCATCTCGCCTCGTACATCGGCGGGGACGAGAAGCTGTGCGAGGCGGTCAACGTCGACGGCACCCGTGCGCTGATGGCGGAGGCCACGCGCGCTCGCGTTCCCCGCGTGGTGCACCTGTCGACCGCCGCGGTCTACGGCGCCGGCCCGCACCGGGGCATCGCGGTGGACGAGGTCGCGGCCGAACCGGCCTCCGCCGTGAGCGGGACCCGGCTGGCGGGAGAGGCGTGCGCGCGGGAGGCGGACGCCGTCGTCCTGCGGCCCGGGATGGTGGTCGGCGCCGGGGACCGCTGGGTCGTGCCCGGGCTCGGGGAACTCGTCGAGAGGGTGCCCGCGGAGTGGGACGGCGGCCGCGCCCTGCTGTCCGTGGTCGACGCCGGCGACCTGGCCCGCCTGATCACCGCCGCGGCCATCGGCCCCCGCCCGGTGCCGCCCGGCGTGTACCACGTCGGCCACCCCGACCCCGTACGCGTCGGCGACCTGCTGGCGCGGCTGTCGGCGCTCGGAGTGCTGCCGCCCCGCCCCGCCGAGGACTGGCCGTGGCCCACCTGTCTGGAGCGCCTGCGGGCGACCCCCGGCCGCGTCTCGGAGCGCCAGTTCGCGCTGGCCGCCCGCGACCACTGGTACCTCTCCGACGACCTGTGGAAGCTGACGGACGAGCCGCCGGGGCCCGGCCCGCTGAGCCGTCTCGCGGACGCGGCGCAGTGGTACCGCGACCACCTGCGCGCCGCCGGCGCCGGCTGAGGACGGCCCGCACGGGCGCCCCGCCGTGCCCGTGCGCCCACCTCGGTAGCGGCGGTCGCTCGCACCGGGGGCGCCCCGGCCGTGGCCGTCCGGGTGTCTCGCGGTGTGCCCGGCGGTGTGCGGCGGGTGGCGTGGCGCGGTCCGGCAGGTCCTGGTGCCGCGCGGCGGGTGGTGTGGCGCGGTTCGGCAGGTCCCGACGGTCGGTGTGCGGCGGGTGGTGTGGCGCGGTCCGGCAGGCCCACAGCGCCGCACGGCCGGTGGCGTGGCGCGGTCCGGCAGGCCCCGGTGCCGCACGGCGGGTGGTGTGGCGCGGTTCGGCAGGCCCCGGTGCCGCACGGCGGGTGGCGTGGCGCGGGACAGCAGGCCCACAGCGCCGCACGGCCGGTGGCGTGGCGCGGTCGGGTGTGCCCTCGGTGGCGGGTGGGCCCGGGCTGTGTGCGGTGGTCCGGTGCCTCGCGGGGCGCCCCCGGCGGATCACTGCGATGCTGAGAGGGAGCGGTACCCCTGACCTGACGACCAGTGGTGGTGAACGCCATGGCTGGGTTCGAGGAGACCGGCCCCTCTCCCGAGGCGCCGCAGGCCGACCCGCACGGAGACCCGTTCCTGCGGACGCGGTTCGCCGTACCGGCGCGTCCCGTCACGTTCCTCCCGCGCGGGCGCCTGGTCACCCACCTCGACCAGGCTCTCCGGACACCGTTCACCATGGTCAACGGCTCGGCCGGCGCGGGCAAGACGCTTCTGGTCGCCGACTGGGCCGCGCGCCGGAACCCCCGGCCCCTCGCCTGGCTCACCACCGACACCGACGGGCTGGGCCCCGGCATGTTCTGGGCGTACCTGCTCCGTGCCCTGGAGGTCGCCGGTGTGCCCCTCTCCGCCGGAGTCGGGCGCCCCGCCGACGCCGGCCGTGTCGCACCCGGACTGCTCTCCCGGCTGGCCGTCGAGCTGAGCGCGCGCGAGCGGCCCGTGACGGTGGTCGTCGACGAGTACGACCGGGTGACCGACCCGGAGATCGCCGAGCAGCTCGCGTTCGTCCTGCACCACGCCGGGCCCGGCATGCGGCTGATCCTCGTCACCCGCACCGAACCCCTGCTGCCGCTGCACCGCTACCGGGCCGCCGGAGAGCTGACGGAGATCAGGGGCGCGGAGCTGGCCTTCACGCCCGAGGAAGCGGCCCGGCTCCTGGAGCTGCACGGGCTGAGCCTGCCGGTGGACGCGGTGCGCGGGCTCGTCGACCGCACCCGGGGCTGGGCCGCCGGACTGCGGCTGTGCGCCCTCGCGGCCGGCGAGAGCCCGGATCCGCAGCTGTACCTGAAGGAGTTCGAGGCCGACCGGACCGCCGTCGCCGACTTCCTGCTGGCGGAGGTGCTCGACCGGCAGCCGCCCGGGACCCGGGACCTGCTGCTGCGGGTCTCCGTGCTGGAACGCTTCTGCGCCGGGCTGGCGGACGCGCTGACGGAACGCACCGACGCCGGGCCGGTCCTGGCCCGGCTGGAGCGGGAGAACGCGTTCGTCGAGCACCTCGGTCACGCCCGGTACCGCCTGCACCCGCTGTTCGCGGAGATCCTCCGGGCCCATCTGCGGGTGCGCTCACCCGGCCTGGAACCCGAACTCCACCGACGGGCCGCGCGATGGCTGCGCGCGTCCGGCTCCCTCACCGAGGCACTCGGCCACGGCGCGGCCGCGGGCGACTGGGAGTTCACCGCCGGGGCCCTGGTCGGCGACCTCGCCCTCGGCCAGCTCTTCACGGGGCTGCGCTCCGACGACCTGGCCGCGCTGTTCTCCCGGATGTCCCCCGAGGCGGGGAGCCCGGCCGCCGACCTCGTCCGCGCGGCCCGTGAGCTGTCCGCGAACGACCTCGACCACGGCCTGGCCCACCTGCGTCACGCCGAGCGCGGCCTGGCGGAGGACTGCGCGGCGGCGGACGCGCCCGAGCTGGCGGCGGCCCGGCTGAGCTGCGCCCTGCTGCAAGCCCTCGCCGCCCGGCTGACCGGCTCGCCGGGCCTGGCGGAGACGGCGTCGGCGGCGGCCGGCCGGCTGCGGGAGCAGGTTCCCGCCCACCTTCTGGAGCGGCATCCGGAACTCCTCGCCCTGCTGCTGACCCACCTGGGCTCGGCACGGCTGTGGGCCGGGCGCTTCGAGGAGGCGCGGGCCGCCCTGTCCACCGTGGCCGACTGCCCCGGCGGGGACTCCACGGCGCTCCCGCGCGAGGACTCCCTGAGCCGCCTGGCCCTGATCGACTACCTCGACGGCTGGACCGGGCGGGCGGAGCGCGGGGCCCGGGCCGCGCTGACCGAGACGGAGCGGTTCGGCCTGCCCCAGCCGTCCGCCACCGGCGTCGAGCAGCTGGTCCTGGCCGCCGTCGCCGTGGACCGCAACGAGCTCGGCCGGGCGGCCCAGGCCCTCCTCCACGCCGAGGCCGACGCGGGACCGGTCCCGGCCGACCCCGTGACCGCGGCGGGCCGTGCCGTCGCCACCGCGCGTCTGCACCTGGCCCGCGGCGACGTCCGGGCCGCGCTCGAGGCGGTGCAGTCCTCCGTCCGGGCCGACGTGCCCTCACCCTGGGCGCGGGGGCACACGGCGCTCGTCGTCGCGGCCGCGCACCTGGCCGAGGGCCGGCCGCGGGCGGCCGCCGGACTGCTGGAGGAGGTCTCCCACGAACAGGCGGTGTGCGCCGTGGAGGCCGCACGCGCCCAGCTCGCCGCCGGCCGGCCCGCGGCCGCGCTGGACCTGCTCGACCGCATCCGGCCCGAGGACCGTCCGGGACCCGCGGTGACCGTACGGGCCACCCTGGTGCGGGCACAGGCCGCGGACGCGGCGGGGGACGCCGCCGCCTCGCGCGGCCTCGTCGTCCAGGCCCTGCGGGAGGCACGCCACGAACTGCTGCGCCGTCCGTTCCTCGAAGCCGGGCCCTGGATCCGGCCCGTCCTCGCCGCGCCGCAGCCGCGCACGCTCGCCGCGGGCTGGCTCACTCCCGGCCCCGCCCCGCACGACGGCGCGCCGGCGCGGTCCGAGGAGCGGCCGCCGGTCGTCGAGGAGCTGAGCGGACGCGAGTGCGACGTGCTGCGGCGGCTGGCCGAGATGATGTCGACGGAGGAGATCGCCGCCGACCTGTACGTGTCCGTGAACACGGTCAAGACCCACCTCAAGAGCGCCTACCGGAAGCTGGCGGTGAACCGCCGCAACGAGGCGGTGCGCCGCGCCCGCGAGCTGGGTCTGCTGTGAGGGAGGACGCCCCGACGCGCGCCCGGCCCGTCGACGGGCACGGCAGGCGCGGATCCCCCGCGGCGGGTGAGGCGCGGACCGTGGTCCTTCCCTTGCGATGGGGATGGCGGCGGGTCGTCGGCCGGCCGCCGCCCGGCCGGCACCGCCGGTGTCGCGGGCCGATGCGGGCGAGGTGGACACCGTGACCCAGTGGAGGGCGCTCGCCGTCCTGGGCACCGCCCAGTTCCTGATGGTGCTCGACACCTCCGTCATGAACGTCTCCATCAGCCAGCTGGTCGAGGACTTCGACACCGAGGTGACCGCCATCCAGGCCGTCATCACCCTGTACGCCCTGGTCATGGCAGCGTTCATGATCATCGGAGGGCGGTGCGGGGACATCCTCGGCCGGCGGCGCCTCTTCCTCCTCGGTCTCGTCGTGTACGCCACGGGCTCGGCGCTGACCGCCGTCGCTCCGACGCTGTGGGTCCTCGCGCTGGGCTGGTCGGTCATCGAGGGACTCGGTGCCGCGATGGTGCTGCCGTCCATGGCGGCGCTGGTCGCGGAGTCCTACCGGGGACGGGACAGGGCCGTCGCCTACGGTGTCATCGGCGGTCTGGCCGGCGCCGGGATCGCCGTCGGACCGCTGCTGGGCGGCTGGGTCACGACGTATCTCACCTGGCGGCTGGTCTTCGCCGGCGAGGTCGTGGTCGTGCTGGCCGTCCTGTGCTTCCGCCGGGTGATCACCGAGGCCCCCCGGACGGGACCCCACCCGCGGCTGGACGGTGTGGGCGCCGCGCTCAGCGCGGCCGGTCTCGCGCTCGGCGTGCTCGGGGTGCTGCAGAGCAGCACCTGGGGCTGGGTGCAGCCCCGCAATCCGCCCTTCACCGTCCTGGGCTTCGCGCCCACCCTGTTCGTCGTCGGCGCGGGCGTGGCCGTCCTGGCCCTCTTCGGGCGCTGGGAGCGGCACCGCGACGCCCGGGAGGCCGACCCGCTCGTGCACCTGTCCCTGCTGCACCGGCCGGCCCTGCGCTCGGGCCTGATGACCCTGCTGAGCCAGAACCTCATCCTGCTCGGACTGTTCTTCACCATTCCCCTGTACCTCCAGGTGGTCCAGGGGTTCGACGCCTTCGAGACGGGGCTGCGGCTGCTGCCGGTGTCCGTCACCATGCTCGTGACCTCGCTCGGCGCGGCCCGGCTCGGACGGCTCGCCGGACCGCGCCGGGTGGTCCGGCTCGCCCTGGCGACCCTCGCCGCGGCCATCGTGTGGCTGCTGGCCACGCTCGACCCGGCCATCGACGACGCGCAGTTCGCCGGAGCGATGGCAGTGCTCGGCGTCGGCATGGGGCTGCTCGCCTCGCAGCTGGGCAACGTCGTCCAGTCCAGCGCGGGCGAGGAGGAACGCAGCGAGGTCGGCGGGCTGCAGTTCACGGCCCAGAACCTCGGCTCCGCGCTGGGCACCGCGCTCATGGGGTCGATACTCGTCGGTGCCCTGGCCCACGCCTTCACCTCTCAGGTGGAGGACGATCCGCGGCTGTCGCAGGAAGCCCGCCGCCAGACCGGGGTCGCCCTCGAAGCGGGGATCACCTTCGTCCCCACGGAGCAGGTCCGCTCGGCCGCCGAACGCGCCGGGCTCCCCCCGTCCGACGTCGACGCCCTCGTGGACTCCTACGCCGAGGCGCAGCTCGACGGCCTGAAGGCCGCGGTGCTCGCCGCCGGAGGCGTCGCTCTCGCCAGTTTCCTCGTCACCTCGCATCTGCCGTCGTCACGGGCCGAGCGCGCCGAACGGGCCGGCACCCGGCCGGAGGGCGGGCCGACGGCGGACCGGGACCGGAGGAGGAGGTGATGTCCACGGCCGGGCGGGGGAAGGCCGACCGGGCCCGCGGCGCCGAGCGGCGGGCCCACGCCGACTACACCGGCGGCGTCTACGGATCGATGCTCGCGGCCTCCGTGGTCGTCGGCGCCGGGACGCTCGGCTCGTACCCACGCCTCGAACTGGTGCTGCTGTTGCTGCTCACCGGGGTGGCGTTCTGGATCGCGCATGTGCACGCGCACCTCTTCGGGGCCCGGCTGGCGCAGGGGAGCCCGGACCGCCCGGACGTGCTGAAGGCGTGCCGTGACGAGTGGCCGATCGTCAAGGCCGCCGTCCCGCCGGCCGTCGCCGTGGCCGTCAGCCCCCTGCTGGGTCTCGACCTCCAGGGTGCCCTCTGGCTGGCCCTCGCCGTCGCCGTGGCCGGGCAGGTGGGGTGGTCGGTGGCCGCGGCACGACGTGCCGGGGCCTCACGGCGTCTGACGGCCGTCACCGCGTCGGTCAACCTGGTGCTCGGTCTTCTGATCATCGCGTTCAAGATCTTCCTGAAGCACTGAGGAACGGACGGGCCGCGCACCGCGCCGGGCCGCGTATCACCTGCCCGGGGTGAGGCCCCGGAGGCCGCCGGGGCGGACCATCACAGGGCAGGGCGACGAACGCGGGGAAAAGGGCGACCCGCCCACCCCGGGCCGCCCGGGGGAGAACAGGTGATGCGCTACGAGATCCGCGTCGACGGATTGCTGTCGGAGACGCTGACCAGGGCCTTCCCGGAGCTGGACCACGTGGTGATGTCCGGTCAGACGGTCCTGTTCGGGTACGTCGTCGACGAGGCGCACCTCTACGGGCTGCTGGCCCGCTGCCAGTCCCTGGGGCTTCGGGTGCTGGAGATGCGGCAGTTGCCGGAGTGACCCGAGGTGCGGGAGGTACGGCGGCGGGGGGCGGGGTCTTCCGGTGCTTCCAGTGCTTCCGGTGCTTCCAGTGCCTCCGGTGCTTCCGGTGCCTCCGGTGCTTCCGGTGCCTCCGGTGCGCGGCTCAGTGGCTCTCCGCCCGGACCCGGCCCGAGCGGGCGGCGGCGTCCAACGCCTTGAAGTCCCGGTCGTTCTGGTCGGCGTAGGACTGGGCGAAACCGGTGAGCGCGCGGTCGAAGCGGTCGCCGCCGCCGAGATAGGCGGCGATGGCGACCGGGTCGCCGGACCGGGCGTGGGCCCGTGCCAGACACGCCCCGCACTGCCGTGCGAACAGGCGCAGCAGCGCCGGGTCCATGGTGTCCGGCCGGGCGATGCCCTTCCAGTCCCACAACTGGCGTACGTAGAAGTCCCGTTCGCGCCCGTCGAGGCCCACGGCGTGCGTCCAGCCCAGGAAGATGTCGCTGGTCGTCTGGATCAGCCGCTGGCCGGTCACCACACGGCGGCCCTGGTTGTCGTAGCGGTCGCCGCCGGTGTGCGGGGCGAGGACCGACTCCTGCGCCTCCTTGGCCTGGAGCAGCAGGGGATCGTCGTCGTCCCGGCCCAGCAGGAGCAGGATCCAGCAGCGTGTGCCGACGCTGCCGACGCCCACCACCTTGCGGGCGACGTCGGCCAGGCGGTAGTGGCGCAGCAGATGGCGCCGCTCGGACGACAGGCTCCGCGCGTACCCGTCGAAGACGTCGTGGAGGTCCTTCTCCTCCTCGCCGGGGTCGGTCGTCAGGTCCCGGAGCGGGACGATCAGCGGCGGGTCCGGTGCGATGCGCCGTCCCTCGGCCGTGCCCCGGGTGAGCTTCTCGAAGGCCTGGAGATGGGTGCGGGTCCGGGCGTGCGCCGTGGCCTGTGCCGTCCGGCGCCGGGCCTTCCGGTCCATCGAGGAGGCCAGCAGCTCCCGTATCCGGTCGGCGTCGTCCTGGGCGTACCAGACGTCCAGGGTGCGCATCCCGGCGAAATCCCGCATGCGCTGCCGATAGGCCCGTACGCCTGTGCGGACCACGTCGTCCTGTTCACCGGCGGAGAAGCCGTTGGCCCGGCCGGCGATCACGAAGCTGGCCGCCAGCCGTTTGACGTCCCACTCGAAGGGACCGGCCAGGGTCTCGTCGAAGTCGTTGACGTCGAAGACGAGATGGCGTTCGGGCGAGGCCAGCAGGCGGAAGTTGAGCAGATGGGCGTCACCGCAGAGCTGCACGGTCAGGCCGGTGCTCGGCGCGGGCCCCAGGTCCGCGGCCATGATCGCGGCCGCGCCCCGGTAGAAGCGGAACGGGGACTCGAGCATGCGGGCGTAACGGACCGGCACCATCTCCGGCAGGCGGGTGGCGGACTGACGCTCCAGGACGTCCACCGGGTCGGTGCGTCCCGCCGCCGCCTCGAACCAGCCGTGGCAGGACCGCGGCGCCCGGGCGCGGGCCTTCCGGCCGTACGCCGCTCGCTCGGCCGGTGACAGGGAGGGCGTGAACGCAATCGGTACGACCATGGCTCCCACTCCCACTTCCTGGACGGCGTCCTCGGCATACCCCGGAGCGCGCCCGTGACAGCCGGGTTTCCCTGCCGGGTTCCCCCGCCGGGTTCCCCCGCCGGGTTCCCCTGCCGGGTTCCCCCGCCGGGTTCCCCCGCCGGGTTCCCCTCGGCCGATCCGCGTCCCGTCGCCCGGCCGATCCGTGTCCCGTCGCCCGAGCCGGGGGCTCCTCGGGGTCGTGCCGCAGGCCGGAGTGCCGCTTCGCGCACCCACCTCACCGTCTCCGCGCCGCACACGGATCACCCGCGGCGGGTGACCCGGCGGCCCCGGGCCGGCGGGACGCTGGCCCGGTGGGGTCACCACACACCGCCCCGCCGGCGGTCCGGGAGCGGCCCGCTCGATCACGCGAGGAGGAGCCATGACCATGTCGCGTGGTCCGGTACCGCCCACCGGACCGGAACACCCCTCCGGCGGGGCGGCCTCCGGGCGGGAGCGCGCTCGGCGGGCCGACCCGGCCGACCCCTTCGCATCCGCCGCCACGTCCACCACCCCCGTCCCGGCCGACGTGCTGGCCGCGCTCGGGCGCTCGTGGACGTGGATCCTCGGTGCGGCCTTCGCCACGCTCGTCCCGGGTGTGCTCGTCCTGGTCTGGCCCGACGCGACCCTGCACGTGCTCGCCGTCCTCGTCGGCCTGTACCTGCTGGTGGCCGGGCTCTTCCGGTTCGTCGACTCCTTCGCCCGCGGCGACCACGGCGAACGGCTGCCCAGCCTCCTCGTGGCCGTGCTCTACGTGCTCGCCGGCGTGCTGTGCCTGCGCAACCCGTTGCAGACCGTCACCGCGCTCTCACTGATCGTCGGGGCCGTCTGGCTGGTCTCGGGCATCCTCACCCTCCACACGGCCCTCGCGGCCAAGGACATGCCCCACCGGGGCGTCGTCCTCGGCGCCGCGGCGCTCGCCGTCGTCGCGGGGATCGTGGTGCTCGCCCTGCCCACGGAGTCGGCCCGGGCGCTGACCCGGCTGCTCGGGCTGTGGCTCGTCCTGCTCGGGCTGGCCGAGGCGGCCGTCGCCCTCGCCTGGCGGGCCGCGCTGCGCCGGGCCGGCGTCGGCGGGCGGGGCGGCGTCGGCGGGCGGGGCGGTCCGGACGAGGCCGGCTGAGACCGAGGCGTGGCACACACCATCAAGGAGGAACCATGGTCTCGGGCCCCACCTCAGGACCGTCCCACGCCGGTAACGGCCCAGGCGGCGGCCACGCCCTGACCGCCGAGGAACGCGCGGAGTACGAACGGCTGCGCCGGGCGGAGGGAGCGCACCACCGGCGCCTGCGCACGGCGGGCGCCGCGGTCCTGCTGGTGGTGACCCTGCTGCTCGCCCCCGCGGCCGTGGTGGCCGCCTGGGTGCAGGACACCGTCACCGACACCGACCGCTATGTGCAGACCGTCGCGCCGTTGGCGTCGGATCCGGCGGTCCAGGAGGCCGTGACCGACAAGCTGACCGACCGCGTGGTCGACAACGTGGACGTCCAGGCGGTGACGGACGCCCTGACGAAGGTGCTGGCGGACGCCGGTGCGCCGCCCCGGGTGGTGGCGGGCGCCGATGCCCTCACCGGCCCGCTGCGCTCCGCGGTCGAAACGGTCGTCCGCCGCAACGTCGAGCGCGTGATCAGCAGCGACGTCTTCGAACAGGTCTGGGAGCGCGCCAACCGGCAGGCCCACGCCGCCGTGCTCGACATGCTCACCGGGGATCAGCAGGGGGTGCTGCGCGCCTCGGGGGACGCCGTTCAGCTCAACCTCGGCGCCGTGGTGGACGACGTGCGCCAGCGCCTCGTCGACCAGGGCTTCGAGAAGGCGGCCGCCATCCCCGACACCGACCGCACGATCACGCTCTTCCGCACCGAGGAACTCGGCAAGGCGCAGGACGCGCTGCGGCTGCTGGACGTGGTCGGCGTCTGGCTGCCCGTGCTGACCGTCGCGCTCGCCGCCCTCGCCGTCGGGACCGCTCCGGGACACCGGGTGATGCTGCTGATCACCGCGCTGGGCGTCGGAGCCATGATGGTGCTGCTGCTCGTGGCACTGGCCGTGGTGCGGCGGGTCTACCTGAACGACGTTCCCCCTTCCGCCCTGCCGCCCGACGCCGCCGCGGCGATCTTCGACACCTTCCTCCGCTTCCTGCGCGACAGCACGCGCACCCTCCTGGTCGTCTCCCTGATCGTCGCCCTGGCCGCCTACCTGTACGGTCCCGGGCGCGCGGCCCGCTGGGTGCGCGGCTCGGCCGGGCGCTGGACCACGGCCGGCGGGCGGGCGCTGGGCCGCGCGGGCCTGCGCACGGGTGGGGCGGGACGGTGGCTGGACACCCACCGGAAGGGCGTCACCGGCGTCACGATCGGGGCGGGCGCCCTGGCGCTCGTGCTGTGGAACCACCCCACGATCGCGGTGGTGGTGCTGGTCCTGGTCCTGGTGGTCGTGGTGCTGATCGTCGCGGCGCTGCTCGCCGCCGCGGCCCCCGGCCGGGACACGGCGGTTCCGGAGCCGTGAGCCACGCCCCCCGGTGTGACCTCCGGCGCCCCACCGGAGGTCACGGAATGCTCACCCGCCCCGGGTGAGGCGTCCCGCCGGGTCCCGCGCGCACCCTGGGAGCGGCTGGGCACGGCACGACGGCCCGGGTCCGGAACGGAGGAGAAAGATGAGTGAGGACGTGTACCTCGCGTACGACTTTCCGCTGTTGAGCGCCTTCTGGACGATGTTCTGGTTCTTCCTGTGGGTCATGTGGTTCGTCCTGCTCTTCCGAATCGTCGTGGACATCTTCCGGGACGACCACCTCAGCGGCTGGGCGAAGGCCGGCTGGCTGGTGTTCGTCATCGTCCTGCCCTTCCTGGGCGTGTTCGTCTACGTGATCGCCCGCGGCAAGAACATGGGCGGTCGCGAGATCGCGCAGGCACAGGCCCGCCAGGAGGCCTTCGACAGCTACGTCAGGGAGACCGCCCGAGGCGGCGCGGCCCGGCCCAGCAGCGTCGACGAACTCGCCAGGCTGTCCGAGATCCGTGCCCGCGGAGACATCACGGACGAGGAGTTCCGCCGGGCCAAGCAACTGGTCCTGAGTGGCCACGGCCCCGCCGAAGGCCCGGGTCCGGTCCCGACCGCCCCCGGCCGCTGAGTACCGAACGACACCGAATCGAGGAACCGGGATGACAGGGACACACACCCCGCAGACAGAGTCGGCCAAGTACGCGTGGGCGGAAGGCCTGACCGTCTTCGCCGCCGTCACCCTCATGCTGGCCGGGGTACTGGGGATCTTCCGGGGGATCATGGGCATCGCCGAGGACGACGTCTTCGTGGCCACCCGCAACTACGTCTTCCAGTTCGACCTGACCGGCTGGGGCTGGACCCACCTGATCCTGGGCGCGCTCGCGGTGATCGTCAGCCTGGGACTGTTCCAGGGGGCCCTGTGGGCACGCGTCGCGGGCGTGGCCATCGCCGGACTGATCATCATCGCCAACTTCCTCTCCCTGCCGTACTACCCGATCTGGTCCGTCGTGATGATCGCCTTCTCCGGGTTCGTCATCTGGGCCCTGTGCGTGGCGCGCGGGGACCGCTCGGGCGGCGGGTACGAACGCCGGGCGTAACCGGCCCCGCAGCGGCCCCCGGCCGTCGGCACCGGGGGTCGCCGGCCCGCCGGGTGACCGGCAGGGTGGCATCCCGGGACGGCCGGGTGCCGTCCCGGTACACCGGGTGCGTCATCCCGGTACAGCAGACATCGGCCGCCGGCGGGCCGGCGGCCGGGAAAGCGGTGGCTCATGTGCCGTTGGCTCGCCTACTCGGGCACCCCCGTCCTGCTCGACGCCATCCTCTACCGGCCGCAGCACTCGCTCATCGACCAGAGCCTGCACGCCCGGATGGGTGTGGAGACGACGAACGGCGACGGGTTCGGCGTCGGCTGGTACGGGCCGCACGTGGACACCCCCGCAGTGGTCCGGGACATCGGCCCCGCCTGGAGCAACCACAACCTGCGGGAGATCGCCGGCCACGTCCGCTCGCCGCTGTTCTTCGCCCACATCCGGGCCTCGACCGGATCGGCGGTGCAGCAGACCAACTGCCATCCGTTCCGCCACGGCCGCTGGATGTGGATGCACAACGGTGCCATCGCCGAGTTCCACCGGATGCGCCGCGACCTCGCCCTCGCCGTCGATCCGAGCCTCTTCCTCGACATCGAGGGCTCGACCGACTCGGAGATGATGTTCTACCTGGCGCTCACGTTCGGACTGGAGCAGGACCCGCCGGGTGCCGTCGCGCGGATGGCGGCCCTCGTCGAACGGGTCGGCCATGAGCACGGCGTGGAGTACCCCCTGCAGATGACGCTCGCCGTCACCGACGGCCGTCGGCTGTGGGGGTTCCGCTACTCCAGCGAGCGGGCCTCCCGCTCGCTCTTCTACAACACGCGGGTGGACACCCTGCGCGGCCTCCACCCCGACGTCGGTTTCCTCCAGGAACTGTCCGACGAGACCCGGCTCATCGTGTCGGAGCCGCTGGGGAACCTGCCCGGCGCCTGGATCGAGGTCCCCGAGGGCACCTACGGCGTGGTGCAGCCGGAGGGGGACGAGATGCGTCCGTTCGTACCCAAGGCGGCGTAGGACGGCGCCGGGAGCTCAGCGACGGTACCGGGCGCCGGGAGTTCAGCGACGGTACCGGGCGCCGGGAGTTCAGCGACGGTACCGGGCGTCGGGCGTTCTGTGGCGGTACCAGGTACCGGGGCGCTCCGCGACGGTACCGGGAACGGGAAAGGCCGGCTCGGCGCCGTCGCGCCGAGCCGGCCCCGCCACTGCCGCTGCCGCCGGTCAGTCCGTGCCGAACTCCATCGCGGCGCGGTCCAGCAGTTCGTCGTCGACGGAGACCTCGCCGCGCGAGGCGATGGCCTCGGCGCCGCCCTCCGGCATCTCCGGCATGGTGCCGATCAGCCCGGTCGCGGCCGCCTGAGCGGCGCCGATGGCGGGGCTGCCGGTGCCGATCAGGCCGAGGCCGGCGTACTGCTCCAGCTTGGCGCGCGAGTCGGCGATGTCGAGGTTGCGCATGGTGAGCTGGCCGATCCGGTCGACCGGGCCGAACGCCGAGTCCTCGGTACGCTCCATCGACAGCTTGTCCGGGTGGTAGCTGAACGCCGGGCCCGTGGTGTCGAGGATCGAGTAGTCCTCACCGCGCCGCAGCCGCAGCGTCACCTCGCCGGTGACGGCCGCGCCGACCCAGCGCTGCAGCGACTCGCGCACCATCAGCGCCTGCGGGTCCAGCCACCGGCCCTCGTACATCAGCCGGCCCAGACGCCGTCCCTCGGTGTGGTACTGGGCGAGGGTGTCCTCGTTGTGGATCGCGTTGACCAGGCGCTCGTAGGCCGCGTGCAGCAGGGCCATGCCGGGCGCCTCGTAGATGCCACGGCTCTTGGCCTCGATGATCCGGTTCTCGATCTGGTCCGACATGCCCATGCCGTGGCGGCCGCCGATGGCGTTGGCCTCCATCACCAGCTCGACGGCGGAGGCGAACTCCTTGCCGTTGATCGAGACCGGGCGGCCCTGGTCGAAGCCGATCGTCACGTCCTCGGTGGCGATCTCGACCGACGGGTCCCAGAACCGCACGCCCATGATCGGCTCCACGGTCTCCACGCTGGTGTCCAGGTGCTCGAGGGTCTTGGCCTCGTGCGTGGCACCCCAGATGTTGGCGTCGGTGGAGTACGCCTTCTCCGTGCTGTCGCGGTAGGGCAGGTCGTGGGCGAGGAGCCACTCCGACATCTCCTTGCGGCCGCCCAGCTCGGTCACGAAGTCCGCGTCCAGCCAGGGCTTGTAGATCCGCAGGTGAGGGTTGGCGAGCAGGCCGTACCGGTAGAACCGCTCGATGTCGTTGCCCTTGAAGGTCGAGCCGTCGCCCCAGATCTGGACGTTGTCCTCGAGCATCGCCCGGACCAGGAGCGTGCCGGTGACGGCGCGGCCGAGCGGCGTGGTGTTGAAGTAGGCGCGCCCGCCCGAGCGGATGTGGAACGCCCCGCAGGCGAGCGCGGCCAGGCCCTCCTCGACCAGCGCCGCGCGGCAGTCGACCAGGCGCGCGATCTCGGCGCCGTAGGTCTTCGCGCGGCCGGGCACCGAGGCGATGTCGGGCTCGTCGTACTGGCCGATGTCGGCGGTGTAAGTGCACGGAATGGCGCCCTTGTCGCGCATCCACGCGACCGCGACCGACGTGTCGAGGCCGCCCGAGAAGGCGATGCCGACGCGCTCGCCGGCGGGAAGGGAGGTGAGGACCTTGGACATAGGAAGAGTATGCAGTGTCGCGCATCATCATGCAAAGGCTGTGCCGGGCGGGCGGGTGGATAGGCGGCAGAACGTCCTTGGGGCTGGTCATCCGGCGAAGATGTGGGGGGCTTGTCATCTGTCCTGTCTCATCGAAGATTCCGTGAATCTCAGCGAAGGTGAACGGGTGCCCGTTAGTCTCACTGAAGGTTGAGCACCTGCTCGGCTTTCTGAGCTGGGGGTGCGGTGGACGCGCTGTCGCGTGCGTACAGCGATGAGGCGTTAGCAGCGTTTGAGCTGGACTTTCACAGCGACGGAGAGCGACGCAGGCTCCCGCTGGGGGCGAGTTGGCAGGTTCCGTTCGAGGCGGTCGAACCTGTCCGGCCCTTCCGTTGGGAGAAGGACACACCGGGCTTCGCCGGCTGGTACTACTCGGTGACCGCGCGGGATCACGTGGGCTACGAGTCGTGGCTGGAGCGGGACCGGTTGATCCTGCTCGACAGAGATCCGCAGGTGAGGGCGATATCGTCGCAGCCCTTCTGGCTGCACTGGCACGACGGCAGGCGACAGCGCCGCCACGCTCCCGATTACTTCGTCCGGCTGGCCGCCGGGCAGGCCCGGGTCGTGGACGTCCGTGCCGCCGAGGACATGGATCGGCGGGCACGAGAGGCCTTCGCGGCGACCGAGCGGGCCTGCGAGGCGGTGGGCTGGCAGTTTGAGTGGGTCGGCTGTCCGGATCCGGTGCTCATGGCCAACATCCGGTGGCTGGCGCGGTATCGCCGGGCACGCGCCGGTCGGCCGGTGGCCGTGGCCGAGCGTCTCCTGGAGGTATTCAGCGAGCCGAAGGTCTTGTGGGAGGGAGCCGAGCTGGTGGGCGACCGGATCCAGGTTCTGCCCGTGCTGTTCCACCTGCTGTGGTCGGGAAAGCTGGAGACCGATCTGTTGGGAGGGCTGTTGGAGACCGGGAGCCTGGTCTGGACGAAGGGGTGCCATCGGTGGGCAGGCTGAGGCGCCCGCCGACTCTGGCTGTCGGCGAGAGAGTCCGGTTCGACGGGCAGGTCCGGGGAGTGCTCGAAGTGACCGCGCAGGCCGCGGTCCTGGAGGACGCCGAGACTCCGCACCGCGTGGTGGCTTTGATCGAGTTGTTCGAGGCGGAGGACTTCGAGGTCTTGTTCCGCCCGGAGCGGATGCCGTTGCCTGCATCGTCCGTTCTGGAGACGCTCCCGGCGACAGCCGTGCAGCAGGCGCTGTGGTGGGAGGGCCACATCCTGGAAGTGGTACACGGACTGCCGCCGGACGCGAAACCCGGAACGAAACCGCGCGAGGAGTACGGGCCGGGCACGTCGCTGACCGCGCGGGAGAAGGCCAAGGCGGCTGAACTGTCCCGGTCTGGCCGTCCGGTGACGGCCAGCACGGTCGCCCGGCTGCGTCGCCGCTACCTGAAGGACGGGGTTGCCGGGCTGGCCGATGGCCGAGCGGCCCGCAAACGGTCGGCGTTCGGGGCGGTGGATCCCCGGGTGGTGGACGCGATGCGCCAGGCCATCAGGGAAGGCGTCGACACCTCCACCCGGACCGCGTCCTATCTCATCTGGAGAGCGAAGGAGATCCTCACCCAGGCCGAGACCGAGTCCGAGGTCGAGGACGGACGACAGGTGGTGGCTCCGTGGCCGTCCAGGGCCACTCTCTACCGGCTGGTGGAGAAGCTGACGGCGGGCACCCACACGACGGGCTCGGCGGTGACGCGCCGGTCGAAGGCTCACACGGCGGCCGCCCCCTTCGGGGAACTGACGGTGACCGCTCCGGGCGAGGTCATGCAGATCGACTCCACCCCGCTCGACGTGATGGTCCGCCTCGACAACGGGGTCGTCGGCAAGGTTGAGCTCACCGGCATGATCGACGTCGCTACCCGGACTCCGACGGCGCTCGTGCTGCGGCCGTCGACGAAGTCGGTCGATGCCAGCGTGCTGCTGGCCAGGACCGTGACGCCGGAGTTGATGCGGCCGGGCTGGGTCGACGCGCTGAAGATGTCCCGCTCCGTGCTGCCGCACCGCAGGCTGCTGACGTTGGATGAGCGCGTGGAGCACGCGGCCGCCAGGCCGGTGATCGTCCCGGAAATGATCGTCTGCGATCACGGGAAGGTGTTCATCTCGCACAACTTCCGGGCCTCCTGCCGGTTCCTGGAGATTGACTTCCAGCCCACGCACAAGGGTTCGCCCTTCGAGAAGGGCCACATCGAGAAAATGCTGGGCTCGGTCGCCACAATGTTCGCGCAGTTCCTCCCCGGCTACACCGGCCGCAACACCGACCGCCGTGGCCGGCACCCGGAGAAGGAGAACCTGTGGTCGCTGCCCGAGTTGCAGGAACTGCTCGACGAGTGGGTTGTCGCCAAGTGGCAGAACCGTCCCCACGAAGGGCTGCGTGACCCCGATCATCCGGGCCGGCTGTTCACGCCGAACCAGAAGTACGCCGCACTGGTTGAGTCCTGCGGCTACGTCCCGGTCGCACTGAGTGGCCAGGACTACATCGAGCTTCTGCCCGCGGCCTGGCGGGCCGTCAACTCCTACGGCATCCGGATCAACAACCGCACCTACGACGCCCCGGAACTCGGACCGATGCGACGGCAGCACTCCAGTGTCGCCGCCAAGCGAGGGCTGTGGGAGGTCCACCGCGACCCCTACGACGTCTCCCGAGTCTGGGTACGCAACCACCGCGGAAACGGCGAATGGGTCCAGGCGACCTGGAAATACCTGAACCGGGTGCCGGTCCCGTTCGGCGACCTCGCCTGGGACCACGTCAGCCACCAGCTGCCCAAGGCCACCGAGGAAGAACTCGCCGAGGTCGTGACCGCCTTGCTGACCCGCGCACATGCCGGCCCTGCCCAGGCTGCCGAGGGCAAGAAGAGCAAGAAAGACAAGCCCTCCAAGCGGGACCGCCAGGTGACCGCACGAACCAGAGCCACGGCTCCGTCCGCGGTCACTCCGCCGCCCGACCCGTCCCCGGTCGCCGCGGACGAGCCCACCGCGGAAGAACAGCTGGAAGACGAAGAGCCGATGGCCGACGTGATCCCGCTTGGCCTGTTCGACCCGCGCGAGGCCCCCTGGAGACGTTCATGACCACACCGCACGTCCTGCCCTTCGAGTCGGACGGGCACCTGAGTACGCGCCCGGGCTGGTGCGAGTTCGCGTAAGATCCGCCGATTCCGCCGATCTTTCTGTCCGAACGCGAGTACGCGGCGCTGAGCGATGCCGACCTCGCCCGCGACACCGAGGACCGTCTGGACCACCACACCCGCCTGCAAGTGGTGGCCACGTCCACGGTCCGCCACACCGTCACCACCGGTCGGCGTCTGATCCTGCTGAACCGGCACGCTGTCAGCGCCCGCCGCGGCCTGATGGTCTCCGAGCCTGCGGGCACCGGAAAAACCATCGCGATCACCCAGCTCGGCCTCGCCCACGAGGTCCAGGACCGGGACCGCCACCCGAACTCGCCCGACCGCATCCCGGTCCTCTACATCACCGTTCCGCCAGCCGCGACACCCCGCATGATTGCTGCCGAGTTCGCGCGCTTCCTCGGACTGCCCACGACCCGCCAGTTCAACATCACCGACATCATCGAGTCCGTCGTCGGGGTCTGCACCAAGGGCCGCACCGGCCTGGTCCTGGTCGACGAAATCCACAACATCTCACTCACCAGCCGCACCGGAGCCGAAGTCGCCGACACCCTCAAGTACTTCTCCGAACGCATCCCGGCCACATTCGTCTACGCGGGCATCGACGTCGAGCACAGCACCCTGCTCTCCGGCACCCGCGGGGCTCAGATCGCCGGACGTTTCACCCTGATCCCCTCCCATTCCTTCCCCTACAACGCCGAATGGAAGGCGCTGGTCAAAGCGCTGGAGAAGACGTTGCTCCTACGCCGTCACACGCCGGGCACGCTCGCCCGTCTCGACCGGTTCCTCCACGACCGGACCGGCGGGATGATCGGCGCGCTCTCGCACCAGATCCGAGGAGCGGCGATCGACGCGATCCTCAGCGGCACCGAGAAGATCACGAAGAAGGACCTGGAGAACGTCCCCCTCGACGTCGCCGCAACCGCCCGGATGAGTACAGGGGAGGACAGGAGTTGACCAGCAGGGCCTGGGTCGGCCAGGCGCTCGTCCCCCTGCCCTTCCAGGTCAGGCCCGTCGCCGACGAAGGCCGCGACAGGTTCGTCGCGCGCCTCGCCGAGGCCAACTTCCTCAAGACGTACTACCTTCGGAAGGTCTTGCGAGAGCCGCCCGACTACCACGGACCCGTGCTATGGCAAAGCCTGGGAGCCGTCACCGGGCGTGACCCAGTCGAACTCGGCAACATCCTGGGACACTCCCGTTGCAGGGAATGCGGCATCGCCCTGCCCCTGGACGACACGGCGACTGAACGCCGGACGTGCTCTGCTGCCTGCCGAACGAAGAGCTACCGCCGACGGATCCGCCACCAAGCCGACGAACTCCTGACGCATCGTCTGATCGTCTGCGCAGGCTGCGGCCAGAATGCCGAAGTTCCCGCAGAGCAACACCACCGCCGTTACTGTTCACGAACCTGTCGCCAACTGGCCCACGAGCAGCGGCGACGCGAGCTGCAGAAGCTCACGATCAAGGCTTGTGAAACATGCGGGAGTCCCCTGGGAAAACTCGTCAGCAAACGCTGGTGCTCGAAGCGCTGCGTCGACTGGGCATCGCGGAAGCGCACAGGACTCACCACTGCCCCGTTCCCCGGAGCCCCTTACCCAGGTCAGCCGACAACCTGTTCCGAATGTGATGGTCCACTCCAGCTAGAAAGCCGCAGAATACGCCTGACGTGCTCACCGGTCTGCAAAACGCGGGCCTCCCGACGTCGACGAGCGGCACGGCTCGCTGCGGAAGCCACGTGACACAGCCCAGCACGAACGGCGAGTCGATCGCCAGGCTCCCCTTCCAGGTCCGGCCGATCGCTGGTGAAGGCTGCTACGCCTTCATCGCCCGTCTCGCCCGCGCCAACTGCCTTGAGCCCGCCCACCTGCGTCGCTTCCTCGCCGGACCGCCCGGATTCCGCGGCAGACCATCCTGGGAACGACTCGCCGCCGTCACTGGCCGCGACGCCGGACTGCTTAGGAAGACGCTCGACACAGTGAAGTGCAAGGAGTGCGGCTCTGGCTTCCTGCTCCACCGCTCGTTCGGCAACCTGCCCCGCTACTGCTCCGCCCGATGCCGCTCTGGCCGATTCCTCAAACGAGAGGTCATGGAGCCCTGCCGGATCTGCAAGCAACCCATGAAGATCCAGTTCGGCCAACGCCACCGGCTCTGTTCCTCCGCCTGCCGCCGAGCGGCCTACATCGAACGTCGACTTCGCCAGAAGTACGCCCCTGACCACGACGAACCCCACATCTGCGCTGCCTGCGAGAGCCCCCTGCCGCCCACCTCCGAACGCACCTGCTCGCAGAAGTGCAGCCAACAGATCACCCGCTGGGACTGGATGATCGAAGACTACGGGCTCCCCCTGCCCTCAAGAGCATGCGCGTTCTGCGGAACCCCGGTGGCAGCAAAGTCTCCGGCTGACCCCCATCGCCGCTGGTGCAGCCGCCGATGCCGCACATGGGCATCCCACGGCCACGACCCGGCCACCTTCTTCAACCCGCTGATCTGCGGACAATGCCAGAAGCCATTTGAGCGCCCGGGCGGCAGAGATCGGCGCTGGTGCTCACGCAAGTGCTACCGGCTATCCCGAGGCTGGCCCGAGACGCCATCCACTTTGCGAGTAGCTCTTCCTGAGTGAGATCGCTGATCAGGCCAGGAGATCGTAGTTGTGCTGGTCAGGGCAAGGCAGAGCCGTTCGCCTTGCTTCTGGGGGTGTTCGTTTCTGCGCGCCGTTCCTCTACGCTTGAGGAGGTCATCAACTACCGCATGACATCTGCCCGGTGATGGAGTCGGCGTGGGGTGCGCGTCCCCGCTCCACGCCACCAACTGGACGGCCTCAGGCGCAGCCACGGGTCGGCACATCCGGACGCCGACGACCCCGTTGGCGCGTCCCGCCGGGCGGCGAAAGGGATGCGTCGTGCCTTCGGCTTCGACGAACTACCGCACCCTGCTGCGCACTTCGGGTGCAGCGGCCTTCTTCCTTCCCGCAGCTGTCGGGCGTCTGGGCATCGCCATGACGGGGATCGGCATCGTCTGGCTGGTGCACGCACGCACCGGGTCGTATGCCGCCGCGGGTCTCGTCACCGGCGGGTTCGCTGTCGCGGACGCCGTCGCCGGGCCTCAAATCGGGCGCCTTGTCGACCGGTTCGGGCAGGCGCGGGTGCTTCCCTGCGCGCTGGGCTCCCATGCCGGGGCCGTGGCGCTGCTGCTCGCCGGCGCTGTTCCGGACCTCGTCGCCGGAGTGCTCGTCGGGGCAACGGTGCCCCAGCTCGGTGCCCTGTCCGCCGCTCGCTGGTCCGCCCTGCTGTCCGGCGAACGGGCTGCCGCGCTGCCCACCGCCTTCGCCCTGGAGGCCCTCGCCAACGGCGTGTCCTACATGGCCGGCCCGGCCCTGGTGAGCGTCCTCGGTGCGGCGGGCCACCCGGGCGCCGGGGTGCTGCTCGCCGCCGCTCTCGTCGTCGGCGGCGGGCTCGCCCTTGCCGTCCAGCGCCGCACCATGCCGCCCCTCACCGGCCGCGCTGAACGCCGGCACGCCGGACGTGCCCTGCTCCGCTCCGCATTCCTGCGGCAGGTCGCCCTCGGCCTCGCGCTCGGGGTGTTCTTCGGCGCGATGCAGGTATCCGTCACCGCATATGCCGTCGAACGCGGCACACCAGACGCGGCAGCACTGCTCTACTTTGCCTCCAACTGCACCAACCTGGTGGGTGGTTGGGCCTACGGAGCATGGCGCCACGGCGGCTCACCCCGGCGCCACCAGGCCGCAGCCGCCGCCTGCCTCACCGTCGCGAGCCTCCCGCTGACCTTCCTCGACGCGCCCCTCGCGGTCGGCGCCACCCTCGCCCTGACCGGACTCGCTGTCCCGGTCCTCCTGATCCTCACCTCCGTCCTCACCGAGTCGTCGGTCCCGCGCGCCGTCCTCACCCAGGCGTTCACCTGGGGCAACTCGGCAAGCGCGGCGGGAATAGCGGGCGCCGCGGCGGTCGCGGGGCGGGTGGTGGACGCGGGGCGGGTGGTGGACGCGGGCGGTGCGCACGGCGGTTTCGGTGTCGCTGCGGGGGCCGCGGTGGTGATGACGGTCCTGGCGCTCGGCGGTCTACGGGACTCATCACCGGACGTGACCGAAGTGGTCAATCTTCGCTGAGACAAACCAGCAGTTCGTCAAGCTTCGCTGAGACGAAGACCGATCAGTGCAGCTTGCCTGAGATCGGCCCAACCTTCGCTGAGACAGGTCATTGTCATCCGAGAAGCCGGGGGCTTGCCATCCGAACACTTCCGATATATCGTTGACGCATCGCGACAGATCAACGATGGAATGAATGGAGTGATGGCGATGCGTAGCCACGGATTCGAGCGTGGACATCGGCAGGGCGGCCCCTCCCGGCGTGGCCGGGGTGGTCTCGGGCCGGACTTCGAAGGGCGACGGGCGGCCTTCGGCCCCTTCGGGCCGGGTGGTCCGGGGTTCGGCCCCGGTGGTCCCGGTGGTGGCTTCGGGCCGGGCTTCGGCCCCGGGCCCTGGGGCGGCCGAGGGCGCGGAGGGCCCAGGGGAAGGGCGCGGCGCGGTGACGTACGGGCCTCGATCCTGGCCCTGCTCAAGGAACGGCCCATGCACGGTTACGAGATGATCCAGGAGATCGCCGAGCGCAGCGGCGGCGCGTGGAAGCCGAGCCCCGGCTCGGTGTACCCCACGCTCCAGCTGCTGGAGGACGAGGGCCTGATCAGCAGTGAGTCGGAGGGTGGCAAGAAGCTGTTCTCGCTCACCGACGCGGGCCGTACGGCGGCCGAGGACGGCCCGGACGCCCCCTGGGAGGAAGCCTCCCGCGGGGTCGACTGGGAGGCCCTCGGCGAGATCCGCCAGGCCGGCTTCGGCCTGATGGAGGCCTTCGGCCAGGTCTGGAAGACCGGCAGCAAGGAGCAGCGCGAGAAGGCGCTGGCCGTCATCAACGACGCGCGCAAGAAGCTGTACCTGATCCTCGCCGACGAGGACTGACGGCCTCCCCGCCGTGAGACGGGCGCCCCGCGGGACCACCCCGCGGGGCGCCCGTCGCGCGTACGGCGCCGCCCGGGCGGCCGTAGGGCTTGGAGCGTGGGGCGGGGGCGGGAGTGCGGGGCGCGGGCGGCAGTGTGCAGCAGGAAGCGTGCCCCGCTGAGCGGACAACGGCCGAATATCCTCCCTGGGGAGGAGATTTCGTACCCCGGGGTCCGCTCCGCGTGGGATGCGTAGATGCTCCCCTCCGTTGATGACGTCCCACGCCGGGGCTGATGGGGTGGGGGATGTGCACATGCGTACCTCAGGGCCCTCGTCCGGCGAGATCCCCCGGCAGCCGGGCGGCGACGAGGCGGCCCGCGCCGTGGACGGCGACGCCGGGCTCAGCGCCGAACTGACGGCGGCGCTCGCCGGCGCGCGCCGCCGCGCCGCCCGGGACGGGGACCGGCAGATCGACACGGCCCACCTCCTGCACTCCCTCCTGGAGCACGACCCCGAGGTGCGCGCCGCGTTCGACGGCAGCCCCCGGCTCGCCCGGCTCCTCGGCTACCTCGCCCAGCGCAGCATCGGCTACGGCCTGCGCTGGCAGGGCGGGGTCGAGGACTCCGGAGCCCTGCCGCTCGTCTCCGCCGACGACGACTCCGACGCCCCCGCGGCGGGGCCGGTGGTGGAGCCGGTGACCGGGTCGGTGGCGGGGTCGGCGAACGGGCCGGTGGGGCCGGTGACCCGGCCGGGGGCGGGGCCGGCGGTCGGGTCGGCAGGTGAGCCGGCCGCCGCGGAGCCCGGCGCCCCGCCGGACCTCCCCGCCGCCGAGGGCTTCTCGCCCGTCGCCGCCGCCGCGCTGCGGCACGCGCGCGTGCGCGCCGCCGGCCGCGCCGACGGCACGGCGGCCCGTGGCGTCGACCTGCTGGTGGCGCTCGTCGCCGATCCCGGCGCCCGGGCCGTCGAGGTCCTGGGCCGTGCCGGCGTCGACGTCCGCGCGGTGCGGGCAGGGCTCCCGGACGCCGGTTCCCCGTCCAGCCGCTGAGACAGGTGTCAACAAGGATGACGCTCATGTCGTCGCCTGTCATCATGTGCCGGTGCAGACGTCTGTGAGCAGTCAGGGCAACCACGGAAGGGCCGTCGGGCTCTCGCTGGCCATCGGGTCGGCCATCGCCTTCGGCGGATCCGGGGTGGCGGCGAAACCGCTGATCGAGGCGGGCCTCGATCCGCTGCACGTGGTGTGGCTCCGGGTGACCGGTGCGGCCCTGGTGATGCTCCCGCTCGCCGTGCGCCACCGGGTGCTGCTGCGCCGCCGGCCCGCTCTCCTCGCCGGGTTCGGCCTGCTCGGCGTGGCCGGTGTCCAGGCCTTCTACTTCGCGGCCATCTCCCGTATACCCGTCGGCGTCGCGCTGCTCGTCGAGTACCTCGCGCCCGCCCTGGTGCTGGGCTGGGTGCGGTTCGTGCAGCGGCGGCCCGTGACGCGTGCCGCCGCGCTCGGTGTGGTCCTCGCGGCAGGCGGGCTCGCCTGTGTCGTCGAGATCTGGTCGGGGCTCGGCTTCGACGCCCTCGGACTGCTCCTCGCGCTGGCCGCCGCCTGCTGCCAGGTCGGCTACTTCGTCCTGTCCGACCAGGGCAGCGATTCCGGCGACGGCGCCCCGGACCCGCTCGGCGTCATCGCGTACGGCCTCCTCACCGGAGCCGCCGTCCTCACCGTCGTCGCCCGCCCCTGGAGCATGGACTGGTCCGTACTGGCCCACTCCGCCCGTATGGACGGCACCGAGGTCCCGGCCTGGCTGCTGCTCGCCTGGATCGTGCTGATCGCCACGGTCGTCGCGTACGTCACCGGCGTGGTCTCCGTGCGCCGGCTCTCTCCGCAGGTCGCCGGGGTGGTGGCCTGCCTGGAGGCGGTCATCGCCACCGTCCTGGCCTGGTTCCTGCTCGGTGAGCGCCTCTCGGCCCCGCAGATCGCGGGCGGCGCGGTGGTCCTGCTGGGCGCGTTCATCGCCCAGTCGTCCACGCCGTCCAAGGGCACCGCCCAGCCGGTGGCGGGCGGCAGCCCCGAGCGGGAGCTGTCCGCGCGCGGGACGGCTGCCTGAGGGGCGGGTCATGCCTTCGGGCGCCCGCGTCCCACCGTCCCCGGCCGCCTGAGCCGGGCCCTCCGGGCCCTCCGGGCCCTCCGGGCCTCACACCCGATCACTGCCGGACCGGTACCGGACCTGTGCGTGTCCTGGTGCCGGCCGTCCGCCGGTGGACCGGGGTCACAGTGCGGCGAGGTAGTCCGGGACGGCCGTGCCGGGCGCGAGGTCGGCGTCCGGGAGCGGAGCGCCGTAGCCCTTGAGCAGGGGGACCACGCCCGCCCAGTGGGGGAGCGCGAGGTCCTCGGGTTCCTCGTTCACCCCGCCGGTGCGGGTCTTGGCCGAGACCTCGTTCAGGTCGAGGCGGATCACCGCGGTGGCCGCCAGTTCCTTCTTGTCGGCGGGCCGGGAGTCGGCGGCCCGGCCGGGGACGACCTGGTCGACCAGGGCGTCGAGCGCCGCCCGCTTCTCCTGCGGGTCGGTCACGTCGTACGCGAGGCCGTGCACCACCACGGAGCGGTAGTTGATCGAGTGGTGGAACGCCGAGCGGGCCAGGACGAGACCGTCGACGTGGGTCACGGTCAGGCACACCGGCAGCCCCGGGTCGGCCTGTCCCGCCATCCGCAGCGGGCGGGACCCCGTCGAGCCGTGGACGTACAGCGTCTCTCCGACCCGGCCGTACAGCGTCGGCAGCACGACCGGCGCGCCGTCGCGGACGAACCCCAGATGGCAGACGTACCCCTCGTCGAGTATCGCGTGCACGAGGGCCCTGTCGTAGGAGGCCTTCTGCGCGGACCGGGTGGGGACCGTGCGGTCGGTCGGGGTGTAGGCGGCGGGCGGCGTCGGCTGTGCGGTCCCCCGCACGATCCTCTCCTGCATGGCGCTCTCCATTGCACTAGTGCATAATTGACTTTGTGCTAGGAGAGTATCCGATCAAAGGTCGGCGCGCAGCCGACATCTCCGCGAGCGTCGAGCGCGCGGTGGCGGCCGGCGACCTGAGTCCCGGGCAGCCCCTGCCCCCCATGCGTGAGCTGGCGGAACACCTCGGGGTGAACCCCAACACCGTCGCGGCCGCGTACCGCACCCTGCGCGAGCGCGCGGTGATCGAGACCGACGGACGCCGCGGCAGCCGGGTGCGGTCGAAACCGGCCACCACCGGGCGCGACTTCATCCGGGTGGAGGTCCCGGAGGGGGTGCGGGACGCGGCTGTCGGCAACCCCGATCCCGCCCTCCTGCCCCCCCTGGCGCCGGCCTTCGCCTGGGCCGCCGCACAGGGCGACCGCGAGCCGGCCCTGTACGGACAGGAGCCCGTGGAGCCCGAACTCACGCGCCTGGCCCGGGCGGAACTCGACGCGGACGGCGTCCCGGCCGGGCCCCTGGCCGTCACCTCCGGCTCCCTGGACGCCATCGAACGCGTCCTCGCCGCGCACCTCAGGCCCGGTGACACCGTGGCCGTCGAGGACCCCGGCTGGGGATCGCTGCTCGACCTCGTACCGGCGCTCGGACTGCGCACGACCCCGGTCGGCCTGGACGACGACGGGCCGCTGCCCGAGGACGTGGACCGCGCCCTGCGGGCCGGGGCGCGCGCCCTGATCGTCACCGACCGGGCGCAGAACCCGACCGGCGCCGCGGTGAGCGCCCCCCGCGCGCGTGCCCTGCGCGGCGTGCTGCGCGAGCACCCGCACACCCTGCTCGTCGAGGACGACCACGGTCACCGGATCGTCGACCTGCCCCTGCACGTCCTCGCGGGGGCCACCCGGCACTGGGCGTTCGTACGCTCGGCCGCCAAGGCGTACGGCCCCGACCTGCGGCTCGCCGTCCTCACCGGGGACGACCTCACCCTGGACCGGGTCCGGGGGCGGCAGCGACTCGGGCCCGGCTGGGTCAGCCGGATCACCCAGCGGGCCGTCGCGCGCCTGTGGGCCGACGGCGCGGTCGACGGGCGGAGGGTCGCGGCGTCGTACGGCGGCCGCCGCGACGCGTTGCTCGCGGCGCTGGCGGAGCGGGGCGTCGAGGCGCGCGGGCGCAGCGGGATGAACGTGTGGGTGCCCGTGCCGGACGAGACGGGAGCGGTCGCGCGGCTGCTGAGCGCGGGGTGGGCGGTCGCGCCGGGGGCGCGGTTCCGGCTCGGCTCACCGCCCGCGATCCGGATCACCGTCTCGGCGCTGCGCGAGGGGGAGACCCGAGCCCTGGCCGACGCCGTCGCGTCGTCCGTGCGGTCCGTGCCGGGCCGCGGCCTCGTCTGAGCCGTGCCATCTGAGTCGTAGGCCCGAGCCGTGTCGTCAGAGCCGTGTCGAGCGGTGTCGTCCGAGCCGGGCCGTCCGGCCGGGACGGCCCGGCTCGGGCCTACGACTTCCCCCTCACCTGCGTCAGCGCCGCCCCTGCCAGCACGATCACCGCCCCCACCGGCGTCGACCAGCTCAGCGACTCGCCGAGGAGGGCGACGCCCGCGGCCGTGGCGATGACCGGGATGAAGTACGTGACCATCTGGGCGGTCGTCGGGCCGACCTCGGTGACCAGGCCGTACTGGATCAGGACCGCCAGGCCCGTGCCGAGGGCGCCCAGCGCGGCGACGGCGAGCAGCGGGAGCAGCGGCAGGCGGGTCGGGAAGCTGGTGAACAGGGGGGTCACGACGGCCAGCTGGACGGTCGCCAGGAGCAGTTGCGCTCCCGTCATCGACAGCGCCGAGGAGCCGGTGCCGGCGAGGGTGCGACGGACGTAGATCCAGCCGATCGGGGAGCTGAGGGAGGCCAGCAGGGCGAGGGCGGTGCCCCGGGCGTCGAGCCCGTCGAAGCCGTGCCAGGCGCCGAGGACCGTGAGCACGCCGAGGAAGCCCAGGCCCAGACCCGCGACCCTGACCCGGGTCGGCCGGTCCTCGGAGAGGGCGACCAGGGACAGGGCCATGCCCCACAGCGGCGAGGTCGCGTTGCAGATGCCGGCGAGCGTGGACGGGATCGTCAGCTCCGCGTAGGCGAAGAGGGAGAACGGCAGCGCGTTCAGGAGGAGGGCGGCGACCGTCAGATGCCCCCAGGTGCGCGCCCCGCGCGGCAGCCGCTCCCGCTTCACCGCCATCGCGGCCGCCAGTACCGCCGTACCGAACACCAGCCTGCCGAGCGTCACCTGGAACGGCGCGTAGCCGTCCGTGCCCACCTTGATGAGCAGGAAGCTGAAACCCCAGATCAGCGACAGGGCGGCGAAACGCAGACGCCAGTGCGGGGTGCGACGGGGGCGGGCGGGGGAGGCCGGGACGCGGGTGCGGGCGACGGGGGCGGCGGTGGTCATGGTGACCACCGTGCGGGACAGAACCTCGTAGCACAATCGAGATTTCGCGCTCGGTATTGCGTAGCATTGCTTACATGTGGAACCTGGAGCGCCTGCGCACCCTCGATGCCCTCGCCCGGCACGGCTCGGTCAGCGCCGCCGCATCGGGGCTGCACATCACGACGTCGGCCGTCTCGCAGCAGCTGGCCAAACTGGAGCGGGAGGTCGGGCAGCAGCTCCTGGCCCGGCACGGGCGGGGGGTGCGGCTGACCGACGCCGGACGGCTGCTCGCCCAGCACGCGGCACGCATCCTGTCGCACGTCGAACTCGCGCAGTCCGACCTGGAGGCGCACCGCGGGCAGGTGGTGGGCGAGCTGCGGCTGTCGGCCTTCCCGACCGCCGCGCGCGGCCTGTTCCCCACCGCGCTGGCCGGCCTGCGCGCGGAGCACCCCGGGCTGCGGGTGCGCTCGTGCGAGCTGGAGCCGGAGAACGGGGTCGCCGGGGTGGTGCGCGGCGACCTCGACCTCGCGGTCGTCCTCGACTGGTACAACAAGCCGATGCCGGTCCCGGACGGCCTGGTCAAGGCACCCCTCCTCGACGACCCGGCCGAGGTGGCGATGCCGGCCGGGCACCCGCTCGCCGGACGGGAGGAGGTGGACCTCGGGGAGTTCGCCGAGGACGAGTGGATCACCTGGGGCGAGGGCGAGTTCTGCCACGAGTGGCTGATGTTCACGCTCCGCTCCCGCGGCGTCGAGCCCATCGTCGGCCACCGGGCGGCCGAGTCCCACACCCAGATGGCCCTGGTCGCCGCCGGTCTGGGGGTGTGCATCGCGCCCCTGCTCGGCCGACGGCCGGTGCCCGAGGGAGTCGTCACCGTCCCGCTCCGGCCGCGGGTCCGCCGGCACGTCTACGCCGTGTGGCGGGCCGACGCCGACCGCCGTCCGTCGATCCGGGCCGCGGTCGGCGCGCTGAAGTCGGCGGCGAAGAGGCTGGCTGACGGGCCCGAACCGGTGGGCGCGGGCTGACGCCGTCTCCCTTCCCGTTCCCGTCCCCGGCCGTTCCTGTCCCCGGCCGTTCCTGTCCCCGGCCGTTCCTGTCCCCGGCCGTTCCCGCCCAGGGCCGTTCCCGTTCCCGGCCGCTCCCGCCCGCCGGCCTATCCGCCGGCCGCCAGCTTGCGGAAGTCCCAGGACACGGTCTTCTCCGGCCGCAGCCGCAGCCACGCGTGCCGCCCGTCGTGCGGAATCGAGTCCAGCCCGAAGTTCTTGCGGGCGAACAGCGTCTCCACCGCGTCGAGTTCGGCGCACAGTTCCCCGGTGCGTGGGATCTCGCCCACGAACTCCACGGTGCCGGACAGCTCGACGCCGCGCAGCGACTCGTACTCCTCGCCCGTGTCGACCACGACCGCGACCCGCGGATCGCGCCGCAGGTCCGCCCACCGCTTGCTGCGCACCACCGAGTACAGCCACAGCGCGGAGCCGTCCCACAGGAACCACAGGGCGCTGACGTGCGGGGCGCCGTCGGCGGAGACGGTGGCGACCCGGCAGGTGCGCTGGGCGGTCAGGAACGAGTCCAGCTCGCCCGGCGTCATCATGATCTTCCGGCCCCGGCGCTGAGTGACGGTCATCCGGCCCTCTCTCCTGTTCGCTTCGCTTCTCCCACGTCGTGCCTCGGGCGATTCTCCGACGTCATGCCGACAAGCGGTACGGGGTTGCCACCGGAGCGCACCCCCGCGATGATCCGCCGCACTCCCGTGCCGGTCGCCGCGGTCGCCGCGGTCGCGGCCGAGGACGAGGGCCGGCCTGGCCGGAGGGGCTGGGCACGCGTCAGGCGAGGGTGATCGAGTCCCCGCTGACCGTGATCTGCACCTCGGGCAGCGGCTTCGTCGCCGGACCGCTCTGCACGCTGCCGTCCGTGATCGAGAAGTTGCTGTTGTGGCACGGACAGTTGATGACGCCGTCCGCGATGCTCTTCACCGCGCACCCCTGGTGGGTGCAGACCGCCGAGAACGCCTTGAACTCGCCCGCCGCCGGCTGGGTGACGACCACCTTCTGCGCGTCGAAGACCTTGCCACCGCCCTCGGGGATCTCGGCGGTGGTCGTGAGCGCGCCGTCGGCCGCCGCGCCGCCGGTGTCCGCCGACCCGGAGCCGCCCGTCGAACCGGTCGATCCGGCGGAGTCCGAGGTGCCGGCCGAGGCCGAGGAACCCGACGTGTCGTCGTCGGAGCCGCCGCACGCGGTCAGCGCGACGGCGAGCCCCGCGGCTCCGGCGGCCGCCACGACGGTACGGCGGGCGGGCGTCGGAACGGGTTTGATCGATGCGCTGGTCATGCGGGGAATCCCTTCCGGGGAGGTTCGGTGATCTGCGGGAAGGTACGGGCCGTTTGCGCACGGTGTTCAAGCCGCGCGGCGGTCGTCCGGCGCACGCCCGTCGGTCGTCCGGCGCACGCCCGTCGGTCGTCCGGCGCACGCCCGTCGGTCGTTCGACGGCCGCCCGTCGCTCGTTAGGCCCGGACGGTGTTCGAGATGGTGGCCCCTCCGGGGTGAGGGCGGCGTAAGCCACGGCTGTCGCGGAGCTGTCGGCCGGGCGGGTCCCGGCATCCGGGCCCCAGTAGCCTGGGGCGATGCTCAAGGAAGTCGTCGCGACCCGTTACATCACGCCCCTGCGTGAGGGCGGCTCGCTGCCGGGGCTCGTCGAGGCCGACGACCTCGCCACCTACGTCCTGAAGTTCACCGGCGCCGGACAGGGCCGCAAGACGCTCGTCGCCGAGGTGGTCTGCGGCGAACTCGCCCGCCGGCTGGGTCTGCGGATGCCCCGCCTGGTCACCGTCGAGGTCGACCCGGTGCTGGGGCTCGGCGAACCCGACCAGCAGGTGCAGGACCTGCTGCGCTCCAGCCGCGGCACCAACCTCGGCATGGACTTCCTCTCCGGCGCCCTCGGCTTCGACCCGCTCGCCTTCCCGGTGAGCCCCGAGGAGGCCGGCCGGATCGTCTGGTTCGACGCGCTGGTGAACAACGTCGACCGCTCCTGGCGCAACCCCAACCTGCTCGTGCACGGCGGCGACCTGTGGCTCATCGACCATGGCGCCACCCTCATCTGGCACCACAACTGGCCCTCCGCCGAGACCTCCGCCGCCCGCCCCTACGACGCCGGCGACCACGCCCTCGCCCGCTTCCGGCCCGACACCGCCGCCGCGGCCGCCGAGCTGGCCCCCCTGGTCACCGCGGACCTCCTCGCCGAGGTCACCGCCGAGATCCCGGACGTCTGGCTCGCCGACGAGCCCGGCTTCGACACCCCGGACGCGCTGCGCCGCGCCTACGCGGCACCCCTCCTGGCGCGCGCCGCCGTCATCCACGAACGCATCAAGGGGGCCGAGTGAACGACCGCCACATCATCAGGGCCAGCGAGGCGAACGAACGGGACGTCTACGAGTACGCCCTGCTGCGGGTCGTCCCCCGCGTCGAGCGCGGCGAGTGCATCAACGCCGGCGTGCTCGTCTACTGCCGGGCCCAGGCCTACGTGGGCGCCCGCACGCATCTCGACGAGGCACGGCTGCTGGCCCTCGACCCGCACGCGGACGTGGCCGGCGTCCGCGCCGCCCTGCGGGCGGTGGAGACGGTGTGCGGCGGCGGGGACGCGGCCGGTCAGGCGGCCGGCGACGACGCCGGCCGGCGTTTCCGCTGGCTGATCGCGCCCCGCTCCGCCGTCGTCCAGCCCGGCCCCGTGCACACCGGGCTCACCACCGACGCGGCCGCCGAGACGGAGCGGCTCCTCACGCTGCTGGTGAGGTAATGGATCACACGCGCGCGGTGCGCCGTTGACACCGGGTGCCAGGACTTCTAGCGTCACGTCTGCTGAAGGTACTAAGCGGTCGGTCACCCATGGAGCCGGTCGCGTGGAGCCGCACCCCAAGGGCGAGGAGAAGCAGCAATGTCCACCACTGAGCAGCGGGTCGCAGTAGTCACGGGCGCGGCACGCGGCATCGGCGCCGCCACGGCCGTACGGCTGGCCGCCGAGGGCCGCGCGGTCGCGGTCGTCGACCTCGACGAGGCCGCCTGCAAGGACACCGTCGAGAAGATCACCTCGGCGGGCGGCCGGGCGATCGCGGTCGGCGCCGACGTCTCCGACGAGGCCCAGGTCGAGGCGGCCGTCGCCCGCGTGGCCGAGGAGCTCGGCGCCCCGACGATCCTCGTCAACAACGCGGGCGTGCTCCGCGACAACCTGCTGTTCAAGATGAGCGCCTCCGACTGGGACACCGTCCTGAACGTGCACCTGCGCGGCTCGTTCCTGATGACCAAGGCCGTCCAGAAGCACATGGTCGACGCAGGCTTCGGCCGCATCGTCAACCTCTCCTCGTCCTCCGCGCTCGGCAATCGGGGCCAGGCCAACTACTCGGCAGCCAAGGCCGGTCTCCAGGGCTTCACCAAGACCCTCGCCATCGAGCTCGGCAAGTTCGGCATCACCGCCAACGCCGTCGCCCCCGGCTTCATCGTCACCGACATGACGGCCGCGACCGCCGCGCGGGTCGGCATGGGCTTCGAGGACTTCCAGAAGGCGGCCGCCTCGCAGATCCCGGTGCAGCGCGTCGGCGAGCCCGACGACATCGCCAACGCGATCGCCTTCTTCACGGGCGAGGCCGCCGGCTTCGTCTCCGGCCAGGTGCTGTACGTCGCCGGCGGACCGCTCAACTAGCTCACCAGGGGTCACCGACATGACTGAACTGCCCGCCCTCTCCGGCAAGGTCGCCCTGATCACGGGCGCCAGCCGCGGCATCGGCCTCGGCGTCGCCGAAGCGCTCCTCGCCCGCGGCGACCGGCTCTGCATCACCGGCCGCAACGAGGACGCCCTCAAGGAGACCGTCGAGAAGCTCGGCGCCGACCGCGTCATCGGCGTCGCCGGCCGGGCCCACGACCTGGACCACCAGGCCGCCGTCGTCGACCGCACGATGGAGGCCTTCGGCCGCATCGACTACCTGGTCAACAACGCCGGCACGAACCCGGTCTTCGGGCCCATCGCCGACCTCGACCTGGACGTGGTCCGCAAGGTCTTCGAGACCAACGTGGTCTCCGCCCTCGGCTTCGCCCAGAAGACCTGGCACGCCTGGCAGAAGGACAACGGCGGCGCCATCGTCAACATCGCCTCCGTCGCGGGCCTGTCGGCCTCGCCCTTCATCGGCGCGTACGGCGTCAGCAAGGCCGCGATGATCAACCTGACCCAGCAGCTGGCGCACGAGTTCGCGCCGCGGGTACGGGTCAACGCGATCGCTCCCGCCGTGATCAAGACCAAGTTCGCGCAGGCCCTGTACGAGGGCCGGGAGGCCGAGGTCGCGGCCTCCTACCCGCTGGGCCGGCTCGGCGCGCCCTCCGACATCGGAGGCGCCGCCGCGTTCCTGACCTCCGAGCAGTCCGACTGGGTCACCGGCCAGACGCTCGTCGTCGACGGCGGCATCTTCCTCAACGCCGGCGTGGGCTGACCGCCCCACCCCGCACGGCCCCGCACGGCCCCAGGGCGCCGCTTCCCGACCGGAGGCGGCGCCCGTCGCGTGCGTCTCACAGGTTGTCGCACACCGGGATGACGACGTCGTCGCCCTCCGACGCGATCGCATCGTTTCTCCGCCCCCGCTTCACCCGGCGTGGCGCTGCGGTTCTGCCCACGAGGACATCTCCGGCGGGGAGCGGGCGCTGGACCCGTCGACGATCGTGAGGGTGTGGGAGCTGTCCCGCAAGGCGGGCTGATGGCGCGGACGGCGCGCCCGTCGGCGGCGGAGCCCGGTGCCAGGCGTTCGCCGGACGGACCGCGGTGCCCGTTGTCAGTGGTCGCCTGTAGGTTCTGTGGTCTGGAAGTGACCGCACAACGAAGGACGTTGACGTGACCGACATCGCCATGCTGCCCGAGTCCTGGCGCGGGGTCCTCGGCGACGAGCTGCAGCAGCCCTACTTCAAGGAGCTGACGGAGTTCGTCGAGGAGGAGCGAGCGAAGGGTCCCGTCTACCCTCCGCGCGAGGAGGTCTTCGCCGCGCTCGACGCGACGCCGTACGAGCGGGTGAAGGTCCTGGTCCTCGGCCAGGACCCGTACCACGGCGAGGGCCAGGGGCACGGCCTGTGCTTCTCGGTGCGGCCCGGCGTGAAGATCCCGCCGTCGCTGCGCAACATCTACAAGGAGATGCACGAGGAGCTGGGCACGCCCGTCCCCGACAACGGCTACCTCATGCCGTGGGCCCGGCAGGGCGTGCTGCTGCTCAACGCGGTCCTCACCGTCCGCTCCGGCGAGGCGAACTCGCACAAGGGCAAGGGCTGGGAGAAGTTCACGGACGCGGTGATCCGGGCCGTGGCCGACCGTCCCGACCCGGCGGTGTTCGTCCTCTGGGGCAACTACGCGCAGAAGAAGCTGCCCCTGATCGACGAGACGCGGCACGTGGTGGTCAAGGGCGCGCACCCCTCCCCGCTGTCCGCGAAGAAGTTCTTCGGCTCCCGGCCGTTCACCCAGATCAACGAGGCGGTGGCCCGGCAGGGCCACGAGCCGATCGACTGGACGATCCCGAACCTGGGCTGACGTCCTTCGAACCTGGGCTGCCCCCTCCCGAACCTGGGCCGCCCCTTCCCGGGCCGGCCCGTTCCGACTCCGACCGGCCCGGTTCGACCGTGACCGGCCTGTTCCGACCGTGACCGGCCCAGTTCGACTCCGACCGGCCCGGTTCGACTGCGACCGGTCCGGTGGAGCCTGACCGGGATCGCCACCGGCTCCGGTTAGCGTCGTGGCAACGACGCAAGGAGGCCGCCGTGGTGGATCGACAGGGGCAGACGGCGCCCGACGCCGTGCTGACGCGCATCGGGCAGGTCGTGATGCTGCACCACGGGGGAGACCGCGAGGAGGCCCGGCGCCGCCTGCTCGAGCTGTGGACGGAGATCGGCGAGGACGGTGACGCGCTGCACCGCTGCACACTGGCCCACTACCTCGCCGACACCCAGGACGACCCGTTCGACGAGCTGGCCTGGGATCTGCGGGCCCTGACGGCGGCCGAGGAGGACGGTGACTCGCCCGAGGTGCGGGCGCTGTACCCCTCGCTCCAGCTCAACCTGGCGGCGGACTACGTGAAGCTGGGCCGCTCCGAGGCCGCCCGCGCCCATGTGCGCAGGGCGCGGGGAGCGGCCGGCGCGCTCGGCGACGACAGCTACGGGGACGGGGTGCGGGCGGCCATCATCAGGATGGAACTGCGGCTGGGGGAGCCCGGCTGCGGCCACCCCGGCGGGGCCTAGGCCAGGCCCAGGTCGCGACCCAGCGCCCTGCCGTCAGTACGCCTGCTCGCAGATCACCGCCTGCGGGCTGTCCGAAGGCCAGCCCCCGTACCGCCTGCCGAGAGCGCAGACGTCGGTGTTCCTCTCGACCTCCTCCCGCACGTCGGGGATCTCCCCGCGCGGTGACGCCGGGCGCGCGGGTTCCGGCCGTGCCGGGCGGGTGCGGGGGCGCTGCTGCGGGACGGTGCGGGGACGCGCTTGCGGGGCGGTGCGGGGCGGCGGCTGCGCGGCCGGGGCCGACGTGGCCGGTGCCGGCGGGGTGGTCCGCCGCGCCCGTGGCGGCGCGGTCGGTTCCGGCGCGCGCGGCGTACCCACCCTCTCCAGCGCCTCCAGGGCGGGAGCCTGGACGACCCGGGTGCCGGCCCGGCCGTCCGGCGTCGGCAGCGGCGCGGTCGTGGGCGCGGACGGTGAGGAGGGGGCCGCGGGCGGGCCCGGCGCCGGCGGGTGCTGGAGGGTCACGCATCCGGTCAGGGCCGAGACGGCCACGGTCACCAGGAGCGTCGCGGTGGTCGACGTCGTTCGATGCACCCGCGCCACTCTGCTGGGTCCGGCCCGTGCAGGCACGGCGGTCGGGCGGGCAGTGGCCCACACGGGTGATCCACCGCCCCCTGAGGGGGAGGACAGCCCTTCCGCGCTGACGTCGTGTCAGTCCCCCGTGACGCCGTCGACGCGCTCGCGGAGCAGGTCGGCGTGGCCGTTGTGCCGGGCGTACTCCTCGATCATGTGCGTGTAGATCCAGCGCAGGCTGTACGGCTCCCCCGTGGAACGGCGGACGCCCCGGGAGGGCTCGTCGAGCCCGTGTCCGGCCGCGTTGCGCCGGGCGACACCGATCTCGTCCTGCCAGGTGGTGTGCGCCTCCCGCCAGGTGTCCGCCTCGGTGAGGTGGAACTCCCCGTCGGGGTCCTCGTCGCTGAAGTAGATCGGCCCCGCGTCCTCGCCCATGAGGACCGCACGGAACCAGCCGCGTTCCACCTCCGCCATGTGCCGCACCAGCCCCATCAGGGACAGCTCGGACGGCGGCGCCGAGGCGCTGCGGAGCTGGGCGTCGGTGAGGCCCTCGCACTTCCACGCCAGGGTCTGCCGGTGGTACTCCAGCCACCCCTCCAGCATGGTGCGCTCGTCGGCGTCGCCCGCCGGTTCGCTTCGCTGTGTCGTCATGCCCGCATCGTTTCCCAACGGGCCCCGCGGCCACCACGTCTTTTCCGCGGTCGTCTGCCGGGGAGCCGGCGGGCGGGCGGCCGACGGGCCCGCCGTCAGCCGCCGAGCATGCCGTCGAGCAGTTCCCGCAGCCCCGCCCGTACCTCGTCCAGGCTCGGCGTCCGCGCGCCGAAGGAACCGGCCACGCAGGAGAACATCAGCCCGTCCGCCCAGGCGACCAGGGACAGCACGTGCCGGGCCGGGTCGGGAGAGCCCGCGGCGGTGAGCAGGGCGGTGAGCCGGTCGCGGAAGGCGGCGCCGGCCGTGTCGTAGAAGGTCCGCAGTTCGGGGCGGCGGGTGGCCTCCAGGGCCAGTTCGTAGCGGGCGACGAGCAGGTCGCGGTGGTGGGCCAGGGAGCGGTGCACCGCCAGGGCCAGGGGTTCGGTCAGCGCGCCGGGGCCGCCGCGCGGATCCGGCATCTCCTCCAGTGCCAGCACCCGGGCCTCCCGCTCGGCGAGCCGCCGCACGGCCAGCCCGAGCAGCGCCTGCCGGGTGCGGGCGAGGTTGGAGGTGGACCCCTGGGGCAGCCCACCCGCCTCGTCCACCGCCCGGTGCGTCAGCCCGCGCATGCCCCGCTCGGCGAGCAGGGCGAGCGCGGTGTCGGCGACCAGTTCGGCACGGGAGCCGGAGGAAGTCGACGAGCCGGAGGAAGTCGACGAGCCGGAGGAAGTCGATGAACCGGGGGAGGGGGACGAGCCGGGGGCGGCGGGGGAACCGGGGGAGGCGGGCGGACCGGGGGAGGCGGAGGCCGGCAGGGGCATGGGACCAACCTACCGCCAGCACTACACCCGTAGTATCGTCACGCCCATGGCCTCACTACAGATGTAGTGGGGCGGGGTTGTCCGACCCGAGGAGGAGCCATGGCACAGTCGCAGCACGCGGTCGTCGTCGGGGGCGGGATCGGCGGCCTCACCGCGGCCGCGGCCCTGCACCGGCGCGGCCTGCGGGTCACCGTCCTGGAGCGGGCCCCGTCCCTGGCCCCCGTCGGCGCCGCCATCTCCCTGGCCCCCAACGCCCTGCGCGCCCTCGACGTCCTCGGTGTCGGCGACCGCGTCCGCGACCTCGCCGCCTGGCAGGGCGACGGCGGCCTGCGCACCCCGCGCGGCCGCTGGCTCTGCCGCACCGGCGCGGACGCGGTGGCCGCCCGCTTCGGCGGCCCCCTGGTCCTGCTGCACCGGTCCACCCTCGTGGACATCCTCGCCGGCCTGCTCCCGCCCGGCGCCGTCCGCACCGGCACGCCCGCCGCCCTCGCCGACCCGGGCGGCACCGGCCGCCCGGCCCGTGTGACCACGCCCACCGGCGAACTGGAGGCCGACCTGGTGGTCGCCGCCGACGGCATCCACTCCGCCGTACGCCGGACCCTCTTCCCCGGCCACCCCGGCCCGGTGTACACCGGCTTCACCACCTGGCGGATCGTGATCCCGCTGCCCGGCGCGGAGTTCGCCTCCCACGAGACCTGGGGCCGGGGCCGCCTGTGGGGGTCCCATCCGCTCAAGGACGGCCGGGTGTACGCGTACGCCGCCGCCACCGCCCCGGCCGGGGAGCGCGCGCCCGACGAACGGGCCGAACTGCTGCGCCGCTATGGCGACTGGCACCGGCCCGTCCCCGACATCCTCGCCGCCACCCGCCCCGAGGACGTCCTGCGGCACGACGTCCACCACCTGGCCGAGCCGCTGCCCGCCTTCCACCGCGGCCGTGTCGCCCTCGTCGGCGACGCCGCGCACGCGATGCCGCCCTCCCTCGGCCAGGGCGGCAACCAGGCGGTCGAGGACGCGATCGTCCTCGCCCACCACTGCGCCGACCTCCCCGCCTACACGGCCGCCCGGCTGCCCCGTACGACGGCCGTCACCCGGCAGGCGCTGCGGACGGCCCGGCTCAGCATGGCCTCCCACCCCGTCGCCGTCGCCGTACGCGACACCGCGGTGGCCGCGCTGTCGGCGTTCGGGCCCGCCCTCTTCCTGCGCGGCTTCGACGGGATCGCCGACTGGCGGCCGCCGCCGTCCCCGTATGCTGCCGTCCAGACGGACGTGGACAGGCACAGCGCGGACCCGCAGTGAAGGAGCACCCGTGAAGGTCGGCTGCATCGGACTCGGCGACATCGCGCGCAAGGCGTACCTGCCGGTGCTCGGCGCGCTGCCCGGCCTCGAACTGCACCTGCACACCCGCACACCGGCCACCCTCGACCGGGTCGCCGACACACTCCGGGTGCCCGCCGGGCAGCGGCACCGGGACCTCGACGCGCTGCTCGCCCAGGGCCTGGACGCCGCGTTCGTGCACGCCCCCACCGACGTCCACCCCGAGATCGTCGCCCGGCTGCTCCAGGCAGGCGTCCCCACGTACGTCGACAAGCCGCTGGCGTACGAACTCGCCGACTCCGAGCGGCTCGTGGCGCTCGCGGAGGAACGCGGGACGAGCCTCGCCGTCGGCTTCAACCGGCGCCACGCCCCCGGCTACGCGCAGTGCGCCGACCATCCGCGCGAGCTGATCCTCATGCAGAAGAACCGGATAGGGCTGCCCGAACAGCCCCGCACGATGATCCTCGACGACTTCATCCACGTCGTGGACACCCTGCGGTTCCTCGCGCCGGGCCCGGTGGATGACGTGACGGTGCGGGCCCGGGTCGTGGACGGGCTGCTGCACCACGTCGTCCTCCAGCTCGCCGGGGACGGCTTCACCGCGCTCGGCGTCATGAACCGCCTCAGCGGCTCGAACGAGGAGATCCTCGAGGTGTCCGGGCAGGACACCAAGCGGCAGGTCGTCAACCTCGCCGAGGTCGTCGACCACAAGGGCCAGCCGACCGTGCGGCGGCGCGGCGACTGGGTGCCGGTGGCCCGCCAGCGCGGCATCGAACAGGCCGTCCTGACCTTCCTGGACGCCGTGCGCGCGGGCAAGGTGCTCAGCGCCCGGGACGCGCTGGCGACGCACGAACTGTGCGAGCGGGTGGTGCGGGCGGTGGCGGAGCGCTCCGCCGCGTCCTGACCGCCCGCGCCCCCTCCGCCAGGCACACGGCCGCCAGGACGAGCAGCGCCGCGCGGACCGGCCAGTCGCCGAAGCGGACGTACGGGGTGGTGCCCCCGGTGAGCGGCACCTCGCGGACGGCCGCGGCGCTCGCGTCCGTCCCCAGCGCCGGGCCCAGACGCCGGCCGCCCGCGTCGTACACCGCGGAGACGCCCGTCAACGTCGCGTGGACGAACGGCCGGCCCGTCTCCGCGGCGCGCAGGGCGCCGAGCGAGGCATGCTGCGCGGGCGCCCAGCTCCGCTGGAACGTCGACGTCGACGACTGCGCGACCAGCACGTCCGTACCGTCCGCGGCGAGCCGCCGGCTCATGTCGGGGAACGCGGTCTCGAAGCACACCATCGGCCCGATCCGCAGCCCGGCCCCGACATCCATCACGACCTGCCCGCCGCCGCGCCGGCGGTCCTCGCCGGCCGCCTTGCCGACCGAGGTCGCCCAGCCGAGCAGGGAACGGGCCGGCACGTACTCGCCGAACGGCACCAGGCGCATCTTGTCGTACCGGTCGCCGGTCGCGCCGTCCGGTCCGACCAGGATCGAGCTCTTGTAGATGCCGGGCCGGTCGGAGCGGCGGGCGTCCACGTTGACCAGGATCTCGGCGCCGGTCGCCCGGGACAGTGCCGCCAGCCGCCGCGCCAGGTCGGGCCGGTCGTCCAGGTCGTACCCGACACCGCTCTCGCCCCAGACGATCAGGTCGACGTCCTGCCCGGCGAGCCGGCGGGTCAGCTGTTCCTCCCGGTCGAAGCGGCGCTCGGGCCCCTCGACGACGCCCGGCTGCACCACGGCGATCCGGGCCTGTCCTGTCACCTCCGGACGCGGCGACCACACCCACGCGGCGCAGGCCGCGGCCGCGGTGGCGACCAGCCCCGCGACGGCGGGCACCCGGTGCGCCGGGACGGCGGCGAGCACGGCGAGCGCCACGTTCACGGCCACCACCAGGAAGCTGAGCAGCCACACCCCGCCGACGGACGCCAGCCGCAGCGCCGGCTCCACCTGCCACTGACTCGCGCCGAGCATGCCCCACGGCCCGCCGAGGCCCTCCCAGGAGCGGACGAGTTCCACGGCCAGCCAGCCCGAGGGCAGTACGACGAGCGCGGCGACGACCCGCCCCCGCGCGGGCGCCCCCGCCAGGAACCGGCGCACCAGCCAGCCCCACGGCGCCCACAGCGCGCCCAGCAGCGCGGCGATCACCAGGGTGAACACGTGCAGGAACGGCAGCAGCCACAGGTGCATGGCCAGCATGAACCCGAACCCGCCGCTCCAGCCGTCGTACACCGCCCGCCGTCCCGTCGGCGCCGAGCGCGCGAGCAGGATCCAGGGAACCAGCGCGAGGAACGCCCACCACCACAGGGCCGGCGCCGGGAACGCCGGCACGGGCAGCGCGCCGGCCAGCGCCACCACGGCCGACCGCCGCCACGGGGAGGTGAGCCAGAGACCGAACGTCTTCATACGGCACCTCCCTACCCGCGGATGGCTCCAGTGTGCGCGCCCGCGGTGATCTCCGACCAGATGGCCTCGCGGCGGCGGAGAGGGCAGGGGAGAGGGCAGGGGAGAGGGCAGGGGACGCGGCTGCGGACCGGCGCCTGCCCGTCAGGAAGACGTGTCCCCGTCGCGCGGCCCGCGCCACAGCTCCCGGACGACCACCTCGTGCAGCCGCCAGCCGTCGTCCGTGCGCAGCAGGCCGAAGTCGTACCGGCCGCCGCGGACGACGTCGGGCGCGGCCGAGGAGCCGTCGCCGGCGAGCCGCAACGTGGAGACGTAGTCGGCCCGGAGCCGGGCGGTGTCACCCCGGTCGCGTTCCAGGACCCCGAAGCGGAGGCGGCGGTTCACGACGAGGTGCTGCCGCACCGGGAACCCCCGCAGACTCTCCGCGAGCCAGTGGGCGACCTGCCCCGCGGGCCCCTCGATCCCGCCCGCGGAACGGTAGTCCGCCCGTCCGTCCGGCGTGAACAGCTCCCGGTACGCCGTCCAGTCCCCGTCCTCGACGGCCACCGCGTAGTCGGTGACCAGCTCGTCGACGGCCAGTCGGTCCATCACGGTGGCGAGCTCCGCACGCTGCGTCATGGCCCGAGTGTTGGGCATGGGCCGTGCCCAGCCAAGAGGCGTGCCACGACCGGCGCGCACGGGCCCCGCAGCATCTCGGCGCGCACGGGCCCCGCAGCATCTCGGTCCGTGGGGCGTCACCCTCGGGTGAGGGGAGGCGCTGTCCCCGGGCGGACGACGCCCCGCCCGGGTCACCAGGTCTTGCCGGCCTGCTCTCGGATCGTGCGGTTGATCCGGTTGAAGAAGTTGGTCGTCGCGATCTCCAGGATGATCGCGCCCAGTTGCTCCTCGCTGAAGTGGTCGGCGGCGGCGTCCCAGATCTCGTCGGTCACGCCCGGTGCGCCGTCCTGGAGCCGGGTGGCGGCCTCGGTCAGGGCGAGTGCCGCCCGCTCCTCCTCGGTGTAGAAGGACGTCTCACGCCACGCGACCACGTTGTGCAGCCGCTCCTCCGTCTCACCGGCCTTCTTCGCCGACTGGACCGTGGCGAAGACGCAGGGGCTGCAGCCGTTGATCTGGCTGGTGCGCAGGTGGACCAGGGACAGCAGGTGCTTGTCCACGCCCCCGGCGTGAATCGCCTTGTAGAGGTGCTGGATCGCTGTGATCACGTCGGGATCGGCCGGGCCTGTCATGCGTGCTTCCATCGGTGTTGCTCCTTCATCGGTTACCTGAGCCCCTCCGGGCCCGTCATCACCCGTGACGGAGCAGAGCCGAGGAAGGTAACAACATGTCCGACACCAGCCCGGCGGAACCGATGGCCGAGGCGTTCGAGGCCCAGCGCGACCGGCTGCGCGCGGTCGCCTACCGCATGCTCGGATCGCACGCCGACGCCGAGGACGTGGTCCAGGAGGCCTGGCTACGCCTTTCCCGTCAGGACGCGGCGACCATCCACAACCTCGTCGGCTGGCTGACCACGGTGGTCGGCCGGATCAGCCTTGATGTCCTGCGGTCCCGCCAGGCCCGCCCGGAGGCGTTCTACGACGACCGCCTGTCCGAGCTCGTGGTGACGCTCGACGACGGTCCTGTTCCCGAGGACGACGCGGTGCTCGCCGACTCGGTCGGGTTCGCGTTGCTCGTCGTCCTGGAGTCGCTCCGGCCGAGCGAGCGGCTGGCGTTCGTGCTGCACGACCTGTTCGCGGTGCCGTTCGAGGAGATCGGCCAGATCCTCGGCAAGTCCACCGCTGCCACCAAGATGCTCGCCAGCCGCGCCCGAAGGAAGGTGCGGGCGACCGAGCGGCGCACAGGCGCCGGACGGGAACAGCGCGAAGTGGTCCAGGCGTTTCTGGCGGCGGCTCGCCGCGGCGACTTCGAGGGGTTGCTGCGGGTACTCGACCCCGAGGTGAAACTGACCGTCGACACCCCGTCCGGCGTAGTCGTCACTCTCGGCGCCACCAAGGTCGCAGCCGGTGCGCAAATGTCCGCCGGCGCGGCCGCACAGGGGCGGGCGGTGCTCGTCAACGGCTCCTCGGGGATCGTGTCCTGGCGCGAGGACGGCACCCCTCTCTCGGTCGTCGCGTTCACCGTCGTCGACGGCCGGATCACCGAGATGACGATCGTGATCGACCCGGCCAAGCTCGCGCTGATGGACCTGCCGGATCCGGCGTGAGTCCCTGCCGGGGCAGGTCCCAGCCGAGCGCCGAAGCGATGCACCGGCTGCCGTCCGGTGCTGGGGTCGGAGCTCTCCGCCGCCGAGAGGCGGCAGCCGAAAATCAGTGGCCGCCTGAACCGGCCGACTCCACGCTGTACGCCATGGAAGAACCGCGACGCAGGATCCGTGCGGCCCACTCGGAATCCACGATCACCGTCTACCAGGCGTACTCCCCGCACATCGGCCTGCCCGCTGCCCGCGACGGCCGTTTCCCCGCCGTGTGGAAGCGGGACAGGATGACGTGGATCAAGCCGTCGTTCCTGTGGATGATGTACCGCTGCGGCTGGGGCGCCAAGGAGGGGCAGGAGACCGTTCTCGCTGTCGAGATCACCCGAGACGGTTTCGAGTGGGCGCTGCGCCACGCCTGTCTGTCGAGTTACGCCCGCGGGGTCCACCCCGACCGCGCCACTTGGCAGCGTCAGTTGAGGCGCGCGCCCACCCGCGTGCAGTGGGACCCGGAGCGGGACCTGCGCCTGCGTTCCCTGCCGTACCGGTCCCTGCAACTCGGCCTCTCCGGTGAGGCCGCACGACGGTACGCGGACGAGTGGACGGTCGGCATCCGCGACGTCACCTCCCTCGCTCATGAGATCCAAGCCCTCGTCGGCGAGGGGGATTTGGGTTCCGCCGCCCGACTGCTGCCCCGGGAACGGCCCTACCCCGTTGGAGACGAGCTTCTTGCCCACCTGCACGGATGACGGGCTGCTCCACCCGGCCAGGCTCCGCCCCATGGGTCACATCAGGCTCCGTCCCATGGGTCACATCAGGCTCCGTCCCATGGGTCACATAGGGAAGTGCGCCGCCGGGGTCACCGCCCTCCGGGAGCTTTCATGGACAGGACGCGATCACGGACTAGTACTGCAACCGCATCTGGAGGGTGTGGCCTCGGCGTTTGTAGTGGGATCGGCGGGCTCGGGCCTGGCTGCGCCGTCGGTAGCGTGACCAGT
>NZ_JBHWKO010000042.1:0-72662 GCF_042731035.1 Streptomyces sp. NPDC059895
GAGGAGTAGAGGAGGGTGCCGATGCCGTTGGGTTCGGTGGTGGGGTAGTTGTGGTTGCACCAGTGGAGGTAGTTGACGACTCCGCGGTGTTCGAGCTGGACGCCTTTGGGTTGTCCGGTGGAGCCGCTGGTGTAGATGACGTAGGCGAGGTTGTCGGGGGTGGCGAGGGGGGTGGGGTTGGTGTGGGGGTGGGTGTCGGGCCAGTGGGTGTCGGTGTGGAGTTGGGGGATGTGGTGGGGGAGGTGTTGGCCGATGTCGCGGGTGGTGATGACGAGGGGGGCGTTGGAGTCCTGGAGCATGTAGGTGAGGCGGTCGGTGGGGTAGTGGGGGTCGAGGGGGACGAAGGCGGCGCCGGCTTTGAGGATGGCGAGGATGGTGGTGATGAGGTCGGGGTGGTGGTCGAGGCAGACGGCGATGAGGGTGTCGGGGGTGATGCCTCGGTGGCGGAGGTGGTGGGCGAGTTGGTTGGCGCGTGTGTTGAGCTGGGTGTAGGTCCACTGCTGGGTGCCGTGGGTGAGGGCGATGGCGTGGGGGTGGGTGGCGGTGCGGTCCTCGATGAGTTGGTGGATGGTGGCGGTGTCGGGGTAGGGGCCGGTGCGGCCGTTCCAGTCGACGAGGATCTGCCGGCGCTCCCGCGGGGTGAGCATGTTCAGCTCGGAGAGACGGGCGTCGGGGGTGTCGGCGACGGAGGCGGCCAGGGTGCGGATGTGGCCCGCCATCCGCTCGATCGTCGACCGCTCGAAAAGATCCGTCCGATACTCCAGGACCGCCTTCAAGCCGTCGGCCGACTCCACGGCCGTCAGCGTCAGATCGAACTTGGCCAGCCCCCGCTCGACCTCCACCGGCTCGACGCCGTCCGTCCCCGCGAGCTCCCAGCCCTGGCCGTCCGCGCTGCCCGGGGCCTGGAGGACGAACATCGTCTGGAAGAGGGGATTGCGGGACAGGTCGCGGTCGGGGGCGAGTTCCTCGACGAGGCGTTCGAAGGGGAGGTCCTGGTGGTCGTAGGCGCCGAGGGCGGTGTCCTTGACGCGGGCGAGGAGTTCGGTGAAGGACGGGTCGCCGGACAGGTCGGTGCGCAGGACGAGAGTGTTGACGAAGAAGCCGATCAGGTCCTCGGTCTCGGCGCGGTTCCGGCCCGCGATCGGGGTCCCGACCGCGATGTCGTCCTGGCGGCAGTAGCGGGCCAGGACGATCTCGAAGAGGGACAGGAGCACCATGAACAGACTGGCCCCCTGCGTGCCGGCGGTCGCGCGCAGCCTCTCCGCCACCTCGGCCGGCACCGAGAAGGTGACCACGTCACCGTCGCCGCTCGGGGCGGCGGGGCGCTGGTGGTCGGTCGGCAGCTCCAGCGGCATGACGTGCGCGAGCCGGTCCCGCCAGTAGTCGAGCCGGCGGTCCAGCGCCGGCCCGGTCAGCTGCTCACGCTGCCAGACCGCGAAGTCCGCGTACTGCAACGGCAGTTCGGGCAGGACCGGGGGACGGCCGTCCAGGGCCGCCGCGTACAGTTCGCGTAGCTCACGGGCGAGAATCCCGGACGACCAGCCGTCGGAGACGATGTGGTGGAGCGTCACCAGCAGGAAGTGGTCGTCGTCCGCCATCCGCACCGCGTCGGCGCGCAGCAGCCGGCCCGTGCCCAGGTCGAACGGCCGTCGTGACTCGGTGCGCAGGATCTCCCGCGCCCGGGAGCCGGCGTTCTCCGTCCCCCGCAGGTCGTGCACCGTGACCTCGACCGGCCACGGGGAGCCGACGACCTGCCGCGGTGTGCCGTTCTCGTCCGCCCGGAACGCCGTCCGCAGGACCTCGTGCCGGGCCACCAGCGCCGAGAGGGCCGTGCCCAGCGCGGTGACGTCGAGGGCACCGCGCACGCGCAGGGCCGACGGCACCAGGTACTCGGGGCTGTCGGGGGTCAACTGGTCCAGGAACCACAGCCGCTGCTGTGCGAACGACAGCGGGAGGGGCACGGAGTCGTCCCTCGTGGCGCGTGCCATACGGCTCTCGTCCGCACGCTTTCGCATGCGGGACAGCAGCCGTGCCTCAACCGAATTCTCGCCCATGATGATTCTTCCTCTTCTCTGCACTTCGCGTGGGCACCGGGCCGCTGAATCAGGAAACCTGTTCTTCCCCGTCGAACAATTCGATGATCTGGCGCTTGATACCGACGACCGTCGGCGTCTGGAAGAGCTCGCGCAGACCGATACGGACTCCGGAAACCGTCTCGATCCGGTTCACGAGCTGAATGGCGAGGAGCGAATGCCCGCCGATGTCGAAGAAACCGTCGTGGATTCCGACCCGGTCGGCGCCGAGGACGTCCGCCATGATGCGGGCGATCTCCGCCTCGATCTCGTCGCGCGGAGCGACGCATTCCGTTCCGGCGTCCGCCTCGCCGTCGGGGGCCGGCAGTGCCGCGTGGTCGACCTTGCCGTTGCGGTTGAGGGGGAGCTCCGCCATGGCCACGAACGCGGAGGGCATCATCGCTCGCGGGAGCCGTTCGGCCGCCCACCCGCGCAGACCGGGCGCGTCCGCGGCCGTCCCGGGCGCGGGCACGAAGTACGCGACGAGCCGCTTGTCGCCGGGGGTGTCCTCGCGGACCACGACCGCGCACCCGCCGACCGTCCCGTGCCCCAGGAGCACCGACTCGACCTCCCCCAGCTCGACCCGGACGCCCCGCAGCTTGACCTGCCGGTCGACGCGGCCCAGCAGGTCGAGTTCGCCGTCCTGCGTGAACCGGCCGAGGTCACCCGTGCGGTACATGCGTCCACCGTTGAACGGGTCCGGCACGAACCGCTCCGCGGTCAGCTCGGGGCGGTGGTGGTAGCCGCGGCACACGCTGTCGCCGCCGAGGTACACCTCACCCAGGACTCCCGCCGGGACGGGACTCCGGTCCTGGTCGAGGACGTACACGGTCTGGTTCGCCAGGGGCCGGCCGGCGAGCACCGGACCGCCGGGGTCCGTGCGCGACGCGCGCCAGAACGTGGTGTCCACCGAGACCTCCGTCGCCCCGTACAGGTTGACCAGGTCGCCCGGGAAGCGGTCCAGGAAGCGGCTCACCAGCGTCGGCTGGAGGGGCTCACCGCTCGCGAAGGCGTACCGCAGGTGGGAGCAGTCCTCCGGCCGCACCCGGGACACGAACAGGTCCAGCAGGCTCGGTACGAAATGCAGCCCGACCACCCGGTGCGCGCGCATCAGACGTGACACCTCGGCCATGTCCAGCCGGTCGGACCCGGGCACCAGCACGACGGTCGCGCCCTGCCACAGCGGCCAGAAGATCTCGTACGCCGACACGTCGAACGACAGGGGCGTGGCCTGGAGGAATCCCTCGCCCGGCGCGAGCGGGAACGCGTACTGCATACCGGCGAGGTAGTTCACCACTCCGCGGTGCTCGGCACGCACCCCCTTGGGGCGGCCCGTCGACCCGCTGGTGTAGATGAGGTACGACAGGTCCTGTGGCCGGGCGACGGGCGCCGGGTCGGTGACCGGCAGCCGGTCCGGCAGGTCCGTGTCCCGGTCGACCGCCAGACAGGCCGGCCCCTCCGGGAGCAGTCCGGCGTGTGCCGTGTCGGTGACCACGAGCGGTGCGCCGGAGTCCGCCACCAGATAGGCCAGGCGGTCCGCCGGGTGCTCCGGGTCGAGCGGTACGTACGCGGCGCCCGCCTTGAGGATGCCCAGCAGCGTCCACACCATCGCGGGGGAGCGGTCCAGGCAGACGCCCACCGGTACGTCGGGTCCGATGCCGGGCATCTCGCGCAGCCGGTGGGCGAGCCGGTTGGCGCGCTCGTTGAGCCGGCGGTAGGTCAGGGCCTCCGGCCCGCAGACGACGGCGACCGCGTCCGGCGTGAGCGCGGCGCGCTCCTCGAACAGCCCGTGCAGCGTAGCCGTGTCGGGGACGGGCGCGGCGGTGTCGTTCCAGTCGGTGAGGATGCGGCGACGCTCCTCGTCGCCGAGCATCTCCAGCTCGGACAGGGCCGCCCCCGGGCGGTTCGTGGCCGCCGCCAGCAGGGTCTGGAAGTGCGTGACGAGACGACGGGCGGACGCCTCGGTGAACAGGTCGTCCGCGTACACGACCGCCCCGTCCAAGGTGCCGTCGTCGGCCTCCGCGAGGTACATCGACAGGTCGAACTTGGCGTCGCGGACGGGCGTCTCGACCGGCTCGGCGGTCAGCCCCGGAAGGTTCCAGGCGTCCGCGCCGGGGGTGTTCTGGAGCGCGAACAGGGTCTGGAAGAGGGGGTTGCGGGAGAGGTCGCGGTCGGGGGCGAGTTCCTCGACGAGGCGTTCGAAGGGGAGGTCCTGGTGGTCGTAGGCGCCGAGGGCGGTGTCCTTGACGCGGGCGAGGAGTTCGGTGAAGGACGGGTCGCCGGACAGGTCGGTGCGCAGGACCAGGGTGTTGACGAAGAAGCCGATCAGCTCCTCGGTCTCGGCACGGTTGCGGCCCGCGATGGGGGTGCCGACCGCGATGTCCCGCTGACCGCTGTGGCGGGCGAGGAGCAGCTGGAAGACGGCCAGCAACGTCATGAACAGGCTCGCGCCGCCGTCCGCCGAGACGGCCCTGGCGCGTTCCGCGACCTCGGCGGGCACCGAGAACCGCACGACCTCGCCCCTGCCGGCGCGCTGCGCGGGACGCGGGTGGTCGGTGGGCAGCTCCAACGGCTCCAGGCCCGCGAGCCGCTCGCGCCAGTGGGCCAGTTGGCGTTCCAGCGTCTCGCCGGACAGCCACTCCCGCTGCCACAGCGCGTAGTCGGCGTACTGCACCGGCAGCGGTGCGAGGGACGGCGCGAGAGCTGCTGGTGCGGGGGCCAGTGCGAGAGACGGCGCGAGAGCTGCTGGTGCGGGGGCCGGTGTGAGGGACGGCGTGAGAGCTGCTGGTGCGGGGGCCGGTGCGAGGGACGGCGTGAGCGCCGGTGCGGGGGCCGGTGCCGGTGCGAGAGCTGGTGCGAGGGCCGCTCCCCCCTCGGCGCCCGCGCCCAGCGCCGCCGTGTACAGCTGCGACAGCTCGCGGACCAGCACACCGACCGACCAGCCGTCGAAGGCGATGTGGTGCACGGTGACCGCCAGGACGGACTCGCCCTCGGCCGTCCGCACCAGCACGGCGCGCAGCGGCAGGTCCGCGGCGAGGTCCACCGGGCGCAGGGCGTCGTCACGCAGGACGTCGCCGAGGGCCTCCTCACGGTTCCGTCGGTCCGTGCGGCCGCGCAGGTCACGGACCAGCACCGTCACGGGCGCCGCGGCGTCGACCACCTGGAGCGGGCCGCCCTCCGCGTCCGTGGTGAAGCGGGTCCGCAGGATCTCGTGGCGCGCCACCAGAGCCGTGAACGCGGCGTTCAGGGCCGGCACATCCGGCTCGCCGCGCAGCCGCACGGCGAACGGCAGCAGGTATTCCGCCCGGCCGGGCTCCAACTGGTCCAGGAACCAGAGCCGTTGCTGCGCGAAACTCAGGGGCAGCGGGCGCCCGTCGCGCGGTACCGGCGTGATCCGGGAACCACCGGTGCCGTCCAGGTCCGCCACGGCGGCGGCGAGCAGCGCCGGGGTCGGCGCGCTGAACAGCGTCCGCACCGGGACGTCGACGCCGAGCCGTCGGCGCAGCCTCGACACGACCTGGGTGGCCAGCAGGGAGTGGCCCCCCAGCGCGAAGAAGTCGTCCTCCACACCGATCGTGTCGATGCCCAGCACCTCCGCCCAGACGTCGGCGACGATCCGCTCGGCGTCCGTGCGGGGCGCGACGAACGCCGTGCCCGGCTCGGGCCGGTCCGACGCGGGGGCGGGCAGCGCACGCCGGTCGGTCTTCCCGTTCGGCGTGAGCGGGATCCTCTCCAGCGCGACGAACGCGGCGGGCACCATGTAGTCCGGCAGGTCGCGCCGGAGATGGGCACGCAACGGCCCCGAGCCGACGGGCGTGTCCGCCACCACGTACGCCACCAGGCGCGGGAGGCCGGGGACGTCCTCGCGCAGGACGACGGTCGCGCCGGTCACCGACGGGTGGGTGAGCAGCGCGGTCTCGATCTCGCCCAGCTCGATGCGGTAGCCGCGCAGCTTGACCTGGTTGTCGGCGCGGCCCACGAATTCCAGCCGCCCGTCCGCGTGCCACTTGGCGAGGTCACCGGTGCGGTACACGCGCCGCGGTGTTCCGTCGACCGTGACGGTGGTGAACTTCTCGGCGGTCAGCTGCGCCCGGCCCAGATAGCCCCGGGCCAGTCCCGGGCAGCTGATCCACATCTCGCCCGGGACGCCCACCGGAACGGGGCGGCCGTCTTTGCCGACCACGAACACCCTGGCGTTGTCGACGGGACGGCCGATCGGCACGTAGTCCCCGGGGCCGGTGATCCGGGCGGTCGTGGCCTCCTGCGCGGCCTCCGACGGCCCGTAGCCGTTGACCAGCGGGACGGACGTGTGGCGGAACCACTCCCGCACCTGTTCCCGTTGCAGAGCCTCGCCGCCGAGCCGGACCAGCCGCAGTTCGGGACCGATGGTCTGCGGGCCGTCGAGCTCGGCGACGAGCGCGCCGAACGCCGACGGCGTCAGCCAGGCGACCGTCACCCCGCTGGTGCGCAGCGCCTGCGCCAGCCGGCCCGGGTCCCACGCCTCGTCCCGCAGCACCAGGGACGCACCCGAGGAGAGCGGCGCGAAGATCTGCCCCACGGAGGAGTCGAAGGCGATGGACGCGAACTGCAGGACCCGGTCCTCATGGGTGAACCCCAGCTGCCGCCGGGTCTCCCGCATGCGGGCGCGCAGCGCGCCGTGGGTGATCTGCACGCCCTTGGGACGGCCGGTCGAACCGCTGGTGTAGATCACGTAGGCCAGGTCGTCGGGACCGGGGCGCGGCGCCGGGCCCGTCGCCGGCGGCCCGGCGAGGGCTGCCGGCCAGTCGCCGTCCAGGAGCACCCGCGTGACGCCCGCGGGCAGCCGCCCGGAGTGCGCCCCCTGCGTGACGAGGAGCGGGGCGCCGCAGTCCTCGACCATGTAGGCGAGCCGGTCGGTGGGATACGCCGGGTCCAGCGGTACGTACGCGGCCCCCGACTTGAGGATGCCGAGCAGCGCGCACACCATGTCCGTGCCCCGGTCCAGGCAGACGGCGACCAGAGTTCCCGGCCCGGCGCCCAGGTCGCGCAGCCGGCCGGCTATCAGGCCGGCCCGCTCGTCCAGCTGCCCGTAGGTGAGGGTGTCCGGCCCGCACGTCACGGCGGGCGATCCGGGCCGCAGGGCGGCCTGCTCCTCGAACAGCCGGTGCACGGTGACGCCGTCCGGCGCGTCGGTGTCGGCGCCGTTCCACTCGGTGAGGATCCGCGCGCGCTCGCCGGGGGTCAGCATCTCCAGTGCCGACAGCCGGGCGCCGGGGGTTTCGGCCGCGGAGGCGAGCAGCGTCACGAAATGCCCGGCGAGCCGCACCATCGTGCTCTCGTCGAAGAGGTCGGTGGAGTACACGATCGTGCCGTCCAGGCCGCCGTCGGCCGCCTCGGTCGCGTAGAAGGTGAAATCGAACTTGGACTCCTGGGCCACCACGTCCAGTTGCCGCACGTCCAGGCCGGGCAGGTCCCAGGACCGGCTGTCCGGCGTGTTCTGGAGGACGAACATGGTCTGGAACAGCGGGTTGCGCGACAGGTCACGCTGCGGCGCCAGTTCCTCCACGATGCGCTCGAAGGGCAGATCCTGGTGGTCGTAGGCGCCCAGCGCGGTGTCCTTCACACGCGCCACCAGCTCGGTGAACGTCGGATCACCGGACAGGTCGGTGCGCAGGACGAGGGTGTTGACGAAGAAACCGACCATGTCCTCGATCTCGGCCCGGTTGCGGCCGGCGATCGGCGTGCCGACCGAGATGTCCTCCTGGCCGCTGTAGCGGGACAGCACGACCTGGAACACGGCCAGCAAGGTCATGAACAGGCTCGCGCCCGTCTCGTGCGCCGCCCTGCGGGCACCGTCGGCGACGTCGGCGGGGACCCCGAAGGTGATCATGCCGCCCTTCCCGCTGCGCCGCGCGGGACGCCTGCGGTCCGTGGGCAGCTCCAGGGGATCCGCCCCCGCCAGCCGCTCGCGCCAGTAGCCGAGCTGCTCGTCGAGGACGCCCCCGGTGAACCACTCGCGCTGCCATACCGCGAAGTCCGCGTACTGAAGGGCCGGTTGCGGCAGGTCCGCGTTCGCACCGGTGACGTGCGCCGTGTACAGCGCGGTCAGTTCGCGCGACAGGACCCCCGCCGACCAGCCGTCGAACGCGACATGATGCACCGTCAGCGACAGCAGGTACTCCTCGTCCGCCAGCCGGACCAGCAGCGCGCGCACCATCGGACCGGTGGCGAGGTCGACCGGGCGGAAGCCCTCGGTGTCCACGAGCGAGGTGGCCGCGGTCTCCCGCTCCGCCGCGTCCGTGACAGACCTGAGGTCGTGGACGGCGAGTGGAACCGGCCGCGCCTCGTCCACGACCTGCGAGGGGGCGCCGTCCTCGTCGGTGACGAACCGGGTGCGCAGCACCTCGTGACGGGCGACCAGTTCCGACAACGACGCCTCGAGGGCCGGCACGTCCAGCGGTCCGCGGATGCGCAGCCCCGTGGGGATCAGGTACTCGGCGCGCCCCGGCTCCAACTGGTCCAGGAACCACAGCCGGCGCTGCGCGAACGAGAGCGGCAGCGCGCGCCCGTCCCGGACGGCCGGCCGGATCCCCGTCTCCTCGTCCGGCTCGGCCGATACCGTCACCGGGCCGGTGAGCTCGCCGAGGTCCATGTCCGCCGACTCGAAGAGCCGACGGGCCCGCTGGAGCGCCTCCTCGGCGAGGAAGGACGCCACGGAGCGAACGGTCAGCGGCGCGGAAATCGCCCCGGCGTGGAATTCTGAACCGAATTCCTCCGCGACACGAAGCGCCATTTCCGTGGCCCGGGCCTGTGTGCCGCCCAGGTCGAAGAAGTCCTTCTCCGCCTCCGTCACCCGGGCGCCGAGCACCGATTCCCACAGCGCGGCGATACGGGCCTCCGCCGGCGACAGGCTCTCGTGCGCCGCTTTCCGGCCGGCGGCCGGGGCCACCATCGGATTCGTAGTCATGCGTCCACCAGTTCCTCGTCGTCTGCCCGTGTCGGAAAAGGCCTTCGGGTGCTCAGCCGATCTCGATGCTGGCAGGACGAACCGGACGAGAAAACTGGGTACTTCTGCCCGACGGGACGTGGACACTTGTGCCCGCCGGGACGTGGACACTTGTGCCCGACGGGAGGTGGATACGTGTGCCCTGACGGGACGTGGACACACGTGCCCGCCCGGACACGGACACGTGTGTCCTGACGGGACAATGGACACTCGTGCCCTGACGGGACAATGGACACTCGTGCCCTGACGGGACAATGGACACTCGTGCTCTGACGGGACATGGACACTTGTGCCGGCCGTGACGCGGGCACATCCGCTTCGGGCAGGCGCGAGGGCGGACCGCGGGGTGGGGCGGGGTAGGCCCGGGCGGCACCCCCGGGTGCACCGCCCCCCCCCGCCCCCCCCCTGGAGCGGGGTGGGGCGGGGAACCGCGGACCGCACCCCTCGCCCCCCCCCCCCACCCGGGCCCGCCCCGTCAGACGGCGGCCGGTACCGAGGGCTCGCCGGCCGAGCTCTGCGCGGGCACCTGCGGCGACTTCACCGCCGTACCGTCGGGGGACTCGCCCTCGGCCACCGTCCGCTTGCGCATGCCGGACCACTCGCGGCTCATGCCCGGCACCGCGATGGCGACGAGGTAGAGGCCGCCCACGATCCACAGCGCCGCGGACGTCCCGGTCGTCGTCACCAGGGCCGCACCCAGCAGCCCGCCGAACGGAATGCCCGCCCACGTGACGGCCTGCGCCAGCGTCTTGACCCGGCCCAGCAGCGGCGTCGGAATCAACTCGTACGTGACGGCGCCCACGATCGGGTTGACGAAGCCCGACCCGAGACCGCCCACGGCGAGCACCACGAGGACCACCCACAGCGGGGCACCCGACGCCATCACGGCGAAGCGCGGCACGCCGCCGAGGGTGAAGCCGATCAGGTAGACGGTGCGGCGCGGGAGCCGCTCGGCCACCCCCGCCGCCACGAGCGCGGCGACGATGGAGGTGGCCGCGAAGACGCTGACGGCCAGGCCGATGGCCTCCGGCCCGTTGCCCGTCTCCTTGGCCCACACCGGCAGCAGCACCGACATGAACGCCTGGTCGAGCAGGTTCGTCATCGCCAGCATCCCGACGATGGAACGCAGCAGCCGGGCGTCACGCAGGAACTCCGCGCCCTGCCGCAGGCGGGACAGATAGCCGTCGGCCTCCTCCACCGGTGTCTCGTGCGCCTCGGGCACCGGGTCGGTGAGGGTCGTGGACACCACCAGCGCGGACAGGGCGAACAGGGCGGCGGTGACCCACAGCGCGTACAGGCTGCCGAAGGCGGTGACGACCACGCCGGCCAGGGCGGGGCCGATGGTGGTCGCGGTGCGTTCCACCGCGGCCGACAGACCGGTGCCCCGTTCGATGGGGACGCGGGCCGCGCGGGTGGCCGCGGGGACGAACAGTCCCTTGGCGCCGTTGGCCGGACCGTCGGCGGCGCCTACGACCGCGAGCAGCGCCAGTAGCAGACCGAACGACAGGTTGCCGGTGAGGTAGAGCAGCGGCGCGATGACCATCGCCGCGGTGGAGGCCAGGTCTCCCGCCACGCTGATCCGCTTGGGGCCGAGCCGGTCGATGAGCGGACCCGCCAGCGCCTGGGCCACCACGTACGGCACGATCTGGCAGAAGGCCACCAGGCCGGTCTTGCCGACGCTGCCGGTGGTCGTCAGCACGAACCAGGGCAGGGCGATCGACAGCACCCGGTTCGCCGACAGGGCGGCGGCGTTGGCGGCGAGCATGCCGATCAGGCCGCGCAGGATCCGGGGCCCGGCGTCCGGGTCGCCGGGAGCGGGCGACTTGGCGTTGGTGTCCACGGCCGGGCCGGCGGTGGTCTGCTGGTGGGGGGAGGTCATCTTCTCACTCCGTGTCGGTGGGATGGGTGACGTGCCGGTCCTCGCTGGTGGGGAACATCTGGAACTGGAAGCTGACCCGGGCGGAGCCCTCGGGAATCGGCGAACCGCCGGGTACGGAGGCGGTGTTGCGCCGCCTGAGCAGTCCGTGGATCTCCGTCATGAGGTCCTTCGCCTCGGCGGGGGTGAGCGTGAGCGCGTAGTCGCCGAAGTCCTGCGCGTCGCGCCACTCGGCCGACAGCGCGGGCGTGGCGTCGATGGCCCCCGCCATGGCGTCGGCCCAGACCCGGCCCAGCGCCCGCAGGTACTCGACCCCGATCCCGTCGCCGCCCAGGGCGTCGTCGTCCGGAACGACGGTGTTGGCGTGAGCCGCCTGCCACCACCGCTCGCGGCGGCCTCCCCGTGACGGCGCCTCGACGATGAACCCGTACTCGGCGAGCTGGCGCAGGTGGTAGCTGGTGGCGCCGGTGTTCAGATCCAGCCGCCGGGCCAGGGTGGTCGCGGTGGCGGGGCCCTCCGTCCGCAGGGCCGTCAGGATCCGCACCCGCAGTGGATGGGCGATGCCGCGAAGGTTACGGGCCGTCAACTGCACCTGGGGGGACTGCGCTTCCGGTTGTTCCATGCCCTTCACGATAAGACAGCACAGACTTCTGTGCATAGAGATCTGTGCACAGAAGTCTGTGCAATCTGGCGGCAGTTGCTGACAGGCGCCTACGGTGCACATCCGCATCCGCATCCGCATCCGCGTGCCGGCCCGCGCCGCGACCGGATTGACCTCCCTCACGGAAGCGCTCGGACATCCCCTACGGCAGATCCTCGTCCACATCTAGCGCCGCATCGCGGATGCGCCACTCCGCCAGATAGCCACCTGTAGAATCTGAACGTGTTCAATGTCGTATGCGGGCGGGCCGGCGGAGCCTGGATACGGTCGGCCGCCTGGGCGTGTAAGGGAGGGGGGTGCGTGGGCAGAAAGGTCTGGCGGTCGGCTGCTTTCGCAGTGGTGGCGATGACGATGACGATGACCGTGTCCTGTGGGTGGGCGGCAGGGATCCATGCCGCAGAAGTCCCCGCGGATCAGGTGGAGGGGCGATGGGTCAACGAGGCGGGCACGTCCCTGACCTTCCGCGCGGATCACACCTTCACCAGCGTGCACTTCGACCACTATCCCGTCGCATCAGACTGCAGCGCCCCTTCGGCCCTGTCTTCCGGCCGCTGGGCCTTCTATGCCCCCGCGGAAACCGGCGGAAGCCGCACTCCTGACGAGACCGCCGCACGCGGCAGCACGCTGGCACTGACCTTCGCCACCGACGGCTGCACAGTGGACGCCTACCTCTTCGGGGACGAAGGCGACCCGGGAATGTGCCCGACCGATGACCCGGATGACGGCTGCCCTGCAACCGGATACCTGAACCGGACCAACCAGGCCAATAAGGCGCTCGGGGTCGGGTGATTCCTTCCAGGTCTTGGTGTGCTGGAAGGTGATGCCTGTCGCCGGAGAAGGCACCGTAAGGCTTCCCGGCCGATGCGGACGACGTGTCCGTGCACGCGGCTCAGGTGGGCGGCGAGTTCACGGATCGACCATCGGTGAAGGGCTGGCCGAGCTCGGTGGGATGGGTGGTGGCCGTCTGGACGGCGAAGTCCTCGTCGTCAGGGGTGAGCAGGCGGGGACGGCCTCCCGCCCACCGAGGGGCCAGGCAGGCCGGACCAACTGGTTGATCCGGTTCTGGTGTGTCACGCACGCATCGGCAGCCGGACGGCGGGCGGTAGGGGGACCGCGTCGGCGTCTGCCCGGAACGACTGGATGAACAGCGCCGCGAGTCGGCGTGTCGCCGCCGCTTGCGCCGTGGGTGAGCTCGCGCGGATGCCGTGACCCGCTTGCAGGGTGAGGACGATGTCCTCCAGGACGATGTCCGCCCGCAGCTCGCCGCTCTCCTTGGCACGTCGGATCAGCTCCAGCAGTCCGCGCACCGTCCGGTCGTGGTCGGCGGTGAACTCCGCGCTGCGGGCGAGCCGCGCGAGGATGGTCCGCACCCGCGGGTCGCCGCCGTGCGCTGTCACGAGTTTCTCGATCACCAGTGACAGCCCCTGCCACGGGTCCCTCGCCGCGAGACCTTCCTCGACGACCCTCGAGCACAGGGCCATGTCCTCGGCGAAGGCCGCCGTGAACAACGCCTCCTTGGTCGGGAAGCGCCGGTAGACGGTGGCGGCGCCGACCTGGGCGCGCCGGGCGATCTCCCGCACCGGCACGGAGAAGCCCTCGGCGGTGAAGGCCAGCCGGGCCGCCGCCAGGATGCGGTCACGGTTGTCGTCGGCGTCTGAACGCAACTGATTCACTCTGGTCGCCACCGCTCTCACTTTAGTGGGGTGGGAGAGGCGATCCGTTTACGTTCGAGCCATGAGAGCAGTTCAGTTTGCCGAGTACGGCCCGCCCAGCGTCCTGCGGATCGTCGAGGTACCGCAACCTCACGCGGGCCTGGGGGAGATCCGGATCGCCGTCCGCGCCTCGAGCGTGTCACCGGGAGAGGTGCGTATCCGGTCCGGGGCGATACGCGAGGTGTTGCCGACGGTCTTCCCGGCCCGGACCGGCTACGAAGCCGCAGGCGTGGTGGACGAGGTGGGTGAAGGCGTGTCCGGCGTCCACGTCGGGGACGAGGTGTTCGGCGCGGTCCCGAGCACCGACCGCGGTGCCAACGCCGACCATGTGGTCCTCACCGTGTGGGCGCGGAAGCCGGCCGCGTGGACGTGGGAGGAGGCGGCCGGCGCGACGGGCGCCGTGGAGACGTCCTTCCGCGTCCTGGACCGGCTTGCGGTGACCTCCGGGCACACCGTGCTGGTCCAGGGCGCGGCGGGCGGGACCGGCTCCGTCGCCGTCCAGCTCGCGGTCGTGCGCGGCGCCACTGTGATCGGCACCGCGAGCGAGCACAACCACGACTTCCTGCGTTCCCTCGGCGCGGAGCCGACGACCTACGGGCCGGGACTGGTGGAGCGGGTCCGCGCACTGGCCCCGTCCGGTGTGAACGCGGTGTTCGACTGCGCGGGCGGCGCGCTGCCCGACCTGGTCGCCATCGCCGGGGACCCAGCCCGCGTGGTGACGGTCGCCGACATCACCGCCGCCGCCCACGGCGTGCACATGTCGCACACATCGCCGAGTACGGCCCTGGGCCCTGCCGACCCGCCCGCGGTGCACGGCCTGGCGATCGCGGTCGAGCTGGCTGAACAGGGCCGGTTGCGGATCCCCGTTGCGGGGGCGTTTCCCCTCGCCGAGGTCGCAGCCGCCCACGCGCTGAGCGAAAGCCGCCACGCCCGCGGCAAGATCGTACTGCTGCACTGAACGTCCGTGCGGACCACCGCACCCATTGCGCGGTGCGGATCGGGGCGTCGATGCCGGCTTCGAGGAGGTGCGCGGTGAACGCGAAAGACGTGTATTGACCGGGTTCAACCAGTGGATGCAACACCGGCTTATGTGATCGATAGTAGATGGTCGTTGAGGGCTTCGGCGGGTGTCTTCCAACCGACCGTTTCGGTCTCGGGCGGCGGATCCCGCGCAGGGGTCCGCCGCCGTAGTGGGTGGGGCCGTAGTGGGTGGATAGAGGGACGTGGAGAAGGTGACGGACGCGCCCGCGCTGCGGCGGCCGGCCGACGAAGAGGTCTGTGGACGCAGGGTGCCGGACCCGTTTCGGTGGCTGGAGGACGACGGCGCGGCGGAGTGCGGGCAGTGGCTGCGTGAGCAGCAGCGCCTGTTGGACCGGACCGTCCCGGCCTGGCGGACCAGGCCGGCGTTTCGTGCGCTGCTCGACGAGCTGACGGGCACCGGAGGTGCCGCGGTGCCCGTGGTGTCGGCTCCCGTACTCCGCGGCCGGCGGCGGTTCTTCCTGCGCCGGCGTGCCGGGCAGGAGCTGCCCGTGCTGGTCACCGCGAGGGAGGGGGAAGACGTCGAGGCCGGGCAGGTGGTCCTCGATCCGATGCGCCTTGATCCGTCGGGACGTACGACCTTGTCGGCGTGGCGCCCGTCGTGGTCCGGTCGGCTGCTCGCCTTCCAAGTGGCCGTCGGCGGCGCGGAGGAGCCCGTCCTGCGGGTCATGGACGTGACGGAGGGCCGGATGGTCGACGGGCCGCTCGCACCGGGACGGCCCAGCGCCGTCGCCTGGCTCACCGACGACACCGGCTTCTACTACGTGACCGGGAAGGCCGGCGAGGCCCGCCGGGTGAGGCTGCACCGTATCGGAGATGACCCCGCACACGATCCGGTCGTGTTCGAGACGGCGATGCGGCACCTGTCCGTCCGGCTCGGTCCGGAGGGCCGCTGGCTGACGATCAGCGCCGCGCCCGGCGCCCAGACCGGCAACGTCCTGCACCTCGCCGACTTGGCCACCGGCCCGGCCGGCCGACGTGGACTCGCGGCCCCTCAGCCGGTGGTGGTCCACGACGGAACGGTCGACGGCAGCAGCGCCCTAATCAGAACAGGCCCCCGGGGTCTTCTCTACGGCATCACCAACGCCGGCGCCCCGCGCGGGCGGGTGTGCCTCATCGACCCGGCCGATCCGCGCTCAACGGCCTGGACCACCCTTGTCGAGCCAGGCCCCGACAATCTGCTGTCCGCCTGCACCGCCCTGACCGACCCCGGCACCTCCGCGGTGAGACTGCTGGTGAGCACCGTCACCAACGGCGTCCCGCGCCTTTCCCTGCACGACCCGACGGGACGGCTCCTCGCCGACATCCCCGCCCCGGGGCGCGGTCCGGGCACCGTCAGCGCACCGAGCACACCGCCGGGGGACACCGACCGCGTCTGGTTCACCTACACCGACTTCACCACCCCGCCCGCCGTCCACCGGCTCACCCTGCCGCACGGACAGCGCCGGCCCGAGACCGGACTCGCGCCCGCGCCGAGCGCCTCCTCGGCCCGGCCGCGCGCATCCGGGCACCAGGACCCTGACGTACGGCAGGTCACCTACCGCTCCGAGGACGGCACACCGGTCGGCCTGTACCTCATCGGCGCACCGGACGACCCCGACCAGCTCGCCACCCTGCTCAGCTACTCGCCCTACCACAACGTCCGCCCCGGCACCCCCTACCCTACCGTCCTCCTCACCAGCCCCCGCACCGATCCCCGAGTCGGCGCCGCCCACATGCGCAAATTCGCCGCCGCGCTCCAGCAGGCCACCACCTCCGGCAAACCCGTCCTCCTGCGCACCGAGGACGGTGTCGGCCACGGCCCCCGCGCCGCCTCCCGCTACGCCTGCCTCCACAGCGACGCCCTCGCCTTCTGCGCACACCACACCGGCCTCCTCCCACCCGGCGACGGACAGGCAACCTGGTGAACAGCCGGCCCTGCGGGCCTTCTCGGCTCGGAGAAGAGGCGCCGTCTGGCGATCGCGTGGTCTTTCGGCTGCTTCTACAGTGTCCCTGGGTGAAGGGGTCGGGCAGGGATCGGTAGAGATCAGAAGGGTTGGCTCAAGGACATGACGCAGTTCGAGCGGCTGGCGGACCTGAAGCCTGTCCACCAGCGTCTGGCTGCCGTCCTGGCCCTGTGGCGGTGGCGCGGGCCAGTACTCGCGTTCGAGCTCGATGCGCAGTGGGGCGTCGACCAGGCCGCGCTGGAGTCGCTGTTCTTTCTGGCAGCATCACCTGCTGGTGAACAGTCGGATCGCGCATACCGGCGAGCAATCGCCAAGCTGTGCATCGCCCCGCTCTTCACGTCTGAAGTCGACCCGGACACGATCCAGCTCTTCCAGTTGGAGACCATCAGCAGCCTGCTGACCTTCGGCGAGTTGCTGGACAAGCCTGGCCTGGACGAAGCAGAGCGAGTGGTCGAAGCCTCGGCCGGCCTGGCGAACCACCTCGACGACCTCGTCGAGGGCTCGTTCTACTCCCACCCCTCGGAGGAAGCCCACCGCCAGTACCTCGCCTACCAGGCGGAGCGGGCGAGCGAGGGCTATTTCGCGTCGCGCAACTTCGCAGTCGAGTCCGCCTGCCACAGCGCTCTCCGGGCACTCCCCGATGCCGCGGGGCTGCTCGACTCGTCCACCGGTCGCGAGTTGCTCGCGCTGTGCGAAGACTTCAGCGAAGAGCTTGTCACAACGATGCGGTGGCTCCGCACGACGGGTCACTTAGTAGGACTCCGTTAGGTTGCTCTGGCTCTTGGGTTCTGGCTGGTGGCGGAGGTTCTGGGCAGGGGGCGGTGGCAGGTGGTGCAGGTGCCGGTCCAGCAGCTCAGCAGGTCCTGGAGGGCGTCGAGGGTCTGGTAGAGGGTGAGTCCGCTGTATCGGCTTTCGTGGCCCCTCAGGCTTCAAAGGGCATGCGTTCTTCGAACCGGAGACCGGCCTGTTCACCGCCGTTGCCCTGACCAGCGGCCACGGTCCCGGCAACCACGAGGCCGCCGTTGCCTGCGATCTACTGGCCGACGAGGACGGCGAGTTGACGCGTGGACGGGACCGGGACCGGCACGCAAGACCGGGACAACAGGGCCTCCCTGCACTTCGAGTTGGCTTCGCAACCCTCGTGCTGCACCGGAGGCCCTGCTTTCATGCGCCCACCCGGCCAAGGTCACCCGACCAGGGATCCCGTTCGATCAGAACCGTCCTTGTAATCGGTAGGACAACGGCTTCTGACGCCACACCACTGAAAAACCCACGACACCCATCCGTGATTGCGCGGGCCCCGACCGGAACTTCATGGTTCCGCGCCTCACCACGTCCATGGCAGATACCTCAGGTGATCAGGCCGGCGCTGGTGAGCCAGATGTGTTCGCATGTCGCCGATGCCTCCTGCAGCTTCTCGCGGGATTCCTGTGAGGCGTGGTAGAAGGTCCGCTCGATCATCCAGCACAGGGCGCGTGCCATCGCTGAGGCCTGGTCCGGTGCGGCGCCGGCCTGGATGCCGGCGCGTTCCAGGACGGCGGTGATGGCCGCGATGAACAGGTCAGCCGTGTGATTCCACAGCTCGCCGATCTCCGGCACGGTCAACGACAGGTCGATCGCCGTGCGCATGACCAGGCCGTGCTCGTTCCACAGCTCGACCGTGCGCTGCATGGCCGCCGCGATGGCCTGGCGTGGCTCGTCCGTCTGCGCGGTGGCCCGGGACCGTTCCCACAGGTGCTCGACGGTCCGGGCGACGAGTGCCGTGACCACTTCTTGCTTGGAGCCGAAGTAGAAGTACAGGGCACCACGCGTGATCCCGGCCCCCTGGGCTACGTCGCCGACGGTCATGGCGTCGTAGCCCTTGTGCGCCAGCAGGGCCTCACAGGTGTCGAGAATGGCCCGCTCCCGGACATCCCCCTTGCGCTCGGTGGTGCGACGGCCGTGCGCGGAATGGTGGTCAGGTGTCACAGCTGAGCACCCTCGGTGAAGTCGGTCGTACGGGAAAGCGCCTCCCACGCACGGATGTTCTCGTCCACCGCCGTGCGCGCGGCCGTGACCAGCCGCAGCGCGTCCGAGCCCAGGACGAGGTGGGCCGGCGGCTGCTCGACCGACGCGATGTGCACGATCGCTTCCCCGGCCCTGGCCGGATTGCCCAGCTGGTTCCCGCTGGCCTTCTGCCGCGCTTCGCGGATGGGGGCGAACAGCTCGTCGTAGTCGTCGACGGTCCGCGCGGCGCGCGTCATGGACCGTCCGGCCCAGTCGGTGCGGAAGGAGCCGGGCTCGATCGCCGTCACATGGATCCCGAACTGCGCGACCTCCTTGCCCAGCGCCTCCAGGATGCCTTCCAGGGCGAACTTGCTGCCGCAGTAGGCGGACATGCCGGGCACGGCCATCAGCCCGCCCATGGAAGTGACGGCCATCAGGTGTCCGCGGCGGCGCCGGCGCATCTGGGGCAGCGCCGCCTGCAGGGTGGCCACCGCCCCGAACACGTTGACCTCGAACTGCCGCCGCACCTCGGCCAGCGGGGTCTCCTCGAAGGTCCCCTCCAGGCCGTAGCCGGCGTTGGCGACGACGACGTCCAGAGGACCGACGCTCCGCTCCACCTCCGCGACCGCGACGGAGACGGCCTCATCGTCCGTCACGTCCAGGATGCGGCCGTGAGCGTACCCGGGGTTTAGCCCTTCGAAGGCCCGCAGGTCCTCCTCGGAGCGGACCGTGCCGACCACGGTGTGCCCGGCGGCCAGGGCGGCTTGCGCGAACGCGCGCCCCAGGCCCGTGCTGACGCCGGTGATGAGCCAGTTCTGCTTTTGCACTGTTCCTCCAGCAAGGTCTTGCGAGGAGCCGGACCGCTCCCTCCAGTAGAAAGTCTACACAGTGTCGATTTTTATCGTTACCACGTCGATTCTGGTGGCGCTCACGGGGCAGACTCCTCAAGGTCGACCACCGGCGAGGTCCAGGCCCACCTGACTGAGGTCTATGGCGCCGAGGTCTCCCGGCAGACCACGGCGTCGCGGGCGGGACGAGCGCGAGTGATCTCCTCCAAACGCAAACCGCACCCAGCCGTCGAGGGCCCGGCGGCGGGTGCGGTGGGTGTCGTGGTGAAGTCCGGTCGGCCTGCGCGTGCCTCGCCACCGGGCAAGGCATGGGCAGAGCGACCGGAGCGTGAAAAAGGCCCGCACCCTGGCGGGGTTGGTGGGTCCGCACGGTGGTGGCGTTGGAGGAGTCGCGCGTCAGGGGCGGGTGTGAATGCCGATGCCGCCGGAGACGGTGAGGTTGTCGCCGGTGATGTAGCTGGCGGCGTCCGAGGCGAGGAAGGCCACGGCCTCGGCGATGTCGGCGGCAGCGCCGACGCGTCCGAGCGGGATGTCCTGGCCCCAGGAGTCGATCGTTTCCTGGGAGATGCCCATCTTGCTGTAGGCGGAGGTGTTGATCACTCCTGGGCTGATGGCGTTGACGCGGATGCGGCGGGGGGCGAGTTCGAGCGCGAGGGACCGCACGAGAGGCAGCAGGGCGCCCTTGGCGGCTGTCATGGCGGCCCCCATCCCTTCACCGGCGCCCACGGTGAACACGATGGAGGCGCCTTCGCTGAGGAGCGGGAGTGCCTTTTGCAGGGTGAAGAAGTTGCCCTTGACATTGATGTCGAACAGGGCGTCGAAGGTGTCTTCGTCAGTTGATTCGATCGGGCCGGGGCGGGAGATGCCCGCGTTGAGGAAGAGCAGGTCGAGGGAGCCGAACTGCCGGCGTGCCCGGTCTATTGCCTGGTCGATGTCCGGCAGGGACCGTGCGTCGGCCTGCACGACTGTGATGTCTTCGGGAAGCCCGGTGGCTGCGAGATTGTCGAGGCCGGTGACCATGACGCGGTAGCCGCGGGTGTGGAGCAGTTCAGCGGTCGCTTTGCCGATGCCGCTGGTTCCGCCGGTGATCAAAGCTGCAGGTGCGGACATGATGCGTTCCTTTGCGGGGTTCCTGGGAGGTAGAGGGGGAATCGCTGGGCGGTTAAGGCTGTGGGCGAAGGAGTGCGCGGCAACGACCACTTGGATGAGAAGGAAATCCGCTCGCGTAGTTGAGCGCAGATCGGTTCCTCCACGTCGGAGGGTGTGCGGTGTGGAGTGGCTCGGGGCCGGCTCGTGCGGTCGCACAGGCCCGCATCGCCCCCGGCCCGCCAGCGCCGAACCCACGTGTGGGCCGTAGCCCGGGAGATGCCCATCTCGTCAGCGACGTGGGCGACGCGACGTCTGGCCCGGACACGGTCGACCAGGAGTCGGCGGCCGTGAACGGTCAGCCGGGCGTAGGAATGTGAGACCAATGCCCTTGCGGTCATTCGACCGTGATGATGAGCTTGCCGCCCTTGGGCGTGCCGTTGCGTTCGAGCTCTGTGAGCGCCGCGATTGCTCCTGCGAGTGGCACCGTGCGGGCGATCGGCACCCGCAGTGTGCCGCGACCAGCGGCGCGCGCGACCTCCGCGAGGTCCTCCGTGACGGGTCTGGTGATCAAGACATGGTACGGGCCTGGCAGCGCGCTCTTCGCGATGTTCACGGGGGTGGGGTGGATGCTGACGATGCGTCCGTCTGGCTTCAGCATCTTCTTCGCTGCGTCGGTCGGGAGCGTGCCGGCAGTGTCGACGACGAGGTCGAATCGGCCGCTGAGCGCCGTCGGGTCGAAGTCGAATTCGACGATCGGGTCGAGACCGAGGTCGCGCGCGTCTTGCGTGGCGGTGGCGCGGCAGCTGCCTCCCACTGAGGTGCCGTGCGTCAGCGCGATCTGGGCGGCGGCTCGGCCGACTCCCCCGAGGCAGCCGTTGATGAAGACCGATTGCCCGGACCGCAGTTTTCCCTTCTTGAGCACGGCTTGGAGCGCGGTGAGGCCAACGGTCGGGATGGCGGCGGCTTCCTCGAAGGAGAGTTCCGCGGGTTTCTGCACAACCCCTCTCTCCGCGGCCAGGACCATTTCGGCGAAGGCTCCCGATGCTTTGATCGACGCCCCGCCGAGCACTTCGTCGCCGACGGCGAGCCGAGTGACGCCCTCGCCTACCGCTTCGACGACGCCCGCGAAGTCGTAGCCCAGAGCGCGCGGGAACTTCCGCCCGGTCACCATCCTCATGGCGCCGCTGCGGATACCCCAGTCCATCGGATTGGCCGCGGCGGCCCGCACGCGGACCAGAACCTCACCGGAACCGGGGCGAGTCGGCTCGAAATCCTCCAGACGCATAACTTCGGGTCCGCCGTACTGGTGGTACTGGATGCGCTTCATCGTGCCTCCACAAGTGATGTCATCGAATGACGTCACGCTATCACAGTGATGTCATCGAGTGACATCGTGGCGAGCGGAGCGGGGTGTCACGAGGTGACATCACCTACACTCCCGGTATGGGACGGTGGAAACCTGGGGCCGGTGACCGGCTGCGCGAGGCCGCGCTGTCGCTCTATCTCGAGCGCGGCTTCGAGCAGACGATGGTGGCGGACATAGCCGAGCGGGCGGGCGTCACCGCCCGCACGTTCTTCCGGCACTTCGCCGACAAACGCGAGGTCCTCTTCGCCGATTCCCATGCCCTGGAAGAGAAGGCGCTGGCTGCCCTCGATGGAATGCCGGCCACGACGTCGGCGCTGGATGCTGTCACGGCCGTACTCGAAACCGTGGCCCAAATGGTGGGTGGCGACCGTGAGCTCGCCCGGAAGCGACAGACCGTGATCATGGCCAACGCCGATCTCCGCGAACGCGAGTTGATCAAGCTCACATCCCTGTCGGCCGCCCTGGCCGACAGGTTGCGACAGCGAGGCATCGGCGACATCGAGGCCAGCCTGGCCGCCGAGACCAGCATCGCCGTGTTCCGCGTCGCCTTCTCGCGATGGGTCACCGCCACCGAGGACCAAGTCTTGCAAGACATCATTCGCGAGACGTTGGACCGACTGCGGGCCCTGGCCGCCAGCGGCTGAACCACATTCCGGCTTGCCCACGCCCGTCAACGTTGAACAGCCACTCCTCGCCCGCTCGCCATCCGTCGACAATGCTCGTGGTCAATACGGCTGGCACACCAGCCGTAGACCCTGCTGAGGTTCGGGGCAAGCCGGTCGGGTGGGCGTCGGGGCCGGCTACGGTCCGGCCGTGCCGGCGGAGTTCCTGACTGATGAGCAGGCCGAGGTGTACGGGACGTTCACCGAGGTGCCCAGGCGTCCGGAGTTGGAGCGGTTCTCCTTCCTCGAAGATGACGACCGTGATCTGATCGCGCTGCGCCGTACGGACGCGCACCGCGGAAGAAACGGGTGCTGCTGCCGGGCGTCTCGGTGCCGGCCCGGCAGGTGTCGGAGGCGCGTACGGCGGCCGCGCGGCGGCTGTACGAGGCGGTGACGCGGGCCGCACACCGGGCCGAACCCGCTCTCGCGCCGGTCCTGGCTCAGCTGCTGGTGGTGCCGCAGAACAAGCGGGTCCCGGAGCTGGAGCGGCTGCGTACGCCGCCGCGCTGTGGGTGCGGTGGAGGAGGCCGTGCCGCGTACGGCGGTGGCCTCGGCGGTCGCGTCGTGACTCAGGATGCGGAGAGCAGCTGTCCGCCTCAGCCATGTGAGCCGCCGAAGCATGCCGGCCTGGTCAAGACCGAGGCGCGAGGAGCAGTGGGGCCGGGCAGGTGGTGTCCTGCCCGGCCCCACCGTGTGCCCCATGACCGCCGCATCCCCGAGCCGCGGGGCAGATGCCGCCAAGGCTCAGGCGGATACCCGGGCACTGGCCGTTCCCGTGGTCAGCGCGCGCGGCGCCGGCCCGTGAAGCGCACCCGCCCCGGCAGGATCAGTAGCAGAAGGCTGTAGTACTGCAGCACCGGCACGGCGAGGGCGAGGGCGAACGCGACGACCACGGCGATGACGTTGCTGTAACTGTCGGTGTACAGGTGCGCGATCCTCCGGCGGGTCTCTTCGCCATTGCCCTCGACCATCCCCGGGTTGCTCTTCAGGACCTTCAACATGGCGAGCCGGCACACCATGCCGACCAGGAGCACCGCGTAGTAGAACGCCGCCACGAACCGGTCGCGGCCGAAGGCGCCGATCATCTCCGTCGGGAGTGGGAGCACGACGACCGACAGCAGCCACCCCATGTTCCACACCGTCAGGGAGCGGGTGGCCGTACTGACCGTCGAGAAGGTCCGGTGGTGCTCCTGCCAGATGTTCGCAATGACCGCGAAGCTGAGCAGGAAGCTCCAAATCTGGTCGAGGTGACCAGTGATCACCTCGCTGGCGCCCTCGTGGGCGGACGCGGCCTCGGGGACGAGGTCCACCAGCGGAAGGATCAGAAGAGTGATGGAGATCGCGGTCACCGCGTCGGTGAACAGCACCAGCCGCTCCCCCGAGACACCCCCCTCGCCCCTGTCCGGCGCGGGAACCGACGGCTCTCCCGGGCCGACCCGTCCCGTGCCGGTCTCGTCGATGACGCCCTTGCCACCCATGTGTTTGCACCTCTCTCTTGTCATGCCCGCCGCGCCTGCCGTCGCTGCCGGACCCTGCTGGTCATGGACACTCCGACGAACTGCGCGAACTCCACCCATGGCGACAGCGAGCAGCTGACAGAGTCCGCAGCCGCTGCCGCTACGCACAGGGTCATCCCGTCGAGGCACGGGTGATGGGGGCGTTCGGATCATCAATTGGTTCTTCAAGGTCAATCTTTGGTGAGTCCTCGAGGAGTCTGGCTCTCCGGCTGTCGCCGCCTGCGCCGACGCTACGAGCGCAAGCCCGAGCACTTCCTCACCTTCACCGCCATAGCCACCAGACTGATCAGCTACCGCCGCCCACTCACCAACTGAAACCACGTCTTAGCCGGGAAGACGGGTGAACTCATTGCGCAGGTCGGCGACGAGGCCGTTGCCGACGAGCTGCGCGTGCTCCACCCCAGCCACTGTCATGAGTTGGCGGCCCGCCATGCAGGACGCAGCTGCCCACTTGGCCCGCGGGGGGCGAACAGCGTCAGCCGTTCTTCGAACGCCGAGTCGTCGTGCACCGCCCGGTCCGACAGGCCGATGCACCGGTCGATCGTGGTGTCCGTCATTTCGCGGCGGCTCCCCCGGTGGTGGTCGCCGCCGTTTCCAGGAGCTCTGGATCGAACAGTGTGCCGGGGTGACGCAGCATGTAGGAGACGTTGTTGAAGGCCCGCGACACATCCGCATCGACGAGGGCGGCGCCGGCGATCTGCTCCGTGATCCGGCGCTGCTGCCGCACTTCCTCCGGCACCTCGGTACCGTGCTCGGCGTCGATGCGGGCGGCGTCACCTCCCGCGGACACGGCCCAGGCCGCGTCAACGACCACCTGCTGCAGACGGAAGAACTCCGTGGCCGCTTTGTCGAGGTCGGTACCGCTGTCGAGGTAGGAGGCCAAGCAGGAGGCGTGCAGAGCGGCGGAACTCATGCCCTGGCCGTAGACCGGGTTGAAGGAGGCCACAGCGTCCCCCATGCTGACCAGACGCGCCGGCAGGCGGCCTGCTTCGGTGAAGTGACGACGTCTGTCGTCCGCTTGGCGGTACGTCACCACGTCACGGGTGACGCCGCCACTGGTGATGTCGCTGAAGATCGCGGGCAGCGCGGCACAGTGCGCGCGGAACTCGTCGATCGTCCTGCCGGGCCGGTTGTCACCGTAGCCCATCAGCATGACGAGCCACTGCTGCTCTTCGATCGCGGTCGCCGCCGCGACGGACACTCCGCCCGACGGGTACTGCGGCGTGAACAGTTGCAGTACGGTCGCCACTTCCAGCTCCGGGAACTTCAACGGGCGCTCGAACAGTGCGGTCGCGTAGTTGACCGGGGATTCCAGCCGTTCGAGCCGGGGCTGATCGTAACCGTCCTGCCTGAGCCAGTTCGACAGCCTGCTGGAGCGTCCCATCGCGTCCACGACGAAGTCCGCCGCGAGGTCCCCCTCCGCCCGCTCTCCCTGATCTCCATTCCCAGGCCCGGCGAAGCGCACGCCGGCGACGGCGCCGTCGCCGTATCGCAACCCGGTCGCCTGCGCCCGCAGGACCGAGACGTTGGGCAGGGCGGTGACCCGGGCCCGGACGAGACTCTCCAGCAGAGGACGCCCGACCGCGAGGAACTGGTGGTCCACGCCGTCCGGCGCCTGCCGGATGTCGTCGTAGCCGACAAACTGCTTGTCGGGTCCGACGAGCGACGCGCCCCGGTCCTGCGCCTCCTGCGAAACGCCGGGAAGCCACCGCTCGATCCACAGCCGACCGGCCGGCAGCAGTGTATGCACCTGCTGGTCCTGGGGCACCCCGGAGCGCGACTCGGCCTCCGCCGATGTGTCGTCGGGCTCGACGATGACGACCTCGCGCGCGCGGTCGGAGAGCACCCGTGCCGCGAGGAGCCCCGCGATGCTCCCGCCCATCACGCACGCCGTGTCGAACAGAACGGGTACGTCGTGCGGTGGCTCAGCGCCAACCAGACTCTCGAAGAGAGTCACCACGGATTCGGACACCGAATACTCCAGTTGGTGAGTCAAACAGACCTGGACAGGCGGATCAGCGCCCAGGCAGTCGTTACCAGGGCCCCCAAGGTCCGGCAGAAACCTGCTCATCCGGGAGGGGAGAACCCGCTCGTGCCGGGAAGCGAGGAGGAGGCGCCCGATCATGATGACCAGGCCCGGACGCCGGCGCCTTGTACCAGTCGGCCTCGTGCGTTGTACTTCCTTGCCATGGCCGCACGGTGATCCTGGCCCGGGGCGGTGGCCAGGGGCAGGAGTACCTTGGTCCGGATGAGCACCGAAGTCAGCGTGTCTCCTTGGCGGATCGGGAACACTTCCACCCCCATGGTCGACGTCACCGTGCCGTACGCGAACGAGAATCGAAACCGCGTGCTGCTCAGGGAGTGGCGGCGTCAGGGGGGCGAGTCTGTGCCGGCTCCGCCTATGCGGCTGCCGCGGCACAGCGAAGGGGCATACCGCGCCCGCATCTGGAAGCAGAACCTGCTCGACCTCTTCTTGGAGGACCAGTACAGCGACGCGGTCGCAGGGGGCACCGGAGGTCCGGGTGGGCACCTTGAGGACCGGATCGTGACAAGTGTGACGCTCAGCGGTGAGTGGCGCTTCGCCACGAAGGGTCAGCGAGCCACGGCGGCGGCCGGAATGCTGTGCGTGCGAAGGAACGAGGATCTCTGGGACTTCGAGGTCGCCCCGGGCACCCGGGCGATCACCCTGGTCCTCCCCGCGAGCGAGATCCGTTTCCCGGAGAACACGCGGGCGGTCACCGCGGAACAGGCGTCACCCGCCGCGGCCCTTCTGCTCGCCCACCTCCGTCTCTGGGCGGAACTGGCGGACGGACTCGGTGCTGCCGCAGCCGGGGCCGCCCGCAACGCGACCCTGGAGCTCTTCAGAGGACTGATGAACGACCAGGTCATCGACGATGCGGAGTTCGCACCCGCGCTCCTCAGGGCGGCGATGGACCACATAGAGGCCCGGCTGCTCGCCGACCCCGACCTCGACCCCAAGGGGATCGCGGCGGCCCTGAACGTGTCCGTCCGCACCCTCTACCGCGCGTTCGGTCAAGGGGGCACGTCGTCGGTCATGGGCCATGTGCGCGAACGCCGACTCGAACGCGCCAGGGCAGAGCTACTCTCGACACGCCTCACCGTGTCCGAAATCGCCGCCCGCTGGCACTTCGCCGACAGCAGCCATTTCGTCAAGGCATATAAGAAGCGATTCGCCGAGACTCCCACCGCAGGCCGGCGGCCCGCAGAGGGTGTTTGATCAGGGCCCCGGCGTGTGCCCGGCTCGCCCGGGCTTGGAGTGGTTGATCGCGGCAGCGGGCCCCGGAAGCAGGTGAACACGGCACCTGGGGATCATGGAGTTCTCTACGCTTCAAGATCCACGAAGGTGCCGTGTTCGTCCCTCCATCATCTCCTGTAGCTGCTCCCGCGCCTCACGCCCCCTGCCTGGAGGCCCTCGGTGAGGCTGCCGCGCGGATGCAAGTCCGTTGCCTGGCCGCCGAGTTCGAGTCGGTCACCGACCCGCGAGGGGCCTGCGGGGTGCGTTACCGGCTCTCCTCGCTGCTGGCCCTGGTGGTCTGCGCGATGACTGTGGCGGGCCACGACTCGATCACCGCGGCGGCGGAGTGGTGCCGGCGTGCGACGCCGCAGGAGCTGGCCGCCTTCGGCCTGCCCTACCACCCGCTGCTGGGCCGCTACCGAGTCCCGAGCGAGAAGACGCTGCGCAGTGTCCTGGGGCGTCTGGATCCCGGTGAGATCAGCGTGGCCGGCTACGACCACCTGCGGCCCTTGCTGTCCGCGCAGCCCCGTCGGCCGGATCCGGTGATGCCCGACGGTGGAATCGAGCGCGAACAGCGCCGGGCCCATCGGGCGGCCACCCGCGCCGAGCCAGCGCGGTCCAGGCGCCGGGCGATCGCCGTGGACGGCAAGTGCCTGGGCGGCGCGAAGCGACCGGACGGCAGCCGGGTCTTCGTCCTGTCCGCGGTCCGCCACAGCGACGGCGTCACGCTCGCATCCCGCGAGATCGGCGCGAAGACCAACGAGATCCCCGAGTTCGCACTCCTGCTCGACCAGATCGACGACACGGATCTCACAGGGACCGTCGTCACCGCCGACGCCCTCCACGCCCAACGCGACCACGCCACCTATCTGCACGAACGTGGCGCCCACTACCTGCTGACCATCAAGAACAACCAGCGGGGCCAGGCCCGCCAACTCCATGCCCTGCCCTGGAAGGACATCCCCGTGATCCACCGCGACGACACGCGAGGGCACGGCCGTCACGAGCAACGGATCGTCCAGGTCGTCACCGTCGCGGGCCTGCTCTTTCCGTACGCGGCCCAGGTCCTGCGGATCCAGCGCCGTCGCCGTCTCTACGGCGCGCCTCAACGCGATCTGGACAGCTTCCTCGCGGAACTCCGGCGAGTATTTACTGGGTGGCGCCACTTCTTCCTCATTTCCTTGTTCAGGACAACCCTATTGGGTGCCTGTCCGGAAACTTCGTGGCCCCTCAGTCGTCGGAAACTCATCGACGCTGGTCAAGGGCGGTGAATCCTTGGACCGACCTTGAATCGACCTTGAGGCGTAGCCCGATGCCGTCATGTCGATTCCCCGTCCGGCAGTTCGCAGAAAGGGCTCGAGTCAGACGCCGTCGATGGTCGGTAATTACACGGATCCCTTCCAACGTTGCTTTCTCAGGGGGAGGACGGCTCTGGCAATGACGGTGATGCGGTGGGGGCTGATGCGGGATCCGTGGGAAGATCTGCCAGGACTTCAGTCGCGTCATGGCAGGCCGTGGGTCCGGGTGCTTGGCCGAGTAGGCGGCGCCGCTGTCGCCTACGCGGTCGCATTCGGCGAGGGCCCCGTCGATCAGGCCGAAGCCGGCCGCGGTCCTCGCGAGGCTGTCGTGGCGGCGCAGCTGACCCACGCGACCAGGGCGTGCGGGAGGTCGAGTGCGGCAGGACAGGGAAGCTGCGCCAGCTTCATGTGCCTGGTCAGAGGCCTGGCATGACATCGTTCCAGAGGGACCGCGCCGCCCACGGTGCGTCAGGGGTTCTCAGCCGTCCTGGATCTCGGTGGCGGGGACACCGTGGCGGGCGGCGAACGAGCGGACCGTCTCAGCGAGAGGTGCTGTGCCGGCACTCGGGAGCGTCCAGGCGGTGCGGATGTGAATGGCTCCGTCCCGACTCCTGCGCACCCACCGTGGCTTCAGGAAGGCCATGGGCAGCAGGTGGTCCCCGGACATCCGCACGGTCAGCACGGTGTCCCGTGCCCCCTGCCTGAGCTCGACGGAGGTGGCCTCGGACCAACGCAGCACCGCCAGGTTCGTGGGGGAGCCGACGCCTATACCGAGGTCGTTCAGTACGAGTCCGTCGCTCTGGCTCAGCAGACCGAAGAGCCTCAGCAGCATCAAGAACGCCGTGAATCCGGCCAGTGCTCTCAGCCCTTCGGCGACGTGGACCAGGCCGCCTCCCGCCGCGAATGCGACGAACACAAGGATGAACAGCGTGTTCCGCAGGATCAGGGACATCCGGCTGCGCCTACTGCGGAGATAGAGGGCGATAGGGTCGGCCCCGGTGGCCCCGGTGGCCCCGGTGGCCCCGGTGGCCCCGGTGGCCCCGGTGGCCCCGGTGGCCCCGGCGGAGCGAGGGTGGACCACGGCCGGCCCCGATGGCAGCGGCCGCGCGGCCGGCGGGGGTGGCTCCTTGCCGGCTGCCCGCTGGGGTGGGCGCATCGGCTCCGCGGCCGCCGTTTCCGTGAGGTCGATCCGGTCGACGCACATGCCGAGCACCTGCTCGGGCGTGGGCCGCAGTTCCGGCTCCTTACGCAGGCAGGCGACCGCGAGGGGGCTGAGTGCCGCGGGTAGGGCAGAGACGTCCGCCTCCTCGTGGACCGCCCGGTACAGCAGTCCGTAAGGCTGGCCATCCCCGAACGCGCTTCCGCCGGCCGCCGCGACCAGTACCGCCCCCAGCGCGAACACATCGCACGCGCCCGTGACTTCGAGTCCCTGGGCCTGCTCGGGTGCGATGAAGCCGGGCGTTCCGACGGCGGCTCGCTCGGCGGTCACCCGGGTGCCCTCCGCGGCGCGGGCGATCCCGAAGTCCAGTACGCGAGGCCCGTCGTCGGCGAGGATGATGTTGCCCGGCTTGAGGTCGCGGTGGACCAGGCCGCAGGCATGGACGGCCTGCAGTGCCTCCGCCAACGCGGCGGCCAGCGACCAGAGCCGCTTCTCGTCCAGCGGGCCGCGTCGGGCGACCTCCTCCGCGAGCGTCGGGCCCTCGACGTAGGCGCTGGCCATCCACGGCTGCGGGGCATCGGGGTCGGCGTCCACGACCGCCGCCGTATGGAAACCGCCCACCTTGCGGGCGGCCTCAACCTCACTGCGGAAGCGTCTCCTGAACTCCGGATCAGCTGCGTACTCCGTCTTGATCACCTTGATGGCGACCGCCCGGCCCGCACGGGAACGGCCCAGATAGACCGAGCCCATGCCTCCGCTTCCGAGCTCGCGCACGATCACGTACGTCCCGATGCGCCTCCCGATCACGGCACCCCCTCGGCGTCGATGACGGCCACGGATTTCCTACCCGTGCGCCGGACGCGAACTCGACAACAGGTCTACGGAACCGGAGTATGACCTGTGCGCGTCAGACGTGTCAGGGAGGGAGCAGACGTGGAACCTGACGATCTGAACGGGCCCGGCAACGCAGAGCGCGGAGAGCGCGCGCGAGCAGGCGGAGAACCGGGTCCGGCCGGCGGCGGTGGTCCGGGACAGGGGCGCCCCTGGGGGCCCGGATACCCTCCCAGTCCGTCCGGGGTCCCCATGCCCGAGCCGGTACGGCAGTTACGCGTGCTGATGATGATCCTCGGCGCTCTGCAGGCCGTGCTGGGACTTGCGCTGGTGACCAACAGCACGGCGATCGCCACGTCGATCTGGGGCGAAGGCGAACCGAACCCGTGGGGTCGGACGGCGGGCGAGGAGCACTCAGGGCAAATCGTCTTCGCCGGGATCCTCGTACTGGCCATCGCGGCTTGGGGGATCCTTACCGCCCTCAAGTTCCCCACTCGCCACCCCAACCTGCGGATCTCGGCCTTCGTCTACGGCTGGACCGCCTTGCCCTTCGCCGCGGTGGCGTTCTACCAGGTGCCCGTTCTGGGCATAGTGTGTCTGGTGCTCGCGATCCTCGCTCTCGTCCGGCCCAACCAGCCAGAAGCCCGGGAATGGTTCGGAGACGGGTATCAGCAGGCCCTCTGAGGCAGTGATCGTCCGGTCCCCCCTGGTGGGCTCTCGTGCTCGACTCTCACCGCTTGGCTGCGCCATCTTGAAGTGGCTGGTCGAGGAGCCGGCATGACGTCGTCTCGGGATGCTCGCGCTGGTCGTGGGCGGCGGCCGGGTGACCTGGGGCCCGGCCCGTCGGCCGCTGTCGTGTCGGGATCGGCGGCCAGGCGTCTACGGCTTCGGTGGATCAGGGCTTGGGCTGTGGCTCGCATCCCGCATCACCTGGGCCAGTGCCACGAAGGGCCGTCCGCCGCCGCGGGCAAGGGCGATGCGGGCCCGTTCGGGGGTGGTGTCGGCCATGAGGGTGACAAGGGCCGTCGCGGTCTCCCCGCCGCAGGCGTCCAGGCAGGACTCTGCTCGCTGCGGCGTGACCTGACAGGCCGTCACCAGGGTCCGTACGGCTCGGTCGCGCAGCTTCGCGTTGGCCGCTGAGGCGGTGACCATGAGGTTGGACCAGGTACGGCCGGTACGGACCATGAGGGCGGTGGAGAAGGCGTTGAGCGCGAGTTTCTGCGCTGTTCCCGCCTTCATACGGGTGGATCCGGTGACCACCTCGGGGCCTGTGGCGAGGACGATGTGGAGGTCGGCGTGGGCTGCGGCCGGCGCCTGTGGGTCGCCGGAGAGCAGTGCGGTGGCCGCGCCTTCGGCACGTGCGGCGCGCAGCGCCTCGATGACGTACGGGGTGCGGCCGCCGGCGGTGACGCCGATCACCAGGTCTTCGGCCACCGGGGCGTTCGGGGCCTCGACCGGGCCGGTGTCCTCGGCGTTCTCGATCGCCGCGGAACCCGCGGCCACGCCCCCGGCCAGGTGTGCGACGACGGTCTCGGGCCCCACCCCGTAGGTGGGGCCCAGCTCGAGGGCGTCGTTGAGCGCGATCCTCCCGCCCGCGCCCGCGCCGTAGTAGTGGATGCGTCCGCCGCCGGCGAGGGTCCGCTCGGCGAGGTCGACCAGGCGGGTGAGCTGTGGCAACGCGGCGCGGACGGCGGCTGGGGCGGTGGCGTCCTCGCGGTTGATGAGCTCGAGGAGCTCGCTGGTGCACAACTGGTCCAGGCCGAGACTGGCGGGGTTGCGGCGTTCGGTGGGCGGCAGTGCGGAGGTGTGGCCGGGCATGGGTCTCCGTGGTCCTCGTTGCAGGTCGGGGCAGGCGGGTTTCAGCCGCGTGGCCTGCGCAGGGTGTGCCGCCGCACCGCGTCGTGGGCGCGCTGGAGGTCCTCGACGGTGCGGGCGTGCTCGCGCTGGGCGAGAGCCACGTACAGACAGTCCACGACGGTCAGCTGGGCGGTGCGTGATGCGGTGCCGCCGCTGCGGACGGTGGTCTCGCGGGCCGCGGTGAGCAGCACGATGTCGGCGCGGGCGGCGGCCGGTGAGCGCGGGCTGGAGGTGACGGCGGCGGTGGTGGCTCCGCAGGCGCGTGCCTGGTCGAGGACTTCGGTCGTCTCGCGGGGGCGGCCCGAATGACTGACCGCGATGAGCACGTCGCCCGCGCGCAACAGCGCCGCGTCCATCAGCGCGGCGTGTACGTCGCTGCGCGCCACCGCGCCGTAGCCGAGGCGCAGGAGTTTGTCAGCCGCGTCCTCGGCGGCGAGCGCGCTGGACCCGACGCCGACGACGAGCGTGCGGCGGGCCGCCTGCACGGCGTCCGCGAGTGCGGCAAGGGCGTCGAGGTCCAGGTGGGCCGCTGTCTCCTCGGCGGCGCGGGCGTTGGCGTAGCCGGTCTTGCGTACCACTTGCTCGAGGGAGTCGTCGGGGCCGATGTCGGCGACCAGGTCGAGGCTGGCGCGGCTGTCGTCGCGGGCGTTGGCGCGCAGCCGTTCGGCCTCCGCCGCGAGGCCCAGGCGGAGCTGGGCGTAGCCGCGCAGGTCGAGGCTGCGGCAGAAGCGGTGCACCGTGGCGACGGAGGTGCCGGCGTCGCGGGCCAGATCGCTGATGGTCCGCTCGGCGGCGGCCGCCGGAGCGGTGAGGATGAGATCGGCGATGGACCGCTCGGCGCGGGGGAGCTGCTCGCGGCGAGAGCGGATGAGGGCCAGCAGGTCATCGGGCATGTGCGGCTCCGTGCGCGGTGCGGATGGCGGCGAAGTGGGCAGGGGTGAGGCCCTCTGCGGGGAAGAGGCAGTAGCGGCCGTCGCCCGCCGCGAGAGCGTGGCGCAACGCCTCGGCGAAGTCGTCGGTGCTCACCCGGGGGCCCCAATCGGCCTTGAGGCCGGTGACCGACAGGGCGTCGGCCGTGGTCTGCACCATGGGTATCACGGGTGCGGTGTGGTGCAGGGCACGCGTCACGGCACCGACCCACCCGGGCTCACGGTGAACGATCGCGTGGTACGTCATCGGGAGCAGTCCGTCGAAGAGCTCCCCGAGCGCCACCGCGTCCTGTCCCACCAGCCTTCTGCGGGTCTCGTCGTCGTCGGTGGGCACGAGGAACGCGCCGAGCCACAGTCCGGCGCGCGCCTCGCGTACGGCGTCCCGCAGTTGTCGTGCCACGTCGGTCACGATCCCGGTGCGGTACCGGGTCCACGCAACGGCATGCTCGCGTGCGACACGGCGTGCCGCGTCCGCGCCGGTGGTGCCGTGGAGCCCGATGCCGCTGTGGGCCGTGAACTGGGCGAGAGTCTGGGCGTCGTACGAGGCCGAGCGTGGTCGGGCGCCGGGCCGCAGCTCCAACTCCCAGTGCAACGGCCAGCGCAGGAAGTCCAGGACGAGCCCGTCGGCCTCGGTCCCGGCCGCGATCCGGGCGACATTCCGCACCAACCGCTCGTTCCACGCGGGGTCGTTGGGGCGGACACCTGTGTACCACTCCATCGACTGCCAGCGGTGGCCGTCGTCGCCGACCGCCTGTGGGCCCTCAGGACCGCGGAAGCAGGCGACGCTGCCGAGCAGCCGCAGGCCGAAGCGCCGGGCCTCACCGGCGAGGGCGACGGTGATCGCTTCGCTCTTGGTGACGAGTGTGTCGAGCCCGGCCGCCGCGGCGGCGGAGAGCAGGGCTCGCAGGCCTGGCGAGACCGGGTCGGCCACGGTGGAGGGGAAGACGTAGCAGGAGCGCACGGGAGGGGACTGTAGCCGAGTGTCCTGCGGCGACGCGGCACGATTCGGCACCCACGACGTGGACGAGGCCATCGTGCTCGCCGACCGCGTCCTGGTCCTGGACGAAGGCCGCTTCGCCGCCGATGTGGACCTCACCGACCGCCTCGGCACGTCCGAGCGACGCGCCCACCCGAAGTTCGCCGCCACCCGCGATGAGCTCCTGACCGTCCTGGGTGTCCCCGCCGCCTAGCGCGAGCCGGGCACCCTCGCCCGACCTCGCCATGACCTCGTAGACGAAAGAGAGAACCGTGCCTCCCACTGCCCCGCGCGCCCTCGCTCGCACTCTGCTCACGGCCGCCCTCGCGGCCGCCGCCCTGATGCTGCCCTCGCCCGCCGGGGCCGCCGCCGATCCGGACTTCACTCTCTACGACAACACCGAGTACGCCTCGGCCACGATCGGCGGAACCTCGGTGGTCTCCAGCTTCGTCCCCAACCGCGTCTGCACCCCCCTCGTCGAGAACGGCGCTCTGCCCGGCGAGGACGAGTGGAAGAGCATCGTCCAGTCCTACAACCGCAACACCGACGGCCCGCTCGCCCTCGACTGCGAATCCCTCTATCTCAACTCCACCAGCACCGCCGCCGACCACTACACCCGGCTGCTCCAGCTCCAGTCCTGGGCCCGCGAGGTCGCCCCCGACCAGGTCATCGGCTGGTACGGGCTGCTCAACAACACCATCAGCGCCAACTACGGCTACTACCGCAACCTGATCGCGGCGAACCCCGACACCGCCTTCTTCCCCTCCCTCTACACCTACTCGGCCAACGAGACGAGCTGGAACTCCACCCTCACCGCCGACATCGCCAAGGCCGCGGCCGTGGACGCGGACGTGCCGCTGCTGCCGTACATCTGGCCCCAGTACCACGGCGGTTCGTCGCCTGCCTCCCTGGACTACACCTTCATCCCCGCGGCCCAGTGGTCCGTCCAGCTCGCCACGATCGTAGAGCTGGGCCTGCCCGGCGCCGTCGTGTGGGGCGGCTGGCCCATCAGCCAGACCTGCGACGACGCATGCCAGGCCGAGGCTCCGACAGCCGGCTGGCTCGCCGCCACCCGCTCCTTCCTCGACGAACTCGCCCATCCGCGCACCGACCTGGCCCTCGGCGCGACGGCGACCGCGTCCAGCGTGAACGTCACCGGCCGCGAGGCGCCCAAGGCCGTCGACGGCGACCCGACCACACGCTGGGGCAGCACCTACGCCGACCCGCAGTGGATCACCGTCGACCTGGGAGCCGCGTACGACATCAGCGGGGTGCGCCTCATGTGGGAGACCGCGTACGGAAGTTCGTACGCCATCCAGGTCTCGGACGACGGCTCCACCTGGACCACGGCCCATTCCACCACCAGCGGCACGGGCGGCGTGGAACGCATCGACGACCTGGCCGCCACCGGCCGCTACGTCCGCCTCTACGGCACCACCCGAGGCACGTCATACGGCTACTCGCTGTGGAGCTTCGAGGTATACGGCACCGCGGCCTCCTGAAACCCGGTTGCCTCCGGCTCCACGAGGGCTGCGGCCACGTCGCGCCCGACGGAAGCCTCACCTGCAACTCCCGCCGGCTGTCCGGGCATCGAAGGCGTCCGTCATCCGGGCATCGGCCCGGGGTGCCCCGCCGGCGCGAGCGCTGGTCCCCAGAAATGCGTTGCCGTGCCGTTGCGTCGGTCGGCATGCTCACGGCCGTGATCACTCCACCCGAATCCACCGATGCCACCGTCGTCGTAGCCGTCAGCGTGCGCGATCTACTGCCCCGAGACCTGTCCGCATGCACGTGGTCGGGCTCGGCCTCCCACCTGCGCCAAGTGGAGCGAGAGCTGGTGCGCGCTGCGGCCGGCGAGGTGGATTACCTGGCTGTATGCACCCCTGTGGATCTGCCGGTGGCGATCGGCGGCATCGACTATCAGGTCTCGAAGGGAGCCGGAACCCTGTGGCAGCTCGCCGTGCTCCCGGCACTCCAGTCCCGCGGCCTGGGAACGCTGCTGATCCGAGCCGCCGAGCAGAGGATGACGAACCGCGGCCTGCGCAGGGCCGAACTCGCCGTCGAGGAGACCAACCCTCGAGCTCGCGCCCTGTACGAGCGCCTGGGCTACACCGCGTACGGCCGCGCACCTGATGCCTGGGACGTGGAAGGACCTGACGGGCTGAACCGTCGCCACGAGACGGTGTGCGTTCTCATGCGAAGGGACCTGTGAGCCCTGCTTGGTGGCAGACGACGCCGGTCTCCGCCGCCTCGGCCGCCATGGCCATCGAGGCCGCGGTCGGAGTGGCGCAGCGGAGGCCATTTCCCTCCTGCCACGCTCGGTCTCGGTCAGGATCCCGCGTTCGACGAGCCGCTCGAGTTTCAGGCGGGTGTTGTTGCTGTCGTTGGGCGCGACTGTAAGGTCCCTCGCCTCGCACACCTGCCGGGGTCGGCTCGGGAAGCTCCAGCAGCGTCTTGCGGGTGATGCGGATCCCCTCGGTGCGGTGGAACTCCGGCAGCTGCGCGGGTAGTTCCGCGATCCGCTCCTTTCTCCGAAGACGACGTCGCGGACCGGTCTGGCTGGACCACTTCTTCGCCCTGTACAGGCGGCATCTGCGCTGGATGCGCAGAACCTGGCCGGTGTGGGGGACAGGTGTGCGAACTCGGGGATCTCATTCGTCTTCGCACCGATCTCACGCCAGACCAGGGTGATGCCGTGGACCCGGCGCTGTTCCCGCTCCTGATGGGGCGCGGGCGAACCGGAGCAGCGATGGGGGATGGGTGGTGGAACGAACACGGCCACCTTCTTCGCGGATCTCGAAGGGCAGGGAACTCCATGATCCACAGGGCTCGTGTTCGCCTGCTTCCAGGGCCCACCACCGACGTCGACCGACAAGCTGGGACGAGCCGGGCAAACACCGGAGCCTTGACGCGCACCCTGACGCACGGCGGGTTCTGCTCAGGCAGACGGCGAAGTCCGCTTCGCCGGACACATCTCAGTCGCTCGTGCCGAGAGTCTGCGCAAGTGCGTCGAGGGTCACGTCGACGATGGCGCGCAGCTGCTCCGTGCTCGTTCCGGCTCTGCTCATGACGGCGAGGGACTGGTTCACGGCCGCAAGGTGGGTCGCGAAGGACTCGGCCGCCTCGTCGTGCAGTCGGCCGGCCTTCAGCGCGGCGCGTAGCCGGGTGTGCTGGAAGCCGATCGCCTCCCGTGCACGCGCCGCGACGCTCGCGCTCAGCACTGGGGTCGCCATGACGGTTTGGGCCACCAGGCATCCGTCGGGCAGACCGGGGTCCGCGATGCGTTCCAGGGTGATGTCGAAGAACGCCCGCGCGGCTGCCAGAGGCCGGTCGGCGGCGCAGGACAACGCGGCGTCGTACTTGTCTCCGTAGCGCGTGGTGTAGCGCTCCAGGCAGCGCGTGAAGAGCGTGTCCTTGTCGCCGAGGGAGGAGTAGATGGAGCTGCGGTTGAGCCCGGTCGCCCGGGACAGGTCGTCCACCGACGTGTCCGTGTAGCCGGCCCGCCAGAACTGGATCATCGCGGCATCGAGCGCCGTTGCGATGTCGAACTGCTTCTTGCCCGCCATGCCGGCACCTCCCTCCTGCTCCGCCTTCTTGGTGGAGACCATCATCGTGGAGACCATCATCCCATCTTGGACTAATCAGTTCAAGACGGGTTAGGGTGAAGGCATGGACATCGGGACGGCCCTCCTGGCCGCGGGGATGATCGTCATTGAGGCCGCGCTGTGGACCCACTCCGCGTCGCTTTTCATCGTCGGCACTGTCTTCGCCGGCGCGGCGGTCGGAACGCTGTTCCGACACGGTCTGAGCGTTACCGACGTGCTCGTGGGCCTGGCCCTAGGCCGACGCACCGAATCAACCAGCACACCTGACACCTTCAGCGGACCGTCAACACACCTCGCACCAGTGGAGGAGAACCATGAATGACCCCGCAAGCACCCCCCGCGACTCCGGCAACCCGGTCCGCGACCTGCCGCTGCCCGACCTGGCCGGTTTCACCCACCGTTGGGTCGACGCGGACGGCGTCCGGCTTCACGCGGTGGAAGGCGGTCAGCCGGACGGTCCAGCCATCGTGCTGCTCGCCGGGTTCCCTCAGACCTGGTGGGCATGGCGCAAGGTGATGCCGAACCTGGCCGACCGATTCCAAGTCATCGCGATCGACCTGCCGGGCCAGGGCCACTCCGAACGCCCGGACATCAGCTACGACACGCACACGGCCGCTGCGCACGTCCACGCCGCGGTCAAGGCGCTCGGAGTCTCGACATACTGGCTGGTCGCCCACGACATCGGCGCGTGGGTCGCCTTTTCCCTCGCCTTGAAGTACCAGAGCCGGCTGCGTGGCCTGGCGCTGCTCGACGCCGGCATCCCGGGCATCACACTCCCTGACGCCATCCCGACCGACCCCGAGCAGGCGTGGAAGACCTGGCACTTCGCCTTCCACCTCGTGCCCGACCTGCCCGAGACACTGCTCGCTGGCCGTGAACGGGAGTACGTCGGCTGGTTCCTGAAAGTCAAGACGCTCTCCTCCGACACCTTCGACGACGCCGAAATCGAGCAATACGCCGCGTCCGTGGCCGCCGGCGGCGGTCTCCGTGCGTCCCTGGCCTACTACCGGGACGCCGCCGAGTCGGCGCGGAAGAACCACGAAGCGCTGGAACAACAGCGCCTGACGGTCCCGATCCTTGGGATCTCCAGCAGCCACGGCTCCATCCCCGACATGGCAGCTTCCATCAGGCCGTGGGCCGACCACGCCACCGGGATCGTCGTGCCGGACGCAGGACACTTCATCCCCGATGAACAGCCCGATGCCGTCGCCGCCGCGCTGACCGACTTCATCACCGAAGACGATTGAGACCGGGCGAAAGCAAGTGTGAGGACCGGCACCCGCACCCCTGACCGACTCAGTTGTCCAGCATCGCAGTACTGCGACTTCGCCTGGTCCCGCTCTGCGGGTGATAAGCGTCGCCGAACTCGTCGCGCAAGGCCGCTCCAACCCGGTGTTTGCCCGACTCGTCCCAGCTTGTTGGTCGACGTCGGTGGTGAGCCCTGAAAGCAGGCGAACACGCCCCTGTGGATCATGGATTTTCTCTACCCTTCGAGATCCGCGAAGCTGGCCGTGTTCGTTCCGCCACCCAACCCCCATCGCTGCTCCGGTTCGCCCGCGCCCCATCAGGAGCGTGAACAGCACCGGGCCCACCGGGCTGCCGCCCGTGCCGATCTGTACCTTCGGTTGGGGTGGACAGGCTGGTCGCGGGCTCGCTGGGCGGCTATGGCCGCGGCTGGGTGAACAACCCCTTGTTCGGTCTCGACCAGAATCCCGCGCTCGACCAGCCGCTCGAGCTTCGACGGCACTTGCCGGACCAGGAGGTGACGTCGGTTGGTCAGGCTGCTGTCGGGCTCTGCAGGACCTACGCTTGCGTGAACCTGTGGCTCCGCTCCACTTTCGCCACATGCAGCGTGTAGCTCTGGTACCACTGGGCTTGCCCGCGCTTCTGCGCCGCGCGGTGCTCGGCATTGCACCGCCACTCCGTGAGCGCGTCGGCGTCGCGGAAGTACCCGACGGTGATTGAACCGCCCCGGCTCGAATGGAGACTCGATTTCATGAAAGGATCGAGTCATGGCACGACCTGGACGAGCTTGCCGAGTCGCCGGCCGAGCAGTTGGCCGAGCAGTTGGCCGAGGTGGACGCCGAGCGTGAGGAACTCGCGGTCGCGGAGCGGGTGCTGCGCCGGCAGTACGAACAGGAGGCCGAGGCCGCCGCGGGTCGCGGGCCGGTCGTCTCGCCTGGGCGGTGAAGCGGGTCACCGCGGAAACGATCAACTGCTGGCTGTCCGGGGTGTCGGCCGGGCGCCCCGAGGGATTGTCGTGCTCGCTGAGGCGTCAATATCCCGCCCGTTGGTTCACTCCCGAAGAGGGTGAGCGGGCAATGCGCGGCGGGATGCTTTCGGTCATGACAGGAGGGGCGGGTGAGGCCGAGGAGCGCGTGTGTGTCTGAGGAGGGTGCACTGGCGGTGAGACGGCGGTGGAGCGGTGGGGGGAAGGGTGCTCGAAACCCGCTGCGTCGGATTGGCCAGACCTGTCCGCTTCTCACTTTCAAGGTTCAGTCGGGTGCGCTGCGCTATGGGGCGTTCCTCGCTTGTCCGGGCGGCGCAACTGCGACCGGCCCGGCGGCGGATCGCACCACAGGAAGGACCTCCCATGCATCGCCTCCTGACCCGACTCCTTCTCGTCCTCGGCATGCTCGGTGCGCTGCTCGGTTCAGCCGCAACCGCCACCACCGCCCACGCGCAGCCCCTGGACACCCACATCGTCAACATCAAGACCGGCGGCAGTCTGCTGCCGCACAACTGGGGCGACGGTTTCCAGGACGGATGGGTGCACTACGTCTGGGACCGCGGCCAGACGCTCGGAGCCGACCAGTGGGAGTTCGAGCCCGTCGCCGGCTTCATCTACATCATCCGCAACACCAAGACCGGCATGTGCCTCAAGCCCGGCGCCACCTGGTTCAACAAGCCACGGGTCACCGAGGGAACCTGCGGAACCGGCCTGGAGTTCCAGTGGCAGCTCACCCAGCGGCCCCTCGACGGCGCGTACAAGATCTACAGCCGTTCCGCGCGCCAGATCATGACCCCGTACTACGGCAACAACCTCGGGGAAGTCGTCGTTCTCGAGCCGAACAGCAACGCCGAGAAGGTCTGGTGGTCCATCGACGGCCTGTAAGCCGACCGTCCCGCTCCCGAGTGGCTCCTTGACCGCCTCGCCACAGCCGGCAGCCCCGACTCGTCTTCGAGCGGGGCTGCTCGCTGAACTGCACTCAGGGCTGCCCACGACGGCCCGTCCGGCCTTGAGGAAGCCATACGGGGGCGGACTCTCTTCCCGACGCGACGGGGGCCCGCTCGGGGTGCCGGTCCGGGCGCGGGCGGCGCGTTCGTGAGGTCAGTGGGTCGAGCCGGCGGTGACAGCGATGTCCGTGTCGTGGGCCAGCGCGGTCGACAGAACGACACGCAGGCCCTTGGCCGTGTCCTCCACCGGGAGTGAGGGGACGAAGTGGTTGGCGGCAGCGGGCATCTCCGGGGTGTGCGGGATGTGCACGAAGCCGCCGCGCCGCCGCTTGCCCTCGGCGGCCAGCAGGTGCATCAGGCCGTAGAAGACGTGATTGCACACGAACGTCCCGGCGGTCTGGGAGACCACGGACCTCAGTCCGGTCTGCTTCTGCACCTCCGTGACACACCGCTTGATAGGAAGGGTGGAGAAGTAGGCGGCAGGGCCGTCGGGGACGATGGGCTCGTCGACCGGCTGGCGGCCGGCATTGTCGGGAATGGGGCAGTCGTTGATGTTGATGGCGACGCGCTCGACCGAGATGTTGTCGCGAGGGGAGAGGCCGAGCGACACGACGAGCGCCGGGTCCGAATCCAGCACGGCCTCTCGCAGCACTTTCAGCGACTCGCCGAAGACACAGGGGAGTTTCACGGCCGTCACCTCCGTGCCGTCCGGGGGATTGTCCTGGAGGAGCTGGGCCGCGGCCCAGGAGGGGTTGTAGGTGTCCTGGGCGAACGGCTCGAACCCTGTCACCAATACACGGGTCATGTGAACGTCCTTCGCTGGCGGAGTGGCGGGCTGTCGTCTGGGACTAGTCGATGTAGACGGAGGAGCCGTTCATGGTGGCCTGGCCGCCGGGCAGTACCCAGCCCTCGTAATGGCCGAAGCAGCCGCCGTTCGGGTAGACGTAGGCCGTCCGGTCCGTGCGGTTGACAAGGGACACGAAGAAGCCGTTCGACGGGTAGCAGCCGTGCGGGTCGGTGTGCGGGACGCCGTTGACGACCAGAGTGCCGGTGGCTGCGCCGGTGCCGGCGGCGGCCGCGGCAGGCAGACAGCCGGGGCCGAGGACAGCGGTGGTGAGGGTGACGCCGACGACGGCGAGGAATCTGCGCACGGTACGGTCCTCTCGGTTCGCGCTTCAGTGCGATTGATCCCCGTTTGCCTGCTTCGCTTTGCCTGCTCTACCGCCTGTTCGCCCGAGTGGATGTCCCGACGGGGTAGACCGCAGGGACGGCGGGCACTCGTTGCGGGGGCGGCGTGCTTGTACCGAAGTCCGAAGTCATGGGGGAATGGAGATCGGCTGTGGCGCTGGCGGAAGCGAACTTCTCCCAGGAGCTGGAAGCGGCAGCGCAGGCGGGTGATCCGCCTGCCGACGGGCTTGAGGTCGTCCTCGCCAACAGCGACGAGAACGGCGAGACGGACGGAGAAGGCCGCGGTACAGATGTTCATCGAGCGGAGCGTGGCGGCCTGGTTCAAGGATGCCGGGCACACCCGCATCGCGGTGATCACCTCGGCATCTCCCGAACCCTGCCTCGTCGAAGCCTGCTCACCGAAGCCTGCCTCACCTGCCGCCGTGGCATACCCGCCCGATGCGATCGCGAGCCTGGCCGAGCCCTACGAGGGTGCTCCCGTCCGCAGGCCGGCCATGACGAGGTCCAGGAGCCGGGTGACCCGCGGCTGCCACTCGCCGCCCGGATCGATCATCCAGAGGCCGGCGATGAGCAGGAGGAAGTCGTCGCCGGTCACTCCCGGGCGGATGGTGCCGGCTTCCTCGCCGGCCCGCAACAGGGCCTCGGCCGCGTCGGCCACTGGGGTGGGGGCCGGTTTCTCCGGGCTCCCCGGGGCGCTGGTGACCTGGCGGATGGCGTCCGCGAGGCCGGCCTTGGCCATGGCGAACCGGGCGAGGTGGTCCATCCACTCCCGCAGGGCGCGGTCCGGCTCCCGGTTCTGGAGCAGTTGGGCCGCGGAGTCGGCGACCTGCTGCATCTCGTGGCGGTAGACCTCCAGGACCAGGGCCTCGCGGTTGGGGAAGTTGCGGTAGAACGTGCCCTGTCCGACGCCCGCCGTCTTGGCGATCAGGCTCAACGGGGCGTCCGCGCAACGCGTCAGTTCGGCCAGGGCCACTTCCAGGATGCGCTCGCGGTTGCGCTGCGCATCCGAGCGCAGAGGCGCGTCCTTCTTCTGCCGCACTCGTCCTCCTCGTCAGCCCGGTTCCGGAACCCGGCCTTGCTGAGCGGACAGCTGTCCGCTACGGTCTCCCGGTAGCGGACAGCTGTCCGCTTAGTTGGGTCTAGTAGGGGTAGACGTGATCCGGGCCGGTGACGACCGCCCCGGGGTTCCTACCCCGTGTCCGCATGATGACAAGCCGGCACCGCCCCGTACAGCGCCACCCCGCCCAGGTTCACGCCCGCCGGACCGTCCCGCCGACGCGCTCCGGACATGCGAAAGAAGGCTGATCATGGCCCCGCCCACCACATCGACGTACAGCGCCGTCACCCTGAACATCAACGGCGAGAAGCACGCGCTCTCCGTCGACCACCGCACCACCCTGCTCGACGCGCTGCGCGAGCACCTCGACCTGACCGGCACCAAGAAAGGCTGCGACCAGGGACAGTGCGGTGCCTGCACCGTACTGATCGACGGCCGCCGGGCCGTCTCCTGTTTACAGCTCGCGGTGGCGGCCGAGGGCCGAGAGATCACCACCATCGAAGGGGTCGCCGACGGCGACCGGCTGCACCCCGTGCAGCAGACGTTCCTCGACCTGGACGGCTACCAGTGCGGCTACTGCACGCCGGGCCAGATCTGTTCGGCCATCGCCGTGATCGAGGAGCACGCCGCGGGCTGGCCGAGCGCCGCCACCGACGACGTCCGCCCCGAGGCCGGGCCGCCACCGCTGACCGACGAGGAGATCCGCGAGCGGATGAGCGGCAACCTGTGCCGCTGCGGCGCGTATGTGTCGATCGTCCGGGCGGTCGCCCGGGCGGCCGCGGCCGACGAGCGCGTCGCTGCCGGTGAGGAGAGCGCGGTATGAGGGAGTTCGGCTACCAGCGCGCGCACGACGTCGCCGGCGCGGTGGCGCTGCTCGACGCCGATCCGGACGCGCGGTTCGTCGGCGGCGGCACCAACCTCGTCGACCTGATGAAGACCGGCGTGGAGCGGCCCGGCCGCCTCGTCGACATCCGCGAACTGCCGCTGGACGACATCGAGCCGGCGCGGGACGGCGGGCTGCGCGTCGGCGCGACCGTCACCAACAGCGACCTCGCCGCCCACCCCGAGGTCCGGCGCCGCTACCCGGCGCTGGCGCAGGCCGTGCTCGCCGGTGCCTCCGGGCAGCTGCGCAACATGGCCACGGTCGGCGGGAACCTTCTCCAGCGCACCCGCTGCGGCTACTTCACCGACACCACCAAGCCGTGCAACAAGCGAGTCCCCGGCAGCGGCTGCCCCGCCGTCAGGGGTGAGCACCACAACCACGCCGTCCTGGGCGCCTCCGAGCACTGCGTGGCCGTGCACCCCTCGGACCTCGGCGTGGCACTGACCGCCTTCGACGCCGTCGTCTCCTACGAGACCGCCGACGGGCCCGGCGAGACCCCGATCGGCGCGTTCTACCTGCCCGTGGGCGACACCCCGCACCGGGAGACCGCCCTGCCGCCGGGGGCGCTGATCACCAGCGTGACGCTGCCGCCCGCCCCCGTGGCCGCGCACTCGCGCTACCGCAAGGTGCGCGAGCGCGCCAGTTACGCGTTCGCCATCGGCTCGGTCGCCGCCGCGCTCGACGTCCGCGACGGCGTCGTACGGGAGGCGCGCCTGGCCCTCGGGGCGGTCGCGTCCCGGCCCTGGCGCGCCACGGCCGCCGAGCGCGTGCTCACCGGCGCACCGGCCGACACCGCGACCTTCGCCGCCGCCGCGGACGCCGAACTGGCCGCCGCCCGGCCACTGCCCCACAACGCGTACAAGGTGACACTGATGCGCAACCTCGTGGTCGCCGTGCTCAGCGAACTCACCGAGGAGGCCGCCCGATGACCACCACCACCGCGGCCACGACCGCGCACGCCGCCGTCGGTACCGCGCACACCCGGGTGGAGGGCCGGGACAAGGTCACCGGAGCCGCCCGTTACGCGGGCGAGATCTCCTTCGCCGGGCTCGCCCACGGCTGGCTGGTGCTCTCCACCGTCGCCCGCGGCCGGATCCGCTCCGTGGAGGACGGCCCCGTCCTGCGCATGCCCGGGGTGCTCACCGTCCTGCACCACGGCAACGCCCCGCGCGTGGAGACCGACTACGTCGGCATGCTCGGCCGCCCCGACCTGACCGCCGCCCTCTTCCAGCACGACCGCGTGCCGCACGCGGGCTGGCCGGTGGCCCTGGTCGTCGCGGAGACGCCCGAACAGGCCAGAGAGGCGGCGGAGACGCTGGTCGTGCACTACGAACAGGAGCCGCACGACGTCGCCTTCACCGGGGACCACCCGGACGCCTACCCAGTGGACGGTCACATGCCGGCGGTGACGGAGAAGGGGGACCTGGAGGCACAGCTCGCCGCGTCCGCCGTCGTCCTGGACGCCGAGTACACCACGCCGGAGGAACACCACAACCCGATGGAGCCGCACGGGGCGACCGCCCGGTGGGACGACGGCCGGCTCGAGGTCGTCGACTCCAACCAGGGCACCACCTGGGTCCAGAACGAGCTGGCCCAGATGTTCTCGCTCGACCCCTCCTCGGTGCGGGTGCGCTCCGAGCACGTCGGCGGCGGCTTCGGCAGCAAGGGCGTGCGCGCGCACCAGGTGGGCGCGGTGATGGCCGCGACCGTCCTGCGGCGCCCGGTCCGGCTCGTCATGACGCGCCGCCAGATGTTCTCACTGGCCGGCCACCGCAGCCCCACCGTGCAGCGGGTCAGGCTGGGCGTCGACGCGGACGGACGGCTGCGCGCCCTGGAGCACACCTCGCTCAGCGTCACCTCCACGGTGCACGAGTTCGTCGAGCCGAGCGCCGGGGTGGCCCGGGTGATGTACGACGCCGACGCCCACCACACCGCCAACCGGGTCGTACGCCTCGACGTGCCGACCCCCACATGGATGCGCGCGCCGGGCGAGGCGTCGGGCTCGTACGCGCTGGAGGCCGCCCTCGACGAACTCGCCGAGAAGTGCGGCGTCGACCCGATCGAACTGCGCGTGCGCAACGAGCCCGACAAGGGACCCGTCTCCGGACTGCCGTTCGGCAGCCGCAACCTGGTCGCCTGCTTCCGGGAGGGCGCCCGCCGCTTCGGCTGGGCAGACCGGGACCCGCGCCCCGGCCTGCGCCGGGACGGACGCTGGCTGCTCGGCACCGGTACCGCGGCGGCCTCCTTCGGCGCAGGGGCCGCACCCTCCACGGCGGCCGTGACTGCCGAGGCCGACGGCACCTTCACCGTGCGGATCGCCGCCGCGGACATCGGCACCGGCGCGCGCACCGCGCTCACCCTGATCGCAGCCGATGCCCTGGCCACCACGCAGGACCGCGTCCGGGTGCGGATCGGCGACAGCGACTTCGGCCCGGCGATGATCGCGGGCGGCTCCATGGGCACCCGCTCCTGGGCGTGGGCGGTCGAGGTCGCCGCACGCGAGCTGCGGGAGCGGCTCGCCCTGGGCGACACCGTACCGCCGGAGGGCATCACGGCGCGCTCGGACACCTCCGCCGCCGTCGACGCGCTGCCGCCCGGGGAACGGCACTCCTACGGGGCGCAGTTCGCCGAGGTCGCCGTGGACGTCACGACCGGCGAGGTGCGCGTGCGGCGCATGCTCGGCATCTTCGCGGCCGGACGCATCGTCAACCCGCTCACGGCACGCAACCAGCTCGTCGGCGGCATGATCTGGGGCATCTCCATGGCCCTGCACGAAGAAGCCGTCCGCGACGGCAACCTGGGTGCCCACGTCGGCGCCGACCTCGCCGGCTACCACTTCGCCGCGCACGCCGACGTGGCCCACGTCGAGGCCGACTGGGTGGACGACGTCGACCCGGACGACCCGGTCGGCATCAAGGGCGTCGGCGAGATCGGCATCGTGGGCGCCGCGGCCGCCGTCGCCAACGCCGTCTGGCACGCGACCGGCGTACGCCACCGGGACCTGCCCATCCGGCCCGACCGCGTCCTGCGGGCCGCCGGCGGAGCGCCGGATGCTTGACCTCGCAAAGGAACTGGAACGCTGGGTCGCTCAGGGCAGGGACTTCGCGGTGGCCACCGTCGTCACCATCGACGGCAGCGCGCCGCGCGGCCCCGGCGCCGCCCTCGCCGTCGACAGCGACGGCACAGTGATCGGCTCGGTCTCCGGCGGCTGCGTGGAGGGAGCGGTGTACGACCTCTGCCTCCGGGCGCTGGAGGACGGCCGTACGGTGACCGAACGGTTCGGCTACAGCGACGAGGACGCCTTCGCGGTCGGACTGACCTGCGGCGGGACCGTCGAGGTGATGGTCACCCCGGTTGCCGCGCAGGCACCCGTCAGGGCGGTGTTCGCCGCGGCGCTGGCGTCCGCCGCCCGGGGCGGGCCGGCGGCTCTGGCCCGGGTGGTCCGGGGCCCGGCCGGCCTCCTGGGCCGCGCCCTGCTCGTGCGCCCCGACGGCTCGTACGAGGGCGCGCTGGGCGGTCACCCGCACCTGGACCGCACCGCGGCGGCCGAGGCGCACGCCCTGCTGGAGGCGGGCCGCACCGGCACGGTCGGCCTCTCGGAGGACGGATCGCACTGCCCCGGCGGTCTCACCCTGTTCGTCGAGTCGAGCGTGCCGCCGCCGCGCATGATCGTGTTCGGCGCGGTGGACTTCGCCGCGGCGCTCGTCCGCGCGGGGAAGTTCCTGGGATACAGGGTGACCGTGTGCGACGCCCGGCCGGTCTTCGCCACCCCGGCCCGCTTCCCCGAGGCGGACGACGTCGTGGTCGACTGGCCGCACCGCTATCTGCGGAGCACGCCGACCGACGCGCGCACCGTGCTGTGCGTGCTCACCCACGACGCCAAGTTCGACGTGCCCCTGCTGGAGACGGCCCTGCGGCTGCCGGTGGCGTTCGTCGGCGCGATGGGTTCGCGCCGCACGCACGAGGACCGCGACCGGCGACTGCGCGAAGTGGGCCTGACCGAGACGGAGCTGGCCCGGCTGCACTCGCCGATCGGGCTCGACCTCGGCGCCCGCACGCCGGAGGAGACCGCCCTGTCCATCGCGGCGGAGATCGTCGCGGTCCGGCGGGGCGGCACGGGGCTGCCGCTGACCGGATCGGGCACGCCGATCCACCGGGACGGGGCGGAGCGGACGGCCGTGGCGGCGGCCTGAGCCCCCGTACCCCGTGGCGGCGGCCTGAGCCCCCGTACCCCGTGGTGGCGGCCTGAGGTCCTGTACCCCGTGGTGGCCCTGCCCGGAAACTATGTCCGGACGGGGCCACCGCCTCACGCGTACGGCACGTGGGCCGTCAGCCGCCGGGCCCGAGCCACGGCCGCGGGTCGGTGTACCGCCCGTCGACGATCACCCTTCTCGAACGATCAGTGCGCCTGGGCCGCCACAGCCTCGCCGCCTACCCGTCGTGTGACTGGCTGGGGCCCTCGCGCGCCCCGCCCCGGCGACCGTGCACCTCGACGAGGACGACGGGGCCGTGCGCCGCGCCGCGCCCATCACCCTGTGGGAGGAGGGCTGAGGCGGGCGCAGGCGGGGGCGTACCGGGATGTGTCAGAGCGCGGTCATGACGTGCTTGATCCGGGTGTAGTCCTCGAAGCCGTAGGCGGAGAGGTCCTTGCCGTAGCCGGACTTCTTGTAGCCCCCGTGCGGCATCTCCGAGACCAGCGTCATGTGGGTGTTGATCCACACGCACCCGAAGTCCAGGGCCCGGGACATCCGCATCGCGCGGGCGTGGTCGCGGGTCCAGACGGAGGAGGCCAGCGCGAACTCCACGCCGTTGGCGCAGGCGAGGGCCTCCTCCTCGTCGGTGAAGGACTGCACGGTGACGACGGGGCCGAACACCTCGTTCTGGACGATCTCGTCGTCCTGGCGCACCCCGGTCACCACGGTCGGGGCGTAGAAGTAGCCGCGCCCGCCCACCTGGTGGCCGCCGGTCGCGACGGTGGCGTGCTCGGGCAGCCGCTCGACGAACCCGGCCACCCGGGCCAGCTGGTCCGCGTTGTTCAGCGGACCGAAGAACATGTCCTCGTCGTCCGTGCCGCCCCCGGTGCGCAGGGCCTCGGCGGCCTTGGTCAGCTCGGTGACGAACGCGTCGTGCACCGAGGCGTGCACCAGCACCCGGGTCGCGGCGGTGCAGTCCTGGCCGGCGTTGAAGTAGCCTCCCGCGGCGATGCCCTCGGCGGCGGCGGTGAGGTCGGCGTCCGCGAAGACCAGCGCCGGCGCCTTGCCGCCCAGCTCCAGGTGGACCCGCTTGACGTCCCGGGCCGCCGAGGCGGCGACCTCCATGCCGGCCCGCACCGAGCCGGTGATCGCGGCCATGGCGGGCACCGGGTGCTCCACCATCAGACGGCCGGTGTCCCGGTCGCCGCAGACCACGTTGAACACCCCGGCCGGCAGGTCCAGCTCGCGCAGCACCTCGCCGACGATCCCGGCCAGCAGCACGGTGGAGGCGGGGGTGGTGTCGGACGGCTTCAGCACCACGGTGTTGCCGGCCGCGACGGCCGGCGCGAACTTCCACACCGCCATCATCAGCGGGTAGTTCCACGGCGCCACCTGCGCGCACACCCCGACCGGCTCCCGCCGGACGATCGAGGTCATGCCCTCGGTGTACTCGCCGGCCGAGCGGCCCTCCAGCATCCGGGCCGCGCCCGCGAAGAACCGGATGGTGTCGACGACCGGGGCGATCTCCTCGGTGAGGGTCAGCGCGCGCGGCTTGCCGGTGTCGCGGCACTCGGCGTCGGCGAGGTCGCCGGCCCGGGCCTCCACCGCGTCGGCGATCCGCAGCAGCAGCCGCTGCCGGGTCGCGGGGGTGGCGTCCCGCCAGACAGGGAAGGCGCGTGCCGCCGCGGCCATCGCCGCGTCCACGTCCGCCGCGCCGGACAGCGACGCCTGGGCGTACACCTCGCCGGTGACCGGGTCGACCACGTCGAGACGGCGGCCGTCGGCCGCGTCCACGTACGCGCCGTCGATGTGGTTGCGCAGCGCAAGAAGCTCGCTCATGACCTGTTTCCTCTTTCGTCCGCCCCCGGCGGGTGACACGGCCGGTGCGGGGTGTTCCGTCGCCCCGGGCCCTGGTGGTGCGGGGGCCGGGGTGGTGGGGGTGTTCCTTGCTCGCGGTGCGCCGGGGCCTTCGGCGCCGGATGGCGTCAGGCCGCCGCGGCGGGCGACAGATGCTCGTGGGCGGGCGACAGATGTTCGTGGGCGGGCGACAGATGCTCGTGGACGGCCAGCCAGCGGCCCTGCCCGGCGCGGCGGAAGACGATCGTCTCGCGCTCGGAGAGGGACTCGGTGCCGGCCGTGGTGCTCACCGTGGTCGCCACATCGTGGCTGAAGACGGCGGTGTCGCCGAAGCACTGGACGACCTGGCCGGAGGAGACGCAGTCCACGATCCGGAAGCCGTCCTCGGCGACCCACCGCTCCCACAGGGCGCGGTAGTCGGCCGTGGAGGCGATCCGCTCCGGGGTGGTGTGGAAGACGAAGGTGGCGTCCGGGTCGAAGGCGGCGAAGTAGTCGTCCAGCCGGCCCTCGGCGAAGGCGGCCACCAGTTCGTCGGCGGCGCGCAGGACTTCTTCGGTCATGGGGGGCTCCTTTGCCCGGTGTCGTACATGCGTGGGGACCCCGGCGGCGGGGCGGCGGGCGCTCCCGCCGCCGGGGAAGCGGGTCAGACCAGTTCCCGCGCGGTGACCGGGCCCGACGGGTCGCCGCCGGTGATCGGCGGGACCGGGGTGTCGGAGCTGCGCACCAGACGCGGCCCGTCCGGCCCGTAGACGGCCCGGGGCTCCGGGAACAGCAGCAGCAGCGCCAGGTAGAGCACGGCGGCCAGAACCAGGCCGACCGGCAGGGAGACGTCGACGCCGCCTGCCATGTCGCCGAGCGGGCCGACGAACTGGCCCGGCAGGTTGACGAAGAGCAGGGCGAGGGTCGCCGAGGCGAACCAGGTGCCCATGCCGCGCCAGTTCCAGCCGTGGGTGAACCAGTAGCGGCCGCCGCGCTGGCGCCGGTTGAACACCTGGAGGGAGTCGGCGTCGTACCAGCCGCGACGGGTCAGCCAGCCCAGCATCATGATCACCATCCAGGGCGCGGTGCAGGTGATGATCAGCGTGGCGAAGGTGGAGATCGACTGCGTCAGGTTCATCGCGAACCGGCCGAGGAAGATGAACGCGATCGACAGCACGCCGATGAACACGGTCGCCTGCACCCGGCTGAACCGGGTGAACACACTGGAGAAGTCCAGACCGGTGCCGTACAGGGCGGTGGTGCCGGTGGCCATGCCGCCGATCAGCGCCAGCAGGCAGACCGGCAGGAAGTACCAGGTGGGGGCGACGGCGAGCAGGCCGCCGACGTAGTTGGGCGCCGCCGGGTCCATGTAGGCGGCCGCCTTGGTGGCGATGATCGACGCGGTGACCAGGCCGAACAGGAACGGCAGCAGGGTCGCGATCTGCGAGGCGAACGCCGCGCCGACCACCCGCCCCCGCGGTGTCTCGGCCGGGATGTAGCGCGCCCAGTCGCCCAGGAAGGCGCCGAAGGACACCGGGTTGGACAGCACGATCAGCGCCGAGCCGATGAACGAGGGCCAGAAGCCCGGCGTCGACACCGACGGGAAAGCGCCCTGGTAACCGAAGTCGAAGTCGCCGGCGAAGGCGATGAAACCCAGCACGAACAGCGCCGAGGCCGCGATCACCGCGATCTTGTTGACGAACAGCATGAACCGGAAGCCGTACACGCACACGACCAGCACCAGCATCGCGAAGACGCCGTAGGCCAGGGCGAAGGTGCCGTCGTTCTGCGGCAGGTGGACCAGCCGGTGGGCGCCGCCCACCAGCGCGTCGCCCGAGGACCACACCGAGATCGAGAAGAACGCGACCGCGGTCAGCAGCGACAGGAACGAGCCGACGATACGGCCGTGCACGCCGAGGTGAGCGGAGGAGGACACCGCGTTGTTGACGCCGTTGCGCGGGCCGAACACGGCCAGCGGCGCCAGGATCAGCGAGCCGACCACCAGGCCCAGCACGGTCGCCACCAGGGCCTGTTGGAACGACAGCCCGAACAGGATCGGGAAGGCGCCCAGGACGCAGGTGGCGAAGGTGTTGGCGCCGCCGAACGCCAGCCGGAACAGGTCCAGGGGCCTGGCCGTGCGGTCGGCGTCGGGGATGCGCTCGATGCCGAACTGCTCGACCTCGTTCAGCGCGGGGGCCTTGCCGCTCATCCGGAGGCCTCCAGCGCCAGCAGGCTGACCAGGTCGTAGGCCACGTGCGAGGCGGCCACCGCGGTGATCTCGGCGTGGTCGTAGGCCGGGGCGACCTCCACCACGTCGGCGCCGACCAGGTTGCAGCCGGCCAGGCCCCGCAGGATCTCCAGCAACTCGCGGGAGGTCATGCCGCCCGCCTCGGGGGTGCCGGTGCCGGGCGCGTGCGCCGGGTCCAGGCAGTCGATGTCGATGGAGACGTACAGCGGGCGGTCGCCTATGCGCTGGCGGAGCTGGTCGGCGACCTCGTCGGCGCCGCGCCGGTAGACGTCGGCGGAGGTGACGATGCCGAAGCCCAGCTTCTCGTCGTCGGACAGGTCCTGCTTGCCGTACAGCGGGCCGCGGGTGCCGACGTGGGAGAGCGCGGAGGTGTCGAGGATGCCCTCCTCGACCGCCCGGCGGAACGGGGTGCCGTGCGTGTACTCGGCCCCGAAGTAGGTGTCCCAGGTGTCCAGGTGCGCGTCGAAGTGGAGCACCGCGACCGGGCCGTGCCGCTCGGCGACGGCGCGCAGCAGCGGCAGCGCGACGGTGTGGTCGCCGCCGAGGGTGACCAGCCGGGTGCCGTCGGCCTGGAGGGAGGAGGCCGCCTCCTGGATGGTCTCGATCGCCTCGTCGATGTCGAACGGGTTGCAGGCGATGTCGCCGGCGTCCGCGACCTGCTGGGTGGCGAACGGCGACACGTCCAGCGCCGGGTTGTAAGGGCGCAGCAGACGGCTGGCCTCACGGACGGCGGTGGCGCCGAAGCGGGCGCCCGGCCGGTAGGAGACTCCGGCGTCGAAGGGGATCCCGACGACGGCCACGTCGGCCCGCTCGACCTCGTCCAGGCGCGGCAGCCGGGCGAAGGTCGCCGGTCCCGCGAAACGCGGCACCCGGGAGGAGTCGACGGGTCCGCGGGGAGTTAGGGGCCCACGTGGGTCGGTCATGGCCTGCTGCCTTCCTGCTCACTGCGCTCGACGGCGCCGGGAACCTGCTCCGGCAAAAGCGCGCCGGGGTACCGGCACGGCCGAGTCTGGGCGCGGCGCCCTCCGGGAGACAATCGTGACAGGCACAAAGAGCTGAGGTGAATTTGTGGAAGGCGACAAACGACGTCCGGAAGGCGACAAGAAGCGCGGGGTGAGCGTCCGGGAAGTGCTGTCCTACCCGGCGCTCCAGCTGCGGCTGCTGGCCGGCCGCGCGGGCCTGGACCGGTCCGTGTCCTGGGCCCACGCGAGCGAGCTGGAGGACCCCACCCCCTGGCTGCTCGGCGCCGAAATGATCATGACTACGGGCCTGGCCCTGCCCCGGTCGGCCGCCGCGCAGCGCGCCTATCTGGAGCGGCTGGACGACGCCGGGGTGTCGGCGCTCGCGGTCTCCGTGCAGCTGCACATGCCGCCGCTGCGGCGCGCCTTCTTCGACACCGCCGAGGAGCGCGGCATGCCGGTCCTGGAGGTGCCGCTCGCCGTGCCGTTCATCGTGGTCGCGCAGGAGGTCGCGGCGGCGGTGCAGGAGGACGCCCGGCACCGGCTGGGCGCCCAGCTCCAGGTGTTCGGCGCGCTGCGCTGGCTCGCCTCCGAGCAACTGGACACCGCGACGCTCTTCCGCCGCCTGGAGAACCTCTCCGGGTACGACATCCGGTTGTGCAGCCCGCAGGGCCGGCCCCTGCTGCCGGGCGTGCCGGTGCCCGCCCCGGCGCTGGTCCCCGCCTCGGCGGACGCCCCGCCCACCATCCCGGGCGGTTTCGTGCTGCCGGTGCCCTCGCCGGTCGGCACGGCCGGCTTCCTGATCGCCCTGGAGCGCGACGGCGCCCGCCCGGCCGGCCTCGCCGTGGTCCAGCACATCGCCACGGTGGCCGCGCTCCAGCTCGCGGTGATCCGCACCGAACGCGAGACCCTGCGCCGCGAGGGCACCGAGATCCTCGCCGAGATGCTCCAGGGCACCCTGGACCAGGAGGCCGCCGCCCGCCGGCTGGTCCGTCACTCCCTGACGGGCACCGTCGAGCTGACCGTGGTCCGGGGCGTCACCGAACACGATGTGCTGCGCGCTCTGGAGGACGAGCCCTTCCTGCTGCTCAACCGGGGCGAGGAGCGCTATCTGCTCGGCGCGCCCGGTGTGGCCGAGACGGTCGCCGGCCTGCCCGGCGTGGCCGCCGGCACCAGCCGGCCGATGCCCTGCGGGGCATCACTGCGGATCGCGCGGCGCGAGGCCCTCTGGGCGGCCTCCCACGCCGCCGCCTCGGGCAGGCCCCTGGTCCGCTACGGCAGCGACCCGGTCGGCCGCTGGCTCCCCGACGACCCGGCCGCGCTGGACGCCCTGGTCGAGCAGACCATCGGCGCGGCCCTGCGCTACGACGCCGAGCACGACGCCCGCCTGGTGCAGTCGGTGCGCACCTGGATGGAGCGCGACCGGCGCACCGACGAGGCGGCGGCCGCCCTGCACATCCACCCCAACACCCTCACCTACCGGCTGCGCCGCTTCAGCGCCCTGACCGGCCGAGACCTGCTCTCGACCGGGGCGTTCACCGAGGTGTGGATGGCACTGCGCTCGGCCTGGGAGCTGGGGCTGCTGGACTGAACGCCACCCGCTCGGCCCGCTGGACCGGACGCCTGTCGTTCGGCCCGCTGGACCGGACGCCTCAGCCCCCCGGCTCCCGGCCGTGCAACGGCCGCTCGGCCGCGGGCGTACCCGTCCGTCCTGGCGGCCGCACGCCGCCGGAGGGTGCCGCGAGAGGTGCCGGCCGGCGCGCCCGCCCCGGTCGGCGGGCCACCGCTGTCACCCGGGCGGCGCCCACCGGGAACCGCCCCGTCGCCCGTCGCGACGGCCCCGCCGTCCATCTCGGCGCCCGTCCGGCCCGTCGCTGCCATCCCCACCATCCCCACCATCCCCGCCATCCCCGCCGTCGCCGCCGTCGCCCTCAGGCGGCCCCGCGGTCCGTCAGGCCGAGCAGCGCGGGGAGCCGGTCCGGCTTCAGCCGGTGCACGTCGACACCCTCCAGCTCGGTCAGTGCCGCCGGGGCCACCCGGGACACCGACTCGGACACCAGCGCCACCCGGTAGTCCCGTGAGGACGCCTCCATGGTGGAGGCGCGCGGGCAACCGGGCAGATTGCAGCCGGTGAAGACGAGGGTGTCGGCCACGGTCTGATGCGCCCTTTCTCTCCGATCCCGGCGTCCCGTCCGGGCGGCGATGTCCGGTTCTCGCCCGTCCGAGTTAAATGCCTGGACTGGTGACCGCTGGTGAAGGGAAGCTTGCGAGTCTCGACCTCCGGGAGTGTGATGGGGCAGAAAGACGTACTGGGGACGACGCCGGGCAGGGGCGCGGTCGTACTCGCCCTGCGCCGCTACGGCCGGGAACTGTTACGACTGCGACGGCTTGCCCTGCCCGCGCTGCTGCTGCCGGCCGTGGGCAACATAGGCATCCGTTATGTCGCGCCTCTGCTGGTCGCCAAACTGGCGGGGCAGGCCGCCGGCGGGGGCGGGCTCACCCTTGCCTCGGCGCTGCCGTACGTGCTGGGCTTCGGCGTGGTGCTGCTGGTCGCCGAGACCGTGTGGCGGATCGGGCAGCACTGCCTGAACCGTGTGGACGCCCTCGGTATGGAGCACCTGTACGTCATCGGCATGGACGAACTCTTCGCCCGGGACGCGGCGTTCTTTCACGACAACTTCGCCGGCTCCCTGACCAAACGGGTGCTGAGCTTCGGCAGGCGCTTCGAGGATTTCGTCGACACGGTGACGTACCGGATCGTGGGCAGCCTCGTGCCCCTGGTGTTCGGTGCCGTGGTGCTGTGGCGCTACGAACCGCTGCTCGTCGCCGGCCTGCTCCTGATGATCACGCTGACCGTGGTGGCCACGACACCCCTGATCCGGCGCCGTCAGGCGCTCGTCAACGACCGTGAGGCGGCGATCGCCCGGGTCTCCGGCCACGTCGCCGACAGCCTCACGAACATGGAGACCATCCGGGCGTTCGCGGCCGAGCCGCGAGAGGCCGACGAGCACCGCCGCCGCGTCGCGGACTCCCGACGCCTGACGCTGAGGTCGTGGGACTACGGCAACCTGCGCGTCGACACCCTGGTCGCCCCCATGTCCGTGCTGACCAACGTGCTGGGCCTGCTGATCGCCGTCGCCTTCGGCGGCCCGGGCCTGGGGGTGGAGGGAATCGTGGTCGCCTTCACCTACTACTCCAACGCCACCCAGATCATGTTCGAGTTCAACCAGATCTACCGGCGCCTGGAAAGCTCGATGACCGAGGCCGCGCAGTTCACCGAGCTGCTGCTGGAGCCGGCCACCGTGCTCGACGCGGCCCGACCCGAACCGCTCGCGCCGCGGGACACCGGTGTCCGCTTCGAGGCGGTCACCTTCGCCCACGCCGGTGCGAAGCCGATCTTCCAGGGCCTCGACCTGGACGTGCCCGGCGGCGCACGGATCGGCCTGATCGGAAGGTCGGGCGGCGGTAAGACCACGCTCACCCGGCTTCTGCTGCGGATGGCGGACATCGACGGCGGACGCATCCTGATCGGCGGCCAGGACATCAGCGGGCTGCGCCAGGCCGACCTGCGCTCACTGATCGCCTACGTCCCACAGGAGCCCGCCATGTTCCACCGCAGCCTGCGGGACAACATCGCCTTCGCCCGGCCCGGCGCCACCGACGAGGAGATCCACGCCGCGGCTGAGGCCGCGCATGTCACCGAGTTCGCCGACCAACTCCCGGACGGCTTCGCCACTCTGGTGGGGGAGCGGGGAGTGAAACTGTCGGGCGGCCAGCGCCAACGGGTCGCCCTCGCCCGAGCGCTGCTGCGTGACGCCCCGATCCTGCTGCTGGACGAGGCGACCAGCGCGCTGGACTCGGAGAGCGAGCTCCTCGTCCAGGACGCCCTGTGGCGGCTGATGGAGGGACGCACGGCTCTCGTGGTCGCCCACCGGCTGAGCACCGTCGCCGGCATGGACCGTCTCGTCGTCCTCGACCGCGGAAGCATCGTCGAGCAGGGCACCCACGCGGAACTGCTCGCCGCGGACGGCGCCTACGCCAGGCTGTGGCAGCACCAGTCGGGCGGCTTCCTCGGCGGGACCGCCGAACCGGCCCCCGGCAACGACCCCCCGGGCGCCGACGCTCTACTGGTCGTCCAAGGCGCCGGGGGCGAGGGCGACGAGGAGGTTGTCGACCAGTGCCATCACAGCGACGGAGGCGGTGTCGGCGACGAGTGCGACCTTGATTGCGGTCTTGAGGTCCAGGCCGGCCGGCGGACGGCGAACAACGTGAACCAGTGAGTACCGGCCCGGCACCCTGGACGGCTTCGTGGCCGCCACCGGCCCATCCCTCGACACACCGAGGTCAGCGTCATCGGTACGGCCGGTAGTAGGCGTCGATAGGGGCGCGCGCCTCCTCGAACAGGGCCGGGCCGTCCTGGGCCACCGTCGGCCAGTCGCCCGACTGCGGGTTGAGTTCCACGAGTTGTTCGGTGGACAGCGCGTAGACGACCCGGCCGATGCCGGAGCGGACGATGCCGCCGGCGCACATGGTGCAGGGCTGGCAGCTGGTGTACAGGGTGGTGCGGGCGGCCGCGGCCGGGTCGAGCTCGCGGGCTGCCCAGCGGGCGAGCTTCAGTTCCGGGTGGGCGACGATGTCGTTGTCGCGCCGTACCGTGTTGTGGGCTTCGGCAAGGATCGCGCCGTCCGGGTCGGCCAGCAGGGAGCCGTACGGTGCGTCCCCTGAGGCGACCGCGCGGGCGGCGATGCCGATGGCGCGCCGCAGCAGGGTTTCGTCGGCAAGGGTGATCACGATGGGGTCCTCCAGTGTGTGGCCACGGCGGCGAGCGCCTGCCAGGCCGCGTGGGGCCGACGGGTCTCCGCCGGATCTCCGTGGTAGGGGTCGAGTACGACGGTGTCCGCGCCGAGCAGGCGGAGCTGGTCGAGATCGTCGAGGATCTGCTCGATGGTGCCGACACCGGCGGGCCGCTCGCGGTCGTCGACCGGTGTGCCGGTCATCCGCAGGGCGATCCGGGGCGCGAACGCCGGCAGCGAGTGGTTCGCCAGGACCGAGCGCATGAGGGGGAGGGGGAGCCGCAGCGGGTGCCAGGCGTCGCCGAACCTGACCGTGCGTCGGATTGCCGCCTCGCTGTGGCCGCCGACCCAGACAGGTATCGAGGCGGTGCCGTCCCCGGTCTCCGTGCGCCATGCATCCCGCAGGGCACCCAGGTACTCGTCGGCCAGTCGGCCGCGCGCGGTGAACGGTACGCCGAGCGCGTCGAACTCCTGACGCGCCCAGCCGACGCCTACCCCGAGGACGAACCGGCCACTGCTGAGTTGATTGAGGTTGGCAGTCATCCGAGCCACCAGCAGCGGGTGCCGGTAGGGCAGGACGAGCACCGTCGTGCCCAGCCGCAGCCTCGTGGTGAGACCGGCCAGCCAGGACAGCGTGGTGAACGGCTCGTAGAACGGCTCCGGGTACCGCTCGGCCACGTCCGGGGTGACGGCCACGTGGTCCGACACCATGAGGAGGTCGAAGCCGAGCCCCTCAACGATGCGCGCCCATTCGCGCAGTACGCCGGGATCGGTTCCGGGCCCGAAGTTCGGTACGTTGACGCCAAGTCGCATGAGTCGAAGCTATCCCGGTGATCACTGGATGTGGAACCGAATCTTCCCGGCTATGGCGGCATTCTTCCGTGCTTCTGCCGGTAGAGTCGCGATATGGCCGTGAATCTTGACGACACTGACTGGGCGATCATCGAGCAGCTGCAACGGGAGGCTCGTATCTCCCTCAGCGAGTTGGGGCGGCGCGTGAATCTCAGCTCGTCGGCCACCACGGAACGGGTCCGGAATCTGGAGTCGCTGGGAGTCATCACCGGCTACCACGCCGTGGTCGACCTGGCCAAGGTCGGTTATCCCGTGCTCGCCGTCGTCCGGCTGAAGTACCCGGGCAACCGCCACCAGCCGTTGCGTCGGCTGCTCGCCGAGCGGCGGGAGATCCTGGAGTGCCTGCGCACCACCGGCGACGACTGCTACACCCTGAAGGTGGCCGCATCCTCCATGGAGCATCTGGAGACGCTCGTGGACGAACTGGCCGGCTTCGGCAGTACGACCACAAGCGTCGTCTACAGCCAGACGCTGCCCTACCGCGCACCCAACCGGCCCTGACCGACGTCCTACCCGCCGCCGCGTTCCCGCAGACGGTAGTGAAGTACCGTCGCGGTCCGGGCGCACCGGGCCCGGCAACATCAGCCAAGTCCACACCAGTCCCCTGGAAACTCAACCCGCCTCAGTACATAGAAGTCCGCGCGCGCCCGCACCCTGCTCCTGGCCGCCGCGGCCCTGCCCGCCTTCGACAGCCCGACCGCTACGGAGCAGTTGCGCGCCGAGCGCCGGTAGAGGCCGACGAGGTGGACCTCGCGCGGACGACGGCGACGGCCGGCTGACCGACCCGGGCCCGGGTGCCGGCCCGGTCCTCGGGGCCGTCCTGGCGCGCGGTCTCCAGGCCGCGCCGCGCTGCGCCCCGGCCCGCGCGGCCTCTGCGCCGCACCATCCCCGCTGCCGCGCCGCCGTCCCGCACCGGTCGCGGCCAGCCCGCTCCCGCCCCGCCCCGCCCCGCGCCCTGCCCGCCCCGGCCGCGCCGCGCGGGTTCTCGAGCCGGCCGCGCTTGCCCACATCGCATCAGTGATCACTCATCGGGCGGACACATCCGATCAACTGGCCAACCCCTCATGCGATGTCCCGCATCCGCGTGCCTCGCAGGGGCCCGGGCAGGCCTCGGACCCGGCCCCCTGGCCGTTCTGGCCGACCGTGCGTATTCCTCACGCGCCATCCGCAGCCATCCTCCTGGCCGGTCACGACCTCCCAGCCCTGTCACCGCCGTGCGTACGTGCGCACCGCGAGCGGCGCGAACACCGCGATCAGCACCGCGCACCACGCCAGCGACCCGGCGACCGGATGGGCCACCGGCCAGGCGGCGTCCTCGGGGACGGGCGCGTTGCCGAACAGGTCCCGCAGGGCCGTGCAGAGCGCGCTGATGGGGTTCCATTCGGCGAGCGTGCGCAGCCAGCCCGGCAGGTTGTCCGTGGGGATGTACGCGTTGGACAGCAACGGCAGCATGAAGGTCGCGCTGCCCAGCTGACCGGCCGCCTCCTCGCTGCGGGTGAGCAGACCGAGGAAGATGCCGGTCCAGGCGCAGGCGAACCGGAACAGCAGCAGCAGGACCACCGCGCCCGCCGCCGCGGGTGCCGACCCCTCGACGCGCCAGCCCACCGCCAACCCCACCAGCAGGAACGGCACGGTGCCCGCCGCGGTGACCACCAGGTCGGCCACCGCCTGCCCGAGCGGCACGGCCGCCCGGCTCATCGGCAGCGTGCGCAGCCGGTCCGTCACGCCCCGGTGGACGTCCTGCGCGGCCTGGAACATGCCGGTCATGAGCCCGTTGGCGGCGGTCGCCACCAGCAGGCCCGGCACCAGGAAGGAGCGGTACTCGGCACCGGGCACGGCCAGCGCGCTGCCGAAGACGTAGCCGAAGAACAGCAGCATGGTGATCGGCATGGTCTGGGTCAGGACGACCAGGGCCGGGTTGTTGCGGATCCGCAGGAGCTGCCGGCCGAGCATGGCCGTACCGTCGTGGGTGAGGGCGAGGGCGCTCATGCCGCGACCTCCTCGTCGTCGGTGGGGTGCTCGTCCGTGGGGCGCGTGTCGGTGGGGCGATTGTCCGTGGGGCGCGTGTCGGTGGGGCGATTGTCGGTGGGGCGATTGTCGGTGAGTCGCGTGTCCGTGGGGCGGTCGTCGGTGAGGCGCAGGAACACCTCGTCGAGGGTCGGTGGCCTGAGGGTCGCGTCGAGCAACGGGACGCCCGCCGCGTCCAGTTCGCGGACCAGACGGGGAAGGGTGAGCGTGGTGTCGCGGGTGACCGCGCCGACGGCGGCCCGCGCGTGGGCGAGCACCGGCTCGGAGCCCGTGAGCCGGTCCAGGACGCCGGCCGCCTTCGCCAGGACGCCGGTGTCCGCGACCACCACCTCCGCGTAGGAACCGATGAGCGCCTTCAGGTGCCGGGGCGAACCGGTGTGCGCGACCCGGCCCCGGTCCACCAGGGCGATGTCGTCGGCGAGTTGATCCGCCTCCTCCAGGTACTGGGTGGTGAGCAGGACCGTGGTGCCCTCGCCGCGCAGCTCGCGGACCGCGTCCCGGATGTCGTTGCGGCTGGCGGGGTCGAGGCCCGTCGTCGGTTCGTCGAGGAAGAGGACGTCCGGGCGGCGGATCAGGCTCGCCGCGAGGTCGAGACGGCGCCGCATGCCGCCCGAGTAGGTCGAGGCGGGACGGTCGGCGGCCTCGGCCAGCCCGAAGCGGGCCAGCAGTTCGTCGGCGCGCTCCGCCGGTCCGCGCACCCGGTGCAGACGGCCGAACAGGCGCAGGTTCTGCCGGCCGGTCAGGTCGCCGTCGACCGACGCGTACTGGCCGGTCACACCGATGGCGCGGCGTACGGCGGCGGGCTGCCGCACCAGGTCGTGCCCCGCGACGCGGGCCGAACCCGCGTCCGGACGCAGCAGCGTCGTCAGCAGCCGTACCGCTGTCGTCTTGCCCGCCCCGTTCGGTCCGAGGATCCCGCAGACCGTGCCCGCGGGGACGGCGAGGTCGAGGCCCCGCAGGGCGTGCACCTCGCCGAAACGCTTCTCCAGACCCTCACTAAGTACAGCGTACGTAGTAGTCATGCTCCGACCATAGCGCACTACGTACGGTGTACGTAACTACGATGGTGGTCGAGGTGATGATCGATGGCGGGCCGAGCGGCCGTACCCGAAGTGATCTGGGCCCGTCCCGAGAGGGCGGGCCGTGGCCCCAGGCCGGCGTACACCCGTGCCGACGTGGCGGCGGCGGCCGTGCGGATCGCAGACGCGCGAGGGCTCGACGCGGTGTCCATGCGGCACGTCGCCGCCGAGCTGGGCTGCGGCACGATGTCGCTGTACAACTACGTCCCCCGCAAGGAGGACCTGTACGAGCTGATGGTGGACGCCGTCAGCGGCGAGCACGAGCTGTGGGAGCCGGGCGGGGACTGGCGGGCGGACATGCGGCGTGTGGGGCGCCAGACCCGCGCGCTGATGCACCGGCATCCCTGGCTGCCGCGGCTGATGTCACCGGTGTACGGCTTCAGCCCCAACGCCCTGCGGTATCTGGAGCACTGTCTGGCCTGTCTGGACCCGCTGGACATGACGTACGGCATGAAGATGCAGCTCGTCGGCATGCTCAACGGGGTCGTGACGATGTACGTCTCGAACGAGCTGGCCACCGCCGAGCGGACGCGTTCGCTGCCCTGGTCGGCGGACGAGGAGAACGCGGTGCGGATCGCCTACCTGGGGAGTCAGGTGGCGAGCGGGGCGTATCCGCGGATGGCGGCGGCGTTCTCGGAGGACCCCGGTCCGATCGACCTGGAGGAGGTCTTCGGGTTCGCGCTGGAGCGGGTGCTGGACGCGTTCGCGCCGCGGCGCTGAGGAGCACCTCCAGGGCGGGTCGGGCAGGGTGCGGCCGGGTGGGACATCCACCTCGGTGTGGGGGAGCGGCCCACTGAGCAGGGCGAAGGCATGGGCAACCAGATCCTCGTCGCCCAGCTCCGCGGAGGGCGGGGTTGCGGCACCGGCCGGGTGGCCGGGGCGCTGGGGGCGGGATGGGATCAGTTGTCCATGCTGCCAGTACGGCGGGCCTTGGCGGGCACGTCGTTGTCCCGGGCGGCGATGCCTTCTGCGCGTCGAGGGTGACGGTCATTGCTCCCTCAACGTAGTCACGTTGCGCGGAGATGCCTTCGGGATGGTCGCGATTCCGGTCCGGTTCTGCGCGGCTACCGAAGAGCACACCGTGCGGCTCCATGCCTGGGCTGCCTCGTATCCTGAACCGTGTGCTGCCGAACGTCGATATCGAGGATGAGGCACTGAGCAGGCATGTCCCGGCCTCCGTGACCGCGCCGGACGCAGTGGTGCGGCGGCTCCGCGTCGGGCCGGGACTGAGCCGGTCATGACGACACCGGGTGGGGGTGGCCGGCGACCGCGTGGCAGGTGGTGGCGGGAGGCAGCGATCACGGCGACGGCGTTCGCGTTGTGTCTGCTCGGCGGGGTGATACAGGTCGACGACACGCTGTCGGCGCCGCCTGCCGCCGCCTACTTCGTCGCCGTGGTGTCCTGTGCCGTGGTGCCCGTGCGGCACCGGGCGCCCCTGGCCGCTCTGGCGGCCACGACCGCGGTCGGTGTGCTGGTGCCGCCCCTGGGGCTTCTCCTCACTCCGCTCATCGTGGCCCCCGCCGTGATCACTGCCTACTCCTCCGCGCTCGCCGCGCGCACCGAACGGCGCGCGGTGGGCGCGGCGTTGCTCACTTCCGCGGCGCTGGTCGCCTCCATCCCTCTGTTCGGGGACGTCTCGTGGAAGGACGCGAGCAGGATGGCAGTGGTGGCGGCGTTCCCGCTGGTGGCCGGCGTACTGGGGCAGTCGGTACGCAACCGACGGCTCTACCTGGCAGCCGTGGAGGAGCGTGCCCGGCGGGCCGAGGAGAGCCGGGACAGCGAGGCGCGCCGGAGAGTGGCCGAGGAGCGGGTGCGCATCGCCCGGGAACTGCACGACCTGGTGGCCCATCAGATCACTCTGGCCAACGCGCAGGCCACGGTCGCCGCCCATCTCTTCGACGCCCGCCCGGAGCAGACCCGCAAGAGCCTCAAGGAACTTGTCGAGACCACCGCTGGCGCGCTCGACGAACTGCGGGCCACCGTCGGTCTGCTGCGTCAGTCCGGGGACGCGGCTGCGCCCGCCGAACCGGCGCCCGGGCTGTTGCGGCTTCCCGCGCTCCTCGCGTCCTTCCGCCGCGCGGGTCTGGAGGTGTCGGTACACCAGGAGGGCACGGCCAGGCCGCTGCCACCGGGAGTGGACCTCACCGCCTACCGCATCGTCCAGGAGGCCCTGACCAACGTGACCAGACACGCCGGCACCGGTAACGCTCGGGTGCGCCTCGCCTGGACCCGCGATCGCGTGACCGTCACCGTCGCCGACGACGGAGGGGGCGCGCGTCCGGCGCCGACCGCGTCCGCGGGACCGAGTGCATCGGCGGTGTTGGACCGTCCGCCCGGGTACGGTCTGATCGGCATGCGTGAACGTGCCACCGCGGTCGGGGGGAGCCTCTTCGCGGGCAGGCGCCCGGAGGGCGGCTTCCTCGTCTCCGCCCAGCTGCCCCTCCCGCCCGCCAAGGACACGGCGCGCGGACCTGGCGGAGCAACAGCCGTGGGGGGACGCATGCCGGACGCGGTGACAGGCGAGGAACGGACGGGCGGCGGAGAGGCAGGGGATGCGCCGTGACGCTCAGGGTGCTGCTCGCGGACGATCAGGCCTTGCTGCGCGGTGCCTTCCGGGTGCTTCTCGACAGCGCCGACGACATCACCGTGGTCGGCGAGGCCGCCGATGGCAGGGAGGCGGTGAGACTCACCCGGGAGCTGCGCCCGGACGTGGTGGTCATGGACATCCGTATGCCCGAGGTGGACGGGCTCACCGCCACGTCGCAGATCTGCGCGGACCCGGAACTGCGGGCCAGCCGCATTCTGATCCTCACCACGTACGAGACCGACGAGTACGTCGCTCAGGCGCTGCGCGCGGGGGCCGGCGGCTTCATCGGCAAAGGCATCGGGGCCGAGGACCTGCTGGACGCCGTGCGTACGATCGCCGCTGGCGACACCCTTCTGTCTCCCGCCGCCACCCGCTCCTTGGTGGCCCGTTTCCTGGCCGCACCGGAGGCAGTCCCGCCGCACCGCTGCGAACAGCTTGCCGCGCTCACGCCGCGCGAACGCGAGATGGTGGCCGCGGTTGCGACCGGCCTGTCCAACCAGGAGATCGCCGAGCGGATGTTCCTCAGCCCGTTCACCGTCCGCGCCCACGTACAGCGCGCCATGACGAAGCTGGAGGCCCGCGACCGGGCGCAGCTCGTCGTCATCGCCTACCGGACGGGCCTGGCCCGCGTCACCCCCGAGGGCGGTGCCGGCCACCGGTCGTAGTGCGATACCGGGAGCCCCTCGCGGGACGGTCCGCCAAGACCGTCCCGCTCCCCGGGCCGTTCCGAGGCTCTCGCCGCGCCCGAGCCGTCGGCCTGCGGCAATGGAGAGGTCCGGCTGACGTATCAGGTCACGGCATCGGAGCGAATCCGGGCAGCTTGAGGGCTGAGTGGGCCGGTCGTGCTGTCGCGGCCGGCATGGTGTCGAGGTCACGCAGCATGGTGTTGCGTTGCTCCAGAGCTGCCGCTGTGGTGGGGAAGAGCGTGGCCGCACCGTTGTCGACCAGCGCCTGATTCATGGCTACGAACGCGCGCATGTCGCGTTCGTAGCCGGCGAAGGCCGCAGTGTGGTCCCGGTCCGTGGCCGACAGGGCGTTGGCGAGCATGTAGGCACCGGCCAGCGCAAGGCTTGCGCCTTGGCCGGTGAGGAACGAGGGTGCGTACGCGGCGTCGCCGACGAGCGCGACGCGGCCGCTGGACCAGTGGGGCATGCGGATCTGACCGGCCGTGTCGAAGAACAGGTCATCCGCGTCGCGCATGGCGTCGACCAGGCGAGGCACCTCCCATCCCGCGCCTGCGAAGACCGTGGCGAGCAGATCCCGCTGGGCGTCGGGGTCCCGTAGGGCATCGAACGGCGGTTGTGGTCGGTGGAAGTTCAAGAGGGCGTGCAGTTCGTCGTTGTCCCCGACGGCGTAGAGGGCCGCGGCTTTCCCCGGGGTGTTCCACACCATGACCTCGCGGGAGAGCCCGAAGGTGTTCGGCATGGTGAACAGGGCGAAGCAGTAGCCGAGATAGCGGTGGAACTGTTCTTCGGGGCCGAACAGCAACTCCCGGGTGTGTGAGTGCATGCCGTCGGCGCCGACCACCAGGTCGAACGTGCGCTGTTGCCCACCGTGGAATGTGACGTCGACCCCTTGCCCGGACTGGTCGAGGGTGTCGATGGAGTCGTCGAACAGGAATTCCACGTCGTCGCGGACCATCGCGTAGAGGATCGCGACCAGGTCCCCACGACGCACCTCGAGGTCCTGTCCCTCGGCACCGCCGGCAACAGCGCTCGGGCTGACCGAGACCACTTCACTGCCATCGGCGTCGAGGAAGGTGCAGCGACGCGAGTCGATGTGAGCGTCCCGCAGTCGCGGCAGTATCCCCATCCGCCGGACCACCTCTGTCGCGGTACCGCGGACGTCGATCGGGTAGCCGCCGTCGCGCAGTGCGCCTGCCTTCTCCACCACGGTGACGGCGCATCCGGACCGGTGCAGCCAGTACGCCAGCGCGGGTCCGGAGATACTGGCGCCGGAGATCAGGACTTTGCGCTTTCCGGCAGAACTCACGTTCATCGACAGACCGGTAGGTGTCATGCCTGGACTCCTTTTCCCGGGATACGGACAACGAGCAGTGACAGAGCGGCGACGAGGCCGGCAACGGCGAAGCCAGTGACGAAGGCCGATTCAGCCGGCCGGCCCGTCACCGGCTCGGCCCCGGCGTCGAGGATCGCGCCGGCGACCTGGGCGCCCAGGGCGACGCCGATCACGCGAGTGACCACGAGCAGGCTGGTGGCGATGCCGATGTCCTTGGTCTCGACGGCGGTGGCGGTGCCGGCGAGCAACGCCGTGGTACCGGCGCCCGCGGCGAACGCGGTCAGCACCTTGGCGAGGACGAGCTGCCATTCCGCGGTGTGCAGCGACGCCAGGGCGATCATCGTGGACGCCGTGACGACGGCGCCCACGAGGACCACGGCACGCGGACCGAAACGCCGCGCCGCGAGCCCGCCGACCGAATCGCTCACCGCCCCGGCGATGGCGCCGGGCAGCAGGAACAGTCCGATGTCGGTGGTGCTGGCTCCGAAGCCGTACCCGTCGGCCGACACCGCGAACAGCTGCGGGAGGAGAAAGAGCACCATTCCGGTGCTGGTGGTGATGACGAAGGTGAGCACACCCGCGTTCCACATCGCGGGCTTTGCCAGCATGCGCAGATCGACCGCCGGCGAGGCTGCCCGGCGCTCGACGACGACCCACCCGGTCGCGAGGGCCGCCACGACCACCGCGATGGCACCGACTGCGAGTGGCGGCACGCCGCCGTCCCCCGTCACCGTCACGAGCCCGAGCATGAACGCGAGCAACGTGCCACTCAGCAGAACCGTGCCAGGCCAGTCGATCCCGTCGTTCGACTGCACCGGCGGATCATGCGGCAACAGCCGAGTCACGACCGACGTCGCCGCGATGATCGCGATCGTCGGCAGCGCGAACATCCACTGCCAGGACAGTGCTTCCGCGATCGGCCCGGCGAACAGCGTGCCCACCATGCTGCCGCCCGTGAACAGCGCGACGACCAGCCCGATCGCTGCCTGTGACTGTCCTGTCGCGAGGTGTTTGCGCACCAGAATGAAGGAGAGGGGCAGCGCACCCACCATGACGCCCTGCAACACCTGACCGAGCAACAGCACCGGCAGGTTCGGTGCCAGGCCGGCCATCAGACCACCGGCCGAGACCACGGCCATCAGCCGGACCAGCACCCGCTTTCCGCCGTAGCGGTCGCCGAGTTTGCCCGCGACGGGGGTGATGACCGCGCCGGTGACGAGTAACGCGTTACTGATCAGAGCCCCTTGGGCAGGACTGACCCCCAGCTCACGTTGGAGCAGCGGGAGCGCGGGCTCCACCACCGACTGCAGGGTGCCGAGGGCGAGCGCCAAGATGCCGAGAGCGCCGATCGACAGCCACCCGGGGCGGACCGGTAAGACCGCGGCTTCGGATACAGACGTCGTTTTCACCGGCGCTCGCCCGGCAGGTCGGACGCCTTCTGCGACTCGGCGCCGGGCATGGAGAGGTCCTTTTTCTCCCCGGCCGGCGCCAGGGCGGCGGCTGCGCCGGCCGGCACCAAGGCACCCAGCCACGCACCGCCCACGAGCCGGCGCCGCCGGAAGGCCCACCGTCCGATCCGGTACGGAAAAGTCGTCATCTGCTGATCACTCCAGACACCACAGGACAACAGGGATGCGCGAGATCCCGCGCGCCTCCCACACTTCCCTGCGGCGCCTTGGCGGGCATCGTCCCCCGCAACCGTCCTGGCCTGGTGCACCCGGACCAGCCACTCACCTGTTCTGGTGCCTACGCACTACAGGCCGATCCGGGCCGGGGCGGGGTTTGACCGGAAGTATGGTGACCTGAGCCGCAGCCGGACGGTCCCGCCCCGGCGGACGAGCGGCGGACCGCCTGCGGAACGAGAGTTCAGGCAACGGCCGCCTCGGCGCCCGGAGAGGCGTCGGAGCGAATGAAAGCGACAGGCGCGAAACGGCAGGCTCAACCGTGGCGCCGCTGTGCGCTCAAGAGGTCTGAGCCGGAGGGAGGCTGACGACCCGGGACCTGCGGCGATGCCGCGATGCCCCCCACGTCCCCAGATGACCCGAAGCGCGTTCTGAGCACAGAGAGGCCGCCCTCCCTGACCCACGCTCCCAAAGTTTCGACCAAGCCCCCGCCCACCTGGTCCCCCACGTCCCCTCAGCGACCAGCAGCGCAGCGAGATGCGATGGCTGGAGAGCCTGGCCTGCGCCCATACGGTCGCCGTTCCGGATCCCGTCACCACCTACCAGCGGCCACTACGTGGTCCCCATCGAGGTCCCGACCACGACGAGCCGGCCACCCTAGCCCTGCTGCACTGGCTCCCCGGCACGGCCGAGCCCCTCTACCGCCAGCCGGTCGTCGCGCAGAAGATGGGCACCGCCACCGCCCACCTGCACGAGCACGCGGCCACCGTGCCACTGCCCGACTACGATCGGCCGGTCCGGGACGGGCAGGCGATTCTCCACCACGGCCACGCCCTCACCCGCCCGGATGCCCCTGAGCAGCTCGGCGCCGACGGAACCGCCGCACTGCGCAAGGTCACCGATCTGATCGCCCCGGCCCTCGAGGAAGGCGACCCGAACGACCGAGGCCGTATCCATGGCGACCTGCACCGCGAAAACATGATCGCCCTGCCCGACGGCGGCGTCGGCATCATCGACTTCGACGACTGCGGCACCGGCCACTACCTCCTCGACATCGCCACCGTCCTGTCCTCCGTCCACCGCATCGCGCACACCGAACCCGGCGGCTACGAGGAATTTCGCCCGCGCCTACCTGGACGGCTACGCCCAGGTGCGCTCCCTGCCCGACGACTGGTCCCGCCTCCTGGAGCCCTACCTGCTCCTGCGCGACGCCTTCGTCCTGAACTTCGTCACCGCCGCAGCCCCCGTCAACGCCGACGTCGCCTCCTGGGGACCGCGCCGCATTGCCGGCATCGTGGCCAACCTGCAGGCCTACCTGGACGGACGCCCCTACCCGGGCGCTCTCGGCTGAGGGCTCTGCTGCCTGACCGCACAAGACGATCCCGGGACAGGTGAATCTGCTGGAACCCGCTCCGGGGCCGTCGGCACCGTCGCGATACTGGCCGTCGTGACGGACCACCCGCCCCGATCCACCGTTCGAAGAGCTGCGGAAGATCACTGGCGGGCACGATGCCCCGGGCACGGACTTCCCTGCGGTAGCAGTCGTGGTCGTAGCCGCGGTCGGCGTAGAGGGTGACGGCTCTGCGGCGTGGCCGGCCGACTCGGCCCCGGACCGGCGGAACGGCGTCGAGCAGGGGCAGCAGCCGAGTGACATCATCGCGGTTGCCACCGGTCAGGATGACCGCCAACGGCGTCCCGTACCCGTCGGTGATCACCGCATGAGCTGTCCCGCTTCGTTCCCCGTCCCGACGAGCCCTGCTCGGGAGCCCTGCTTGAGGACCTCTCTTCGGCCGATGGTCTGCTGAAAATGACGTGGCCCCGTCATCCATCGAGCGGCGGGACGGACAGGCCCACGTGGGTGGGACAGGCCGACTGGCCACGCCCCGGGCAGCTCCGGGCCGAATACCGGCGCCTCGACCTGCGTCGGCGCGCCGAGGCCGACGACCAGGTTGTGGGCAGCGGCGGCCAAGGCCATGTTCACGTCGATGCCGACCAGGTGCCGCAGGGGTGCACTCCGCATCCGTCACGGGCCGCGCCCAGTCCTACGCCTCTTCGAACAGCCTCTCGCCGGGGCCGCGCACGTGGCACTTCCAGGAGGAGGTGGGACCGGGCCCTCCGGCCGCTGCTCGCCGAGTTGTCCGCGAACTTCCCCGGAATGGTCCGTGATCGGTAACGGACGCATCCCGTGGCCGCCGCCCCTCGTCCTGCCAGGTGGTCGCAAGACGACCAAGGACCGGCGAGGAACTGCGTGGAAGTGGGGCGGACATGGCACGGCACGGTGGCGGGCGGGGCTGGTACGGCAAGATGGTCGGGGCAGCACTCGGGGTGACGGTTTTGGCCGCCGGTGCCTCGGTGTGGACCGCGCAGGCCGGCGCCGCGGGCGGCTCGTCGCCTCGGGCGGCCGCGCCGGCCACGCCAGGCAGCGACATCAAGCCGGTGGCGGCGACCATCGTGCACGCCTCCGACCAGGGCGCGCGCGGCATCAACATCACCATCGATGACGGCCCCGACCCCGTGTGGACCCCCCAGGTGCTCGACGTGCTGCGGGAGTACGGGGTGAAGGCCACGTTCTGCATGGTGGGGACACAGGCGCAGGCGCACCCGGACCTCGTGAAGAAGGTGGTCGAGGCCGGGCACCGGCTGTGCGACCACTCGGTGTCGCACGACACCACCATGGACACCATGTCCCAGGCCTACCAGTCGCAGCAGATACTCGACGCCGAACGCATGATCACCGAGGCGTCCGGAGGCGTACGGCCGATGTACTACCGGGCACCCGGCGGGGCCTTCACCCCCTACAGCCGCAAGCTGGCCGCCTCGCGCGGCATGCGCCCGCTGGGCTGGAACGTGGACACCAAAGACTTCGAACGGCCGGGCACCGACGCCATCGTCGCCACCGTCGAACGGGAACTGCCCAACGGGCCCACGCTCCTCTTCCACGACGCGGGCGGCGACCGCTCCCAGACCGTCGAGGCCCTGCGCCGGATCCTCCCCCAGCTCAAAAATCAGGGCTACTCCTTCGGCTTCCCAGTGCGCTGAGCCCCGCCCCTGGTCCGTCACGGCGTCAGACGCCCCGGCAGCAGGGTGGTACACGACCCCGCCCCGGCCGCCCTCGTTCGGCGCAACGTCCGCGGCACCAGTTCGACCGACGACATCATGAGGGAACGGCCCACAACACCCTGCTACACGAAGATCGGGAGCAGACCGAGATCCCATGGATCCACCGCGACCACGTCCACCAGCCGTTCAACGATCGCCTGGCAGCGCATCAGAACATCTGCCCTGGACGGCAACAGCGGGGGACCCCGAGCAGCGACCCGGCGGCGCCGGTACGAAGCCGACCTCGCCGACGCCCTCGACCAGCTCATGCTCCGCGTCCACAGCGGCCACGCCATCAAGCCGAACAGGCCCTCATGGCCCACACCGCCCCGTTCCCTGCCGACGATCTTCTTGGCGGCGTCGGTTCCCTGGCTGGTCAGGGGCACATTGGTGGAGGTCTTCACGCTCTGGGGGTCGATCACGGAAGCGGGCGGCTCGGGCTTGCGTCCTTCCTTCACGCGGGCCAGGCCGGTCAAGGTCGTAACTGAGCTATGTGAGGATTCCCTCGTCACGCCAGGCGCCGTAGTAGGCGTAGACCGTGCCGTGGTTGGGGAAGTCGTGCGGCAGGTATTTCCAGGGGATTCCGGTGCGGTTGATGTAGAGGAGTGCGTTGAATACGTCGCGCAGGTCGACCTTGGCCGGCTGCCCGGTGGACCTGCGGTCGGGCCGAGCCTTTCTCCAGGCCGTCAACGTCAACTCGATCAAGGCCCACCGGGCGTCGGACAGGTCGCTGGGGTACGGCTTCTGCTGGCTCACGCCGTAGCGTGATCATGGATGCGGCGGACGGTGCCGTTCCCCTGCTGCTGGGCGCGCGCTTCTGCCTGATCTTCGAACCCGACGGACTTCGTGCATGAGAACCGGAGCAAACGGGTGGCGAAGTTCGCAGCTCGATGCAAGTGAGAGTGCACGTATGGGGCAAACGGCTTAAGCCTGACTGCCATGAAGTTCCTTACCGGTACAGACCATTTCTGAATGCCCACTCAAAGAGCGTTTTGTCGTGATAGGGGTGTTTGGTTGTTATATGGGTGGTCGGCTGGGGTGTGACAGTTGGGCTCGGATGAGCTTCCGGTGACGAGCGAATCGGATGGGACTCGCGAAGGTCCGCTTCGATCCTTTCGCTCCTGTCTGATCCCAAAGCGCCCCTGCTCGCCTCCGCTTGCGCCCTGTGGCTGGGTGGCGGCCGGCGGTACTACCGAAACAGGCGCCAACGACAGCGGCTATATCCGAGCGACCTGTCCGATGCCCGATGGGAACTGCTGGCGCCCACTTTGTCGGCTTGGCGGACTCTGTTGCTGAATTCGTCAGCGGGCGAGTTGGTGGCTGAGGCGCTCGAGTCGGCTGGTGCGAGGCTTGCGTAGTGGGTCGGTGGTCCACCA
>NZ_JBHWKO010000043.1:0-70841 GCF_042731035.1 Streptomyces sp. NPDC059895
GGCGAGTAGACCTTCATCACCATAAAAGATGCCTCCTACCCGACCTCTACCGGGGCCGGGATCAGAGGTGTCCACCACTCGGGGACAGGCCCCGGCCTGCTGGCCGCCCGCGCCCCGCGCCTGGACCGCGCCCTCAAAAAGATCGCCCACAAGGGTGGCGGGGTGGTGCTGTTGGACGGCACGCTGAATCGCACCCGGCGGCGCACCGGTAAAGAGAACCGGAAGAACTACTCCGGCAAGAGCAAATGCCATGGCCTGCTCGTCATCTCGCTCACCGACGGCCGCGGCCGACTGCTCTGGGTCTCGGCGGTCCGGCCCGGACGCACCTCGGAGATCACTGCCTGCCGCCACGACCAGCTCACCGCCAAGCTGCGGGCGGCCGGCCTCGGCGCCATCGCAGACCTGGGCTTCGTCGGGCTCGACGACAGCAGTCCCGACGCCGACCTGGCGGTGATCACCGGCTACAAGGCCGCTCGGAACCGGCCCCTGACCCGCGGCCAGAAGCTGTCGAACACCGCACTGGCAGCGGTCCGGGCACCGGTGGAGCACGGCTTCGCCCACCTCAAGAACTGGCGCGTGCTCGGCAAGGTCCGCACCGACCCGACGTGGGCGACCGCCCTGGTCAGGCCCCTGCGCGTCCTCACAAACCGCGAAGTTTCCCGGTGACCGACGATCTTCACCGAAGTCATCCACCCACGACCACCACGAGCATCCCGAACCCCGCACACACCAGACCCGTGACCAGCAACTTCACGATGCGCACTGCTCAATGGCCGCCCGCTGTCCACAGGAGGCCCCGGCAGGCTTCTTGAGCTATGGACATCAGCTCGCCGGGTATCGCCCGGCACAACAAGAAGACGCCGCGCTGCGAACGCCACGATGCCCTCCTCCAGCCCGAGGAGCGCACCGAGTTCGCGGCCCGGTTCCCGGCCGGCCACCAGGCGCAGATGGCGTTCCTCCTGGCCCGCTACGCCGGCAACGCCTCCCTGGTCGCCGCGCTCTTGGGCACTGGAGTGCGTACGGTGCGCCGCCACTGCCGTGGGTGGCCGCCACCGCCCGGGCTCCGGCTGCGCCGGGCCCTGCGCCGCCGTGTCGTGGATCTCGTGTGCCCGCGGTGCCTGTCCGATCGTGCGGTGGAACAGGCGCGCCAGGCAAATCGGGAAGCCCGGCGCGCGGCGCGACGGCTTCCGCATGATCCCGGCGGCGTGGATCGCTGACATACCGGGTGCCCGAGATCTTCAGCTCCCTCAGAACACTGAAAGCTTTTCTGCATTGATGACAGTGAAAAGCTGATTCAGATGCGGAAGTTGCATAGATTCGGGTAAGATGGTGGCATGGGATTGCACTTGGAGGAGTCGCTGCGGCTGACGGTGGCCGCGTTGATGCAGGTAACGGGTGAATCGCAGCGGTCGGTCGCGGGGGTGCTGGGACTGACGCAGACACAGGTGTCGCGCCGGCAGTCGGGCGCCATCTCCTGGAGCCTGCGCGACGTCGACGTCCTGGCCGAGCACTACGGCATCGGCGCGCTGGATCTCCTGGCGGGTCCGACCAGAGCGTGCGAGGCGCTGCCCGCCGACAGGCGCCGTACCGTGCGGACCGAAGCGAGGGGGACGGACCGGTGAGCGACTTCGACGCGATCGACTCGCTGCTTGACACCGTCGGCCCCCAGGCCGAACTCCCGCCCTCCCACGTGCGCCGCGAGCTGCGGGAGCGGGCTCGGCTGTCCAAGGCACAGGTGGCACGCGCGCTCAGCGTGAGCCCCTCAACCCTCAGCGGATGGGAAAGCGGCCGGGACCCGGCCGGCGAGATCCGCACCAAATACGCCTACCTGCTGGACGGACTGAACGCCAAGCTCGCCACCGAGACCGAGACCGAGACCGAGGCGGCACCGGCTGCGGAGCAGCCCGTCACGTCAGGCACGGCCTCGACCGCCACCCCCTTGTCTTCGCCTGACCTCGGCCAGGACGAGGACGGGGACGACGTGGAGCTGCTCGTCGCCCCCGAGCCCTGTGTGCTGTGCGGCCATCCCGCCGGACAACGCGTGGCGGGGTTCGCTCAGCACCTGACCCCGGCCGACTGCCGGCCCACCGCCACCGGGGCCCCAGCTGCCCCGCCAGCCGGACAGCCCACGACGCACACCTTGAAAGCGTCGCTGCGCACGCCACGTCCGGCACGTGCGGCGGAGCGTTCCAAGGGCCCGGCCCGCCACGCGTTCCAGGAGACGTCCGGCCCGGTCGACCTGATCCGCGAGGCCGTGCAGGGTGCGCTTGCCGAGCACCGGGGCGACGTCGACGCAGCCACGGTGGCGCTGGTGAAGCGGGCCATCCCGGACGCGATGCGACTGCTGGACAAGACTCGTAAGGGCGCCCGCTACGACGTGATCGCGCACCCCTGGATCCCCGACATCCTCAAGAAGCAGACCGCGCGCGGCGCGGACCAGATCTGGGAAGCCCGCCCCAAGTGGACCCGGCACGAACTCCCGCCCGGCCGGCATCAGGTGACCGCGCTCGACATCAACGGCGCCTACCTCTCCGCCCTCAAGACGCACCTCCCTCTGGGCCAGCTCGAGCACTCCACCGGCCTCGCTCACGACCGCCGCCGCTCCGGAGTCCACCTGATCACCCCGCCCGAGTGGGAGCACGAGGCGGTGCTGCCCAATCCGATCGGCCAGCGGGACGAGCCCGGTCCCCTGTGGGTCACCGAGCCGACGCTCCGCCTCCTGCTGCGCCTGTCCGGCCCCAGGCACCAGCTGTGCGAGCCTCCTCAGATCCACGAGTCGTACACCTCCGGGGCCACGGAGAACCTGCTGGAGAAGTTCCGTATCGCCCTGAAGGACGCCCGCGACACGGCGATCGAGCAGGGCGACACGGTGACGCTGGAGTACGTGAAGGCGATGTACTCCAAGTTCGTCTCCACCATGGGGGAATCGAACTACAACCGGGAGCTCTACCGCCCGGACTGGATGCACCTCATCCGAAGCCAGGCCTTCGCCAACCTCTGGCTCAAGGCACTCAAGGCCCATGACGAGGGCCTGGCCGTCGTCCGGGCGATGGGCACCGACGAACTCCACGTCATCGGTGACTGGCGCCGTGTCTTCCCCGAAGGCCGAGCTGTTACCGAGGTCAAGGTCAAGGACACGTACACCGCCGGAACCGACGCCGCTGAGCACCAAGGCGAGGGGGAGTAGTGCCGCAGAAGAACATCGACTTCGGACGGTTCGGCGCCCAGGGCATCAAGGGCAGCGACGCCGTCGCGCGCAAACTCGATGAACTCGCGGGCGGCATCGCCACTCCCGTGACCGCCAAGCGCGGCTGGATGGCGCGCCTGCACTACCTGACGAAGTCGACCCAGACCCTGAAGGCCGCGCAGGACGCCGGACTCACCGTGACCCACCGGACGCTGAAGGCCTGGCTGGAGGGCAAACGCCGCCCCTCCAAGACCAGCCTGGAACGCATCGACCAGGCGTACCGGACGGTGCGCCGTCACAACGTCGCCCGCCATCTCCTCAGACGCCTCAACCGCGACGGACGCGGCACCCGGGTGGAGATCCACCCGCTCAACCAGTCCCAGGTGCCGCAGCAGCTGCAGCGCGTGGTGGAGTACCGGACGATGAACGTGCGCCGCTGGGACCGCATCGTCGGCTCCTGGGCGGCCGGCGACCATCAGGGCCTCGACGCCGCGTGGCAGGACACGATCGTCGACCTCGGCTCGCAGTGGGGCCAGTACGAGTACGTCACCAATGTCGGCTTCGCCGCATAGAGCCCGCGCCGAAACGTGGTCTTCGGCGCCTGCTGGGATGGCGTACGGTAGGGGACACCGACGCGGGGTGGAGCAGCTCGGTAGCTCGCTGGGCTCATAACCCAGAGGTCGCAGGTTCAAATCCTGTCCCCGCTACTGCCGAAGAAGCCCGGATCTACACGATCCGGGCTCTTTCGCGTTCCTGGACGATACTCACCGCGCCATCTGTTTTCTCCCGCCTGGCGCCGCCGCCGTATCGGCACAGGTCACCATGGATACGCGGGCGTGTCGGGGCCGTGATCCCCTCAGCGGCCGCTCAGCCCTGCACACAGTGAAGAAGGCGGTGGGGTGTGGTCGGCGTGGCAGCTTCGGGGACCGGGAGTGGCAGGTGCGCGGACTGAGCGTCGGCACGACCTCCGCGCCGTCCGCAACTCGATGGGCTGCACGAGAGGCCCGGCACTGATTGTCGTACAGTTCGGACCTCTGCGAACGAGGCTGGTAGGAGATCCGCTCCGGTCGCCGCCAGGCGAGCTGGTCGGCCTCCTTGGCCGTGCCCGGCCGACTGCCGTCCGGCAGACGGACTACAAGTCCACTGGAAAGTAGTCGCCTTTGTGGAGATTGCAGATCCAGTGGGCGAGCTGGACGTTGAGCAGCGTGTGCTCGCCCCCTGCGGTGAGCGGGATGCGGTGATCGAGGGTTGCGCACCACATGTCGGGCCAGGCCCGTTCACGCTCGACGGCCGTCTTGCATATCTGGCAGATCCAGCCGTCGCGTTCGTACACGGCGAGAGGATCCAGACGCTCGACGGTGGCTTCCAGGCCCAGCTCGCGCATCCGGGCGGCGTAGCTGCCGGCCGCACGCGACACGCGCTGCAGGCGCTCGGACCGGGCTGCGTAGGCCGGTGTCCACAGCCGAGGTACGGACTCCTTGCCGCATACGAAGGCTGTCCAGGTGTACTCCTGGTCCGCCTCGTCCACATCACGGATGATTTCCGTGTACCAACGCCACGTCCCGCGCTCTGCCTGGAAGGGCCCGAAGGTGTCATCCAGTGGCTTCAGGCCCAGGAAGGCCCCCAGGATCAAAGACGTCGGGGTCCACGTGTGGTCGGTGACGTAGTAGAACGCCGCGCCGGTCTGCACGTGGACGGACAGCGCCACCTGCTCCAGCTGCCAGCTGCTGCCCCTGTGCGGTCTCACCTGCCAGGGGATGGCGTAATCCGGCAGATCGACGGCGCGGTGGACGGCGACGACGGAGCCGTGCCGTTCCACCACGTCGCCCGGCTTGGGCGAGTAGCCCTGGATCTCATACGGAAAGAGCGAGTCAGCAGGCAGAGTGCGAAACGCCCGCGCAGGCCGGGCGCCTTGAGGATCGGGTGAGAACACGGGCGGCCGGGTGATTTCCCCGCGCTCGATGCGGCGGTTGAAGCGCCGATTGAGAGTCAGATTGCAGCGGGGCGAGCACACGTGCCGGTCGCGGTGCTTCCAGTGCGCCCTGGCCGGGACCGGCTCCCCGCAGACTTGACACGGTTCTCCGCCCTTGGCGCGCTCGCTGGCCTTCAGTTGCTCATCGCGCCAGTCCCAGTAGGCGTTGTCGTTCCCCACCCGGCCCCTCTCCCTCGGCCACCATAGGTCACGCCGGTCCAGCCGTACGGTGTGGTCCTGATGACTTGCCCCGTGAGATGACCACCGTGTGGCATGCGCCCGGCCTGTACGCACAGTGATCGCCCGACCGTGAGCCTCACAGCAGGGAGACGCTAACTGGCCTAAAAAGGGGAGCTGTTGCTTTGCGTCCCTCTAGGATGACTGCCTGCGATGAGTGCTCAGGCGTCTCATCCGCACGCGTAACGCCCGCACGCCACACCCCTGTCCGTCGCCCGGCGGAGCGGGGAGATACGGAGCAGCTCGACCGTGCACCTCATCCGCTTCTCCGCGTGCGGGTTCCGCTCGCTGACCTATGTGCAGGACATCCCGGTCAGCAGCCCGACGATCCTGGCCGGCCGCAACGACGGCGGCAAGAGCGCGGTCCTGGCCGCGCTGGCCTTCTTGCTGGGCGAGCACCGTCTGACGGACGAGGACCGCACCTATCAGCAGGACGAGGGCGTCAAGGGGCAGCGCTGCGCGGAGACATGGGTGGAGGGTGCCTTCCGCCTGGACACGGCCGAGCAGGCCGCAGCCGCCCCCTTACCGGCCGAACTGCGCATCCGGCGTCGCTCACGGGCCGGTGAGGCGGCGTGCTGGGAGTTCTTCGGATCGCAGCCCGCCGACAGCCGTCTGCAGGGCCTGGGCCGGCTGATGAAGAAGGACCTGGCCGAACTGGTCGCCGAGTTCGGACTTGCCCCGTCGGGCATGCTGAAGGAAGACCTGCTGGCCGCGCTCGCCGCGCACGCCACGACCGTCCCGCAGACCGACCAGTGGCATCCGCTGCCGAAAGACCTTGAGGCACGGCTGCCGCGGCTGCTGGCGTTCGGCGGTAAGGACGAGAGCCCGGACGATGCCGCTGGAGGTCTCCAAGGCCGACGGCGAGCCCGTGGACCTGACCCGCTCGGGCCAGGGCAGCACCCGGCGCATCGCCCTCGCCGTGTGGGAGTGGACCAGCAGCCTCCTCGAGAGCAGCGAACTCGCAGCGACAGGCGAGCAGGACGAGCCGCAGCCCACGCAGACCATCGTCGTCTACGACGAGCCGGACACGCACCTCGACTACCGCCACCAGCGCACCGTCATGGACATCATCCGCAAGCAGTGCGCTCTGCCCCACGTCAGCGTCATCGTCGCCACCCACTCGATGAACCTCATCGACGGCGTCGACATCGCCGACGTCGTCCACCTCAAGCTCAGTGACAGCGGCCGCACCCTCGTCGAGCGCCTCGACGGCGACACCCACGACGGCATCGACTTCCACCTCGGACAGATCGCCGCCGCGGTGGGACTGCGCAACTCCGTCCTGCTACACGAACGCTGCTTCCTGGCAGTCGAGGGCCCCACTGAGCAGCAGTGCGTGCCCCTGCTCTTCCGCCTCTCGCAGGGACTGCCCCTGCAGGCGGCCGGCATCGCCCTGTGGGCCTGCGACAACAACGAAGGAGCACTCCACCTTGCGGGCTACCTCGCCAAGCACCATCGCACCGTCATGCTGATGGTCGACGCCGACAGCCGCACCAATAAGCACTTCAAGACCGAGAAACTCATCAAAGCCGGCCTCGACCTCACCAAGCAGGTCGCCTACGTCGGCGAGAGCGAGGGCTACAACGAGTTGGAGGAGCTCTTCAGCGACCTCCAGTGGGCGGCCGCCGCCAACGCCCACTGGCCCCGCCCCCAGGGCCAGCTGTGGAGCGCCGACGACTTCACCGAACACCGGGGTGGCAAGTTCAGCGAGCGCATCCTCTACATGATCAAACAGCGAGCCGCAGAGAGCAGCCCCAACGGCAAGGCCGACATGCTCTACGCACTGGTGTCCATGCTCACCACCCCCGAAGAGGTCCCCCAGCAGCTACGGGACATCTTCACCGAGGTGCAGGCCCTCGCCTGTTGATCTGCTGCTGCGTTCGCCGCTGCAGCATGCGCTCCTTGCGCTGCTCAGTGGTCGGCGCCGTCCAGGCGTGCCATCCGGCCTCCGCAGTCCATTGCCGCGCGTGCGCGCGGGCTTCGATTCCGCACCACCGGCAGCCTCCGGGCGCCACAGTGTGCTCGGTCCTGGCAGAACGCGATAACGACATCACATCCTCCTTCCCCCACTGCTTATCTTGCCTCCTGCCACTGACAATCACCCTGCGAGCCGCGTCCGGCTCCGCCACCCGGCGGCGCATACGAAGAAACCTTTCCCTCGCGTGCCACGCCTCCGAAACAAGACCGTTTATCGGGAAAACCGCCCGTAGCTCCCACCACTCTGGTTACGGTCTGTGCCCATGAGGTTCCTGCACACCTCGGACTGGCATCTCGGCTGCCGGTTCCACGGGGAAGATCTGATCGACCACCAGCGCAAGGTCCTGGACCACATCTGCGCCACCGCCCGCACCCAGAAGGTGGACGCCCTGCTGATCGCGGGCGACATCTACGACCGTGCCATTCCGAGCCTGGACGCGGTACGCCTGTTTGACCGGGCTCTGCACCAGCTTGCCGACCTCGGTATCCCCACCGTCATGATCAGCGGGAACCACGACTCGGCCCACCGTCTCGGTACTGGCTCCGGCCTGTACGCCAAAGCCGGCGTTCACCTGCGCACCGATCCCGCCGACGCTGCCCGCCCCGTCCTCCTCGACGACGAGCACGGACCCGTCGCCGTCTACGGAGTGCCCTACCTCGAGCCCGCCCTGGCACGCACCCAGCTGGACGCCGAGACAGCCTCCCACCAGGCCGTTCTCACCTCAGCACTGGACCGCATCCGCGCTGACCTCGCCACCCGACCGGGCACCCGCTCCGTCGTCCTCGCCCACGCCTTCATCACCGGCGCCACCACCAGCAAAAGCGAACGCGACATCAGCGTCGGCGGCATCGCCCACGCCGGCGCCGACCTCTTCGACGGCATCAACTACACCGCCCTGGGCCATCTCCACCGCCCGCAGAGCGTCAACGACCGCATCCACTACAGCGGCTCCCCACTGGCCTACTCCTTCTCCGAGACCAACCACACCAAATCCCTTACTCTGGCCGACCTGTCGGCCGACGGCGCCCCCACGATCACCCGCCACGACATCCCGGCCAGCCTCCACCTGCCGCTGGCACGGCTGACCGGCCGCATCGAAGACCTGCTAACGGATCCCGCACACGAACCTCACAGCGAAGCCTGGCTGCAGGTCACCCTCACCGACACCGCCCTCCCGTACGAGGCGATGGCACGACTCAGACAGCGCTTCCCCAAGACGCTGGACATGCGGCACGTACCCGCCGGCATCCCGGCGCAGGCCACCGACAGCCCCACCTACCGCGAACGGGTACGCGGCCGCGGCGACCTCGACATCGCCCACGACTTCATCACCGCCGTGCGCGGCACCCCACCCACCACCGCAGAGGCAGACCTCCTGCAAGAGGCCGTCGACGACATGCGCGTGCGCGCCCAGGAGAAGGAAACCGTCTGACATGCGTCTGCACTCCCTGCGCCTGCAGGCCTTCGGCCCCTTCGCTCGCCGGCACACCGTCGACTTCGACGCCCTGTCCGCCGACGGCCTGTTCCTCCTGCACGGCGACACCGGCGCCGGCAAGAGCACCCTGTTCGCCGCCATCTGCTTCGCCCTCTACGGCCTGCCGCCTCACGAACGCAACATGCGGCTGCGCAGCGATCACGCTCCCGCAGACCTGCTGACCGAAGTGACCCTGGAAGTAACCCTCGCCGGCAAGCGCCTGCAGATCCGCAGAATCCCCGCCCAGAAGCGACCCCACCTGCGCAACAGCGCAGAACTCGTCGACCAGAAGGCCGAAACCTACCTGCACCAGTGGGTCCTCGACGAACACGGACACGGCCAGTGGGAAGGCATCATCAAGTCCCACAAGGAAGCCGGAGAAGAGATCAAATCCCTCCTGCGCCTGACCCGGCAGCAGTTCTGCCAGGTCGTCCTGCTCCCGCAGAACGAGTTCACCAAGTTCCTGCGCGCCGACGCATCCGAACGCCGCATCCTGCTCGGCACCCTCTTCGGCACCCGCCGCTTCGGCCTCATCGAAGAATTCCTCGCCACCCGCAAAACCCTCACAGCCAAGACGCGCGACGAGGCCCGCGCAGACGTCCTGCGCCTGGCCGAACGCATCCAGCAGGCAGCCGGCGACGACCTCGAACCCGCCCAAGACGCCCCCCGGGCCGACGACCCCGCCACCCTCACCGCACCCGCCCGCGCCTGGGCCAGCGCCCTGCACCGCCAGGCCCTCACCCTCCAAGACACCGCAACCACCGCCACCGAGACCGCCGAGCAGCAGCTGGTGCAAGCCCGCATCGCAGAACAGGCCGTCCGCGACCTCCACCGTCTCCAGCAGACCCACCGCACCACCGCACACGACCTCAGCCTGCTCAACGAGCAGACCGCCCACCACGACCGCCTCGCCGACCGCCGCGAGCGCGCCGTGAAAGCCCAGCAACTGCAATCCGTCCTGGAGACCGCACACACCGCCGACCTCAAGCACACCCGTGCCCTGGACGACGACAGCCGCGCCCGCGCCCTTCTGCTGCCCGAACACGCATCCCTCGACGCCGCCGCCCTCACTCACGCCGCGCAGCAACTGCACGCCGACACCGGCGCCGTCCAAGCGCTGCTGCCCGACGAGGCCACCCTCCAGCGCCACACGGCAGAACTGGCCGCACTCGACCGCGAGCGCCAGCAGCTCACCGAAACCCTCACCGACGCCCAGGAACGGCTCAACACCCTTCCCCAACGCCGCGCCGCCCTGGCCGCACGCCTGGAAGACGCCCGCAGCGCACAGGAGACCAGCCGCGAACTCACCCCCACCCTCAACCTCGTCGAAAAGCAGCTGGAAGCCGCCAGACGCCGTGACGCCCTCGACCAGCAGATCAGCGCCGCCCACAAAGTCCTCAGCCAGGCCGAGAAGGACTCCGAGCAAGCCGCGAAAACGTACATCGACATCCGGCGCCGTCGTACAGACGGCATCGTCGCCGAGCTCGCCGGCCGGCTCGTCGACGGCGAAGACTGCCCCGTATGCGGTTCCCCCACCCACCCCACACCCGCCACCGCCCAGCCAGGCCAGCCCACCGCCGCCGACGAACAGGCCGCCGAAGCCGCCCACACCCGCGCCCAGCAGAGCGAGAACAAGGCCAAAGAGACCCTGGCCCACCTGAACGAACAGGCCGCCACGGCACGCGGTGAAGCCGGCGGCGACACCCCCCTCGCCGACCTCACCGCCCACCGCACAACCCTCGAACAACACCTCGCCGACGCCCTCTCCCAGGCATCCGACGCCGGACCGGCCAGCGAACAACTCGCCCTCCTGGAAAAGGAACAGGCCGAAACCGAGCACACCCGCAACACCGCAACCGCACGCCTGGGCGCCGCCGACGCCACCTACGACAGCCTGCACACGCAGCGCGAAGAGCTCACCCACCGCCTCGCCACCGCCCTCAACGGGCACGCCACACTCGCCGACCGCATCACCGACCTCACCCAGCACGCCGGCCGCCTCGAGGCCGCCGCCGCGTGCGCGGCCACCGTGACAGCAACCGCCGCAAGCCGCCACAGCGCCGCCGCTCTCGCGGAGCAGGCAGCCCACGCGGCAAGCTTCACTTCCCCGGCCGAAGCCTCGGCCGCCCGCCTGCCCGACGACGAACTCACCGCGATCGAGAGTCAAATCACCCACTGGCGTGAACAGTGCCTCGTATTGACCGCCCGGCTCGCCGAACCCGAACTGCAAGCAGCCATCGACCAGCCTCCGGCCGACCTCGAGCACGCCGTCACCGAACTGAACACTGCCACCGCAACCCACTCCCGCACGGCAGCCCTCGCCACCCAGGCCGCCGACCGGACAACCGCCCTGGCCACCCTCACCGCTCAGCTGGACACCCACATCCAGCGCCTGGAACCCCTCGAGGACACCTACCGCACCGTCGATCACCTCCACGGCCTCATCAGCGGCGGCTCACCCAGCAACCAGCTCCGCATGCAACTGGAGTCCTACGTACTGGCAGCCCGCCTCGAAGACGTCGTCGACGCCGCCAACACCCGCCTGTCACGCATGTCCCACCACCGCTTCACCCTCGTCCACTCCGACGACAGAGCCGCCCGAGGCGCCAAATCAGGCCTGGACCTCAAGGTCCTCGACGCCTGGAGCGGACACAAACGCCACACCGACACCCTCTCCGGCGGCGAATCCTTCTACGTCTCCCTGGCCCTCGCCCTGGGCCTGGCCGACATCGTCACCGCCGAAGCCGGCGGCCAGGCACTGGACACCCTCTTCATCGACGAAGGCTTCGGCACCCTCGACGAAGACACCCTCCACCAAGTCCTCGACGTCCTGGACTCCCTACGCGCCCACGACCGCACCGTCGGACTCATCAGCCACGTCCCCGAACTCCGCCGCCGCATCACCCAACGCCTGCACATCTCCAAGAACATCGACGGCTCCACCCTCACCCACCTGACCGAAGCGGCCGAATGACCCCACGACGGACGCCGGACCCGCCCTCGCCGACGAAACGCAAGCCCCACGCCGCGCACACTCACTGATCTTCAACCTGCCGTCGGCCCAAGGCGTAGCCACAACCGCCGGGGCTGCCTGTACCCCTCTCGGCCCCGCCGAGAAAGGCAGCCCCACAGCGCTCCCGCGTCGAAAGCCGCCCATCCCTGAAGGCACCCGACCTGCCTCCCAGAAGGAGCGCATCGAACACGTACTGCTTCATGCCATTTCTGCATGTGATCGAAGTGACGGAAACAGAGCACTGCGGTGCATGAGCACCTGCATCGGCCACCGCAGCCGTACCAGAACACGCCAGTCCAGTCCGCATGACAGGAGTTTCCGCAGATCCGAGAACCACTGTCCCGCATGTTCGAACACCGCCGGACCCGTGACCGCATCACGGCGCGTTTTCGAGGCACTGCCAAGGCCTCCGCTGATCAAACCGGCGGATTTGTCAGTGCCCGCTGCTACACCAATTCCCAGAGATCAGACCGCAGTTGGCGGCCTGACGACACGGAGGAGGAAGCAGTGGCGAAGCCGCCCGAGGGCTACTACAAGGTGTGAGGGGCCACGAAGTTTCCGGACAGGCACCCAATAGGGTTGTCCTGAACAAGGAAATGAGGAAGAAGTGGCGCCACCCAGTAAATACTCGCCGGAGTTCCGCGAGGAAGCTGTCCAGATCGCGTTGAGGTCAAGCAAGGCGATCTCCGAAGTCGCCCGGGAGCTTGAGCTGAACTCGGAGACGCTACGCGGCTGGGTGAAGAAGTACCAGAATCAGCAGGAACCGGCCCCCGATGCGGCACTGACGGTGAACGAGCGGGCGCGCCTGAAGGAACTCGAACGACGCAACCGCGAGTTGGAGATGGAAGTTACCTTCCTGAAAAAAGGTGTGCCACGAACGCGGGAGGCTGCTTGCGGTAGTTGAGTAGCTGAACGCGGTGCTGCACGAGAGATGAAGGACTTTCGGCCCTTCGGAGTCGCCCTGCGGGGGGAGGCTTCAAACCGCCACATGCTGCGGAAGCGGTGACGCGACCGTGGTGAGCGACTGTGGAAAAGGCGTCCGTGAGGCGTCAGGTGGGGATCAGGGAGACGGAGCGCAGTCCCCTTGCAGGGGATCGCTGTTGACGCGTCGTTATTGATGAAATGGCATCAGAACCGGGTGTTACTTTTTGGCCCGGGATGAGTCTGGCGGAAACCCGTTTACTGGCCGGATGGTGCCCGGCGTGGAGGCGACGTGAATCTGGTCTGCTGCTTTCGTGCGGAACGTGGGAAGACACACTTCGATGCCTCAACTCTGCGTGTTTTACGCGGTGTTGTGAAAGGGAGCCTTCCAAGCGGACAACCCGTGAGGAACTGAGTACCGATGCGAAGTGTGTTGGCGGACCGGTTCGTAGTAGCGGTGAACCTCCTGCTGGGCGCGGTGGGAGCGGAGCGAAGGGGCCGGATTGTCCGTGGTTCGTTTGTTCGGTCAACCAGGAACTCCCTGGGAGGAGCTGCGTGGGCGAGCTGAAGTCACAGATCAAGTCGTTCGAGATATCAAAGACGGAGGTCTGGGAGGCGTACCTGAAGGTTAAGGCCAATCAGGGTGCTCCGGGGGTGGATGGCTGCACGATCGAGGAGTTCGAGAAGGATCTGAAGAGGAACCTCTATAAGATCTGGAATCGAATGTCCTCGGGAAGCTACTTTCCCCCTCCGGTGAAAGGTGTGGAAATCCCGAAGTCGCATGGCGGCGGGGTTCGTTTGCTCGGTGTGCCCACGGTCGCGGACAGAATCGCCCAGACGGTGGTGGCCGCTCATCTGGAGAAGCAGGTGGAGCCGGTGTTCCACCCGGACTCCTACGGCTACCGGCCGGGCAGGTCGGCTCTGAACGCGGTTGAGGCATGCCGGCGGCGGTGCTGGAAGAAGAAGTGGGCCGTCGATCTCGATGTCTCCAAATTCTTCGACAGTGTCCGCTGGGACCTCGTCATCAAGGCGGTGGAGACCCATACCGATGCCGCGTGGGTCGTGTTGTATGTGAAGCGGTGGCTTGCCGCTCCACTGCAACTGCCCGACGGCACCTTGCGGCAGCGGGATCGCGGAACCCCACAGGGATCGGCGGTTTCTCCCGTGTTGGCGAATCTGTTTCTGCACTATGCGTTCGATCTGTGGCTCTCCCGGAGCTTTCCGGACGTCCAGTTCGAACGCTATGCGGATGACGCGGTCGTGCACTGCGACGCCGAGCGCCGGGCCCGTGTGGTCCTGAAGGCGATCGGGAACAGGATGGAAGAGGTCGGCCTGCAACTACACCCGGCCAAGACCCGGATCGTGTACTGCGGAAGAGACGGGCGCCACGACGGTTTCGTGGCAACGTCGTTCACCTTCCTCGGTTTCACGTTCCAGCGTCGTCCAGCGCGAGACCGGAACGGAAAGATCTTCACTTCATTCCTTCCGGCGCCCAGCAAGGACGCCCTCAAGAAGATGAGCACGGAGGTCCGCTCCTGGCGGCTCCACATGCACATCGGCTACACCCTCGGCGAGTTCGCGCGATGGCTCAACCCCATCATCCGCGGCTGGATGCAGTACTACGGTGCCTTCTACCGCACCGAGCTGTATCCCCTCCTCAAGCGCATCAACTACTACCTGATGCGCTGGGTCCGCAAGAAATACCGGCGGCTGAAGACCTTCAAGAATTTCCACCGGCGATGGAAGCAGGTCACCACCGCGTACCCGCTCTTCTTCGCCCACTGGAAATGGGTCCACTCGATCTGGTGATCAGGACAATAGGAGCCCGGTGACGGGAGACTGTCACGCCGGGATCTGTGGGAGCCCGGGGGTGAAATTCCCCCGGGCCACCCGACCCGCAGCGTACTTCGCGAAGGATCCCCGGTAGCAAGCAAGTACGAGTTCATCGACGAGATGCGGCTCGACACCGAGAAGTACGCATACAGCGTCGAGTTCATGTGCGGCCGACTCGGCGTCTCCAGATCCGGCTACTACGACTGGCGATCCCGCCCGGAATCCGCGACAGCTCAGCGGCGCGAAGAACTGAAATTGCTCATCGAGAAAGCCTTCGACATGTCCGACAGCACCTACGGGCACCGGCGCATCCAGGCCCAGCTGCACCGCTGGGGGATCGCCGCGGGCGTGGAGTTGGTCCGCCGCCTGGTGCGAACTGGGTCTGGTGCCCTGCCAGCCACGGCCGAAGAGGTTCAACCTCACTCAGGCTGCGGCCGGCCAGGTCCCGGACCTCGTCGGCCGCGACTTCACCGCAAATGCGCCCGGCGAGAAGCTCGTCGGTGACATTACGTATATCGCGACCGGGGAAGGCTGGCTGTACCTCGCGACGGTCATCGACTGCTGCACGAAGGAAGTCATCGGTTACGCGATGGACGACCACTACCAAACCCCGCTGATATCCAGGGCGATCCGTAACGCGGCACGGAATAGGAACCTCTCGGTCGGCGCTATATTTCACTCGGATCGCGGAAGTAACTACATGTCAGCCGAGTTCGGGAGGACGCTGGACCGCTTCGGGCTCCGCAGATCTGCCGGCCGCACCGGGATCTGTTTCGACAACGCCATGGCCGAATCATTCTTCGGCGCCCTGAAGAACGAGCGCGTATCAAGGGTGACCTACCTGACCCGCGAGGTCGCCCGGCAGGACATCACTCGCTACATCGAATTCTGGTACAATCGCAAACGCCTCCACTCGGCGGTGGGTTACCGCCCTCCGTGCGAAGTCCACGCCGAGCACGAGAAGTTGCGAATCGCCGCGTGAAATAAACGGTCAGAAGCCTGTCCGGAAAACGCGAGGCCCCTCAATGGTCCCGGCCTTCTCGTTGGCGTCCACCAGCGCCGTCAGGGCGTCGAGCAGCGGCCGGCAGGCCTGTCGGCACTGCTCCGTCGGCACACCGGCGGCCACGCCCGCCAGCGCGTCCGCGAACTCCGGCTCGTACCTGCCCAGGGTCAGCAGACGCTCCAGCCAGGCGCGCAGCGCGAGGGACGGGCACAGGGCGGCCAGCAGGCCGGGCATGGCATCCACCACCGCCTCCACGTCCTCCCAGTACACCTCCAGCACCAGGGACTCACGGGTGGGGAAGTGGCGGTAGAGCGTCCCCTGGCCCACGCCCGCCCTGCGCGCTATGGACTTGAGCGAGGTGTCGCCGGGAACGGCGAGCACCTCCGCCGCCGCCTCCAGGATGCGCTGACGGTTGGAGCGCGCGTCCGATCTCATCATGCTCCGGTCCCTCAAGGGTGAATGGCACCCGGCCCGTCCGTCCTGCCACGTCCGGCAGGACGGTACAGGACACACGTATCTCGGGTTCACACGTATTCTGAAGGGAACCTACACCGCCCCGTCGTCCGGACGGAGGCGGCGCGTCGCCGGTATGAAAGGAAGACCGCATGACGAGGTACGACAGGTCCGACCGGCCGTGTCACGGCCGCTCACGAGCCGTCCCGTCACCGTCCGCGCGGCGTCAGCGCGGCGACCGGGCGGGCCGACCGGTTCTCACCCTGGTACGGGGCTCCGAGGCCCAGCGGATGCCCGTCGAACTGTCCGCCCTGACCCGCGAGCCCATGCCGGCCGACGTCCTGGGTGCCCTGGTGACGCCCGAGCACGGTCGGTTCATGGCCACCTGGATGCCGGTCAGCGGACCGTCCCGGGTCCCGCAGGGCCGTGTCCGGCTGTCCTGGACGTCCGCGGGCGACGACCGCATGGACGTCACCGCTCACCTGGGCCTCGCGCGCACCCAGGTCCTGCTGGCCGTCTGGCCGGGGCTGCGCGGCGACTGGTCCGGCGTCGTGTCCCCGACCGTCACCGAGGTGACGGAACTGCACGCCGCGCTCCGCGTCGCGACCGTGGCTCTTGAACGGCGGGCCGACTGAGGGAGCGTTGCCACGCCCGGCCTGGTACGGGTGCGGCCCCGCAGTGACCGGTAGCGGCTCGGTGCGGGTTTCAGCGCCGGTGGGGGCGGCCCGAGGTGAGGGGCCGGCCGGCCGGCGGTGCGGGTGGGGCGGATGTCGTCGAGGAAGCCGGTGAGGATCTTCAGCGTCCGCTCCGGCTGTTCGTGGGCCGCGGTGTGTCGGCCCTCGACCGCGGTGAGCCGTGCGCCGGGTATGCCTTCCGCGAGTTCCACGGAGTGCTCCGGGGCCACCAACCGGTCCGCCATGGTGGCGACGACCAGTGTCGGAGCGGTGACGGCGGGAAGGTCGGCGCGGACGTCGAGGCCCAGGGCCATCCTGATCTGCCGGACGGTGCCGGACGGTGCCGGACGGTGCCGGGCGTGGGCGCCGCCGCCAGCCGAGCGGTCAGCCGCTTGGCGGCTGTCGGTGTGAGGCCGGTCAGATAGGACTCGGAGTAGAGCAGCGAGGCCAGGAAGTCGTTCAGCCGGTCGCGGTCGTCGGCGCGGGTGTGCGGCGCGGCCCATTGCTCCAGCCTGAGCCACAGCGGGGTACGGGGCCGGGCGAAACCGGCGAGGGTGAACAGGCCGCGGACGCGGTCGGGATGGCGGGCGGCGACCGTCACGGCGACGGCCGCGCCGAGCGAGGTCCCCGCGATCACGAAGTCCCGCAGCCCGGCCACCCGTGCCGTCTCCACGACCTGTTCGGCCACGGTGTCGGTGCGCAGTTCGCCCGCGGGCAGCGCGCTGCGCCCCGATCCGGGCAGGTCGGGCAGCAGCACGGTGTGCTCGGCCGCGAGCGCGCTCGGCACGGTTCCCCAGACACCGGAGGCCGGGCAGCCCCCGATCCCGGGCAGGAGAACCAGCCCGGGCCCGCTGCCCCGGATGTCGTACGCCAGTGCGTCACCTCTTCCCACACCAGGGTTACGAGCGGGAACGGGGTGCTGGTTCATCCGCTCCGAGGCCGCGTGGTGCTGTCGCGCGCCGGGGCGTCCGGCCGTTCGGTGCTCGGTCGCTCCGTGCCCGGTCGCTCCGTGTTCCAGGAGGTGAGGATGCGCAGGGCGTCGTGGGAGGGGCTGCCGGTCTGTGCGGTCAGGACCATCAGGCGCTGACCGGAGTCGTCGGGGGGCGGACCAGGTGTCGCAGTCGAGGGTGAGGTCGCCTACCAGGGGGTGGCGGTAGCGCTTGGTGCCGTAGGTCGCGCTGTTGACCCGGTGCTCGCCCCACCATCCGCGGAAGTCCGCGTCCTGAGCGGACAGGTCACCGACCAAGCGGGCCAGCTCAGGGTCGTCGGGGTCGGCCCCGGCTTCCATCCGCAGCGCGGCGACGGCGTCCCGGGCGTCGTGTTCCCACTCCAGGTGCGGTGCGCGGACCGACGGGTCGGTGAACAGCACACGCAGGTAGTTGCGGCGGTCGGCCGGGATCGCGGCGAAGTCGGTGTACAGGGCCACGGCGGCCGGGTTCCAGGCCGGGACGTCCAGGCGTCGGCCGAGGACGAGTGCGGGTGTCTCGGTGAGCTGGTCCAGCAGGCGGCGCATGGCGGGACGTGTCCGCTGGGCGGGCCGGCGGCGGGGGCGCGCGTCGCTCCGTCCGGCGAGTTCGTACAGGTACCGCTGCTGGTCGTCGTCGAGGCGCAGGGCGCGGGCGAGGGTGGTGAGCACGGGGGCGGAGGCGCGGACACGGCCCTGTTCGAGGCGGGTGTAGTAGTCGACGCTGATCGCGGCGAGCTGGGCGACCTCCTCGCGGCGCAGTCCGGTGACCCGGCGGGCGGAGTCCGTCTCGGGCAGCCCGCACTCACCCGGGTCCAGCCGGGCGGCGGGCCTTGAGGAACTCCCCGAGCCTGCGGGGGTCGGAGTGTGCGGCCATGACGTTCATTCTCCCTGCGAACCGCACACGCGTGGGGTGTGCCGGGTGGGGGGATCGGTGGCACTGCCGAGGACGGCGGGACGCAGCGTCCGGCCGTCCTCCGGAAGGTGTCAGCGGACGGTGGCCCGGGCGGCCTGCTCGATGACGTCGGCCATCAGACGGGGTTGGGAGACGGCGACCGAGTGCGAGGCGGCGACCTCGGTGGTGTGCGCGTGGGCCCGCTCGGCCATGAAGCGCTGCACGGCGGCCGGGATGTTGAGGTCCTCGGTGGTGACGATGTCCCAGCTGGGCTTGGACTTCCAGGCCGCGGTGGTGGCCTTCTCCTCCAGGGCGGCCTGGGCGATGGGCCGCTGCGCGGCGGCCATCAGGGCGGCCTCCTTGGCGGGCACGTCGGCCGCGAACTGGTGGCGGAACGTGTCCTGCTGGATGTACAGGTCGGTGGCGGTGGAGCCGTCGGCCTGCTGGTAGGTGACCGGGTCGAGGGCCTCGGGGAGGGTCGAGCCCGGGAACTTGTTGGTGAGTTCCAGGGCGCTCTCGCCGGGCGCGGGCAGGAACGCCGCGACGTAGACGAGCGCCTGGACGTCGGGGTCGCCGGTGGCGGCCTGGCTGATGACGTTGCCGCCGTAGGAGTGGCCGACGAGGATCTTCGGGCCCTTGACGTGGTCGAGGACCGTGCGCAGGGCGGCGGCGTCGGCGGCCGGGCCGTGCAGCGGCTTTGCGGCGACGACCGGGTAGCCGTCGGCGCGCAGGCGGGAGATGACGCCGTTCCAGCTGGAGCCGTCGGCGAAGGCGCCGTGCTCCAGGGAAAGGGGGAGCTCAGAGGCGGTCGGCGTCGACCACGGCCTGGGTGAAGGCGGTGGGTGCCTCCTGCGGCAGGTTGTGGCCGATGTTCGCGATCGTGCGGTGCAGGTAGGCGCCGGTGAAGTGGCTGCGGTAGGCGGTGCCGTCACCGGGCGCGGTGAAGGGGTCGAGGGCGGCGTCGAGGGTGACGGTGGGCACCCCGATGGGCGGCTGGGCGGCGAGCTGCTTCTCGTAGCGGTCGTAGCGCCGCTCGCCCTCGACCAGGCCGATGCGCCAGCGGTAGTTGAACAGGACAATGGCCGCGTAGTCGGGGTTCTTGAAGGCCTCGGCGGTGCGGTCGAAGACGTCGTCGGAGAAATTCCAGTTCGGGGAGACCAGCGTCCACACGTAGCGGCACAGCGCGATGCGCTTGGTCTCGTCCTCCATGGTCTGCTTGCCGCGGTCGGTGGCGAAGTACCACTGGTACCACCAGTTGTGCTCGACGGCCGGAGCGGCGGGCGACAGCTGGGCCTTGACGTCGGTGATGAGGTAACCGCTGGTGGAGACCAGGGACTTGACCCGCTCGGGCCACAGGGCGGCGATGATGTCGGCGGTGCGCGAGCCCCAGTCGAAGCCGGCCAGGGTCGCCTTCTGGATCTCGAGGGCGTCCATGAACGCGATGATGTCCAGCGCGACGGCGGACTGCTCGGCGGTGCGCGGGGTGTGCCGGGACAGGAAGCGGGTGCTGCCGTGTCCGCGCAGGTACGGGACGAGGACGCGGTAGCCCTGGCCGGCGAGCAGCGGGGCGACGTCGACGAAGCTGTGGATGTCGTAGGGCCAGCCGTGCAGCAGCAGGACGACCGGGCCGTGGGTCGGGCCGAGCTCCGCGTAACCGACGTTCAGGGCGCCCGCCTTGACGTGCTTCAGCGTCGTGAACCCGGTGTGGGTGCCGGGGGTGATGGTGGGCACGACGGGAGTGGCGGAGTCGCTGCCCGCCGTGGGCGCGGTCGGCGCGGCTGACGCGGTGGTCTGCGGGCCGGTCAGCGAGACGGCGGCTGCTCCGGTGCCCAGGCCGACTGCCTTGCTGAAGGAACGCCTGTTGATCATGTCAAACCCTCTCGTGCGTTTCCGGTGACCGGTCCGCGCCCGGCAGGCCGCCTGCTCGCATCGGCGCCGGGGTCACCGCTGCTCTTGGCGCGACGACCTTGACACAGGATCTCGTCACCTGTCAAACAGGTGACGAGATGAATTCCCGGCCCGTGCGGGCGGCACGTTCAAAGCCGTTCAGCTCCGCGAGCGTGGCCGCGGCACACACTCTCGTCCGTGATGAAAACGGACACATCAGTCAATTGACGGTAGGGCTCGAACACCGTCATCAGACGTACGGTGCGCCTCTGATGCCCTGACGGCTCAGCCGGCCTGTCCTCCTCCAGCCTGCCGAGTGCGTCGCGCAGGGCGGCGCGTGAGGCGATGCCGAGCTTGGGGAACACCCGGTACAGGTGTGAGCTGACGGTGCGGGGTGAGAGGTGCATGCGCTCGCTGATCTCCTTGTTCGTCAGACCGATCGCCGCGAGATCCGCGATCCGCCGCTCCTGCCAGGTCGGTTCGGCCGGCCGCACGGACACCGCGCGGGTGGCCGGCCCCGTGGCCCGCAGCGCGGCCCGCGCCCGCTCGGCGTAGGCGGCGGCGCCCAGCCGCTCGAACGTCTCGGCGGCTCTGACCAGCAAGCAACTGATCAGGTGCTGCGGGGTCATGGTGTTTCGCGCGAACCCCGTCTCGATGTCGTGGTCCACGGCACGCTGCAGATGCGGCCGGTACCGGCTGAGGGTGTCCACGTGATAGGCGGCCACGCACAGCCGGGCCCGGCGCCCGGTCGGACCGGACCAGCCCGCTGGGCCTGGTCGAAGAGCCCGGCGTGACCGGCGGCGAACGCCGCGTCGCCGAGCCTGCGGGACCGTTCCTGATGACCCTCGCTCAGCTCCGCGGCCCGGGTCAGCCAGGCCACGGCCGCCACCGCGCTGCCCCGCCGGGTCGCGGACTCGGCGGCGGCCTCCAGTACGGCCGCCACATCCTCGTCCGGGTCGCCGGCCGAGGCCGCCAGATGCGTGGCCCGCCGCTCCAGATCGTCGTGGTGCACCCCGGCGAGCACCGCGTGTGCCGTACGGCGCTGGTTGGGGGTCGCCGTCTGCACGACGGTGGAACGCACCAGCGGATGCGGAACACAACGTCGCCGCTGACCGGGTCGATCCACAGCAGGCCCGCCGTCACCGCCTCGTCGACATCGCGCATGCGGTAGCGCCCGAGACCGGGTGCGGGCCCGGTTGCGGGGGGTCGCCCCGGCCCCGTCGAGGGCGCCGCGCAGCAGTTCCGTACGGACCTCGTCGCGGAGCGCCCTCACACGTGTGCCGTACACATGCTGCAGGCGCCGGGACAACGGCAGCGAGGCGTCGCGCAGCCCCAGCACCCCGGCGGACGCCAGTTCCGCGGGTCCGACACGCAGGTGGGCGGGGAGTTCGAGCAGGGCCAGCGGGTTTCCCGGCCTGTTCCAGCACCAGACGGCGCACGGGCGCGTCCAGGCCCGGGTGGCACTGGTCGGGCAGCAGCCGCGCGTCCGCCTCCGGCAGGGCCTGACCTGCAGTTCTGGCAGGGCGGCGGTGTCGAGGTCCGACGCGATGTCCGAGCGCGGTCCCAGCGCGAGCTTCACCGGACCCCTGCCGGCCGACGCCCCACGAAACCGAGCACCGCGACTCTGGAGGCGTCCAGCCACTGCCCGTCGTCGACGACCAGCAGCAGCGGTCGCGTCGAGGAGGACAGGGACAGCAGGTCCAGGACGGCGATGCCGAGCGACATCACCGACGGCGGTTTGCCGCCGCTGCGCCCGAAGACGGTGTCGAGCACGGTGCGGTGCACCGGATCCAGCCTCTCGACCGCAGTGCCCACGGTGAGGCTGATTGCTCCCTAAGCGCGTCAATAGAGTGCTTCTAGAGAATTTAAGTGCTACATTAAAGTGTCACTTTAAAGGCGCGTTCGAAGACCCGCACGACCCACAAGGCCTGTAAGGCCTGTAAGGCCTGCAAAGACTGCGAAGACCTGAACCGAAGCGCGAAGAGAGAAAGCACATGATCACCTACGACCGTCTGTTCATCGGTGGTTCCTGGGTCGAGCCGAGCAACCCCGAACTGCTCGACATCGCCTCGCCGCACGACCGGTCCGTGGTCGGCCGCGCCGCCCAGGCCCAGCCGGCGGACGTCGACCGCGCGGTGGCCGAGGCCCGCGCCTCCTTCGAGGCGGGGGAGTGGCGGCTGACCCCGCCGAAGGAACGCATCGCGACCCTGCGCCGCTTCAACGACCTGCGCGAGCAGAACGCGGAGCGGATCGCCCACCTGATCTCGCTGGAGAACGGCTCGGCCGGCTGGTTCACCCGTGCCGGACAGCCCGGCCTGACCCGGCAGGCGAACGCCTACCTGAAGGCGGCGGAGGAGTTCGGCTGGGAGGAGACCCTGACGCCCTCCGACCCCGCCGCCCCGGTGCGCAGCGTGGTGCGCCGCGAGGCCGTCGGCGTCGTGGCCGCGGTCATCCCGTGGAACTCGCCCTTCTCCTCGGCCACTTCGAAGATCATCCCCGCCCTGCTCGCGGGCAATTCCGTGATCCTCAAGGTGTCCCCGGAGAACTCCCTGAGCATGGGCTTCCTGGCCGGACTGCTGGAACAAGTGGGCCTGCCCAAAGGCGTGATCAGCGTCCTGCCCGCGGACCGCGAGACCAGCGAGCACCTGGTGTCGCACCCGGAGATCGACAAGATCGCCTTCACCGGCTCGACCCGGGCCGGCCGCCGTATCGCGGCGATCGCCGGCGAGCAGCTCAAGCGCGTCAGCCTGGAGCTGGGCGGCAAGTCGGCCGCGATCATCCTGCCCGACGCCGACATCGCCAAGGCCGTCGCGGGCGTGAGGTTCGGCTCCCTGCTCAACAACGGCGAGTCGTGCATCGCCCAGACCCGCATCCTCGCCCCGCGCGGCCGGTACGAGGAGGTCGTGGCCGCACTGAAGGAACTCGTCGAGTCGCTCAAGGTCGGCGACCCGAACGACCCCGACACCTTCATCGGCCCGATGATCCGCCCCGACCAGCAGGAGCGGGTGCGCAACTACATCCGGCTCGGCATCGAGGAGGGCGCCCGCCTCGTCACCGGCGGCCCCCAGATCCCGGAGGGCCTGGAGAACGGCAACTACGTCACCCCCACCGTCTTCGCCGACGTCGACAACTCCATGCGCATCGCCCAGGAGGAGATCTTCGGCCCGGTCCTGGTCGTCATCGCCTACGACGACGAGGACGACGCCGTCCGCATCGCCAACGACTCCGAGTACGGACTGTCCGGCGGGGTCTGGTCCGCCGACGAGGAACACGCCCTGGCCGTCGCCCGCCGCGTCCGCACCGGCACCATCACCGTCAACGGCGCCTCCGTCGCCTTCGACGGCCCGTTCGGCGGCTTCAAGGCCAGCGGCCTCGGCCGCGAGTACGGCGCGGTCGGCCTCGGGACGTACACCGAGTACAAGACGATCACCGTCTGACCCGGTGTACGGGACACGACGCGAGGGCGCGGGGGCGGGTGGAGGTCAGAGCACCGCGTTCTCGGCGGCCCCCGGGAAGTCCGTGCTGGACGCCAGCTCCCGGCCCGCCTCGAACTCCGTCCGCAGCTGGTCGAGTTTGACGCCGATACGCCGCTGGGCGTCGCTGCCCAGGACGACCCAGTGGGCGGGCTCCGGCGCGTTGACGGCCTGGTGGATGGCCTCGGCGGCCCGCTCCGGGTCCCCGGGGAACATCTCCGGCGTGAGGCTGCCCATCATCGCGCGGAAGGCGCCGGCCGTGGCCGCGTAGTCGTCGATGGCCCCGCCGGACACCTTCGTACGGTTCTCGATCCCGGTACGGAACCGGTTCCGCCCACGAGATGACCCATGGCCTCACCTCCGAGACCGCGGGCCTGCTGGAGACCGGAGAGTCCGGTGCCCTCAACGAGGCCACCAGCGACATCCTGGGCATCGCCGTCGAGTTCTACGCGAACACCCGCAGGACGCGCCCGACTGCACCATCGGCGAACTCGCCGACGTCCGCGGCACCGGCAAGCCCCTGCGGTACATGGACCAGCCCTCCAAGGACGCCTCCAAGAAAGGCACTTCGCAGGACTACTGGACGCCCGGCACCCACCTGCTCGACCCGCACTTCGGCGCCGGGGTCGCCAATCACCTCTCCTACCTGCTCGCCGAGGGCAGCGGCCACAAGACGATCAGCGGCGTCGACAACGACAGCCCCAGCTACGACGGGCTCCCGGTCTCCGGCCTCGGACTGCACAACGCCACCAACGTCTGGTACCAGGCCCTGACCCACTCCATGACCAGCACCACCGACTACGCCGGTGCGCGCACCGCCACCCTCCAGGCCGCGTCCGACCTGTTCGGCACCGCCAGCGACGCCTACGAGTCCGTTGGCATGATCTCCGGCACACCCACCGCCGCCGCTACCTACCCGACGACCCTCACCTTCACCAACTCGGCCGACGAAAAACGGCAGTTCACCTTCGACTGGACGGTGATCGCCTCCGGCGGCGACTTCTTCGTCGACCCCGACCGCCACGACTACGCCGCCTGGAAGAGCGTCGAGACACCGCTGACGGTCACCGGCCGCACCGGGAACGCCCCGGCCGACCTGAAGGTCTCGGTGGACATCGTCCACACCTTCATCGGCGCCCAGGTCGTCCAGCTGATCGGCCCTGACGGAACCGTCCTGCTGGTCAAGGACTTGGAGTGGGACACCGGCACGGAACTCCACGGCACGTTCACCGTCGACGCCTCCGCGCTGCCCGCCGACGGCGTCTGGAAGCGCCGCGTCACCGACTACACCCCGGCCGTGCCCGGCATCCCGCCCTCCGAGGGCGGCTACCTCGACCGCTGGAGCCTGACCTTCTGAGCCACCCGGCCCGCGAGGAGTGTGCCCGCGCCGGAAGCGTCCGGCGCGGGCACATGTGCGGATCGACACGTGCGGATCAAGGGACCGAAGGGACCAGAGGGACCGAGTTCTGGAACAAAGTCCCGTAATCGATCACCCGTGCGTGAAAAGAGGTCTCCCCGGCTCCGTCACGTCGCCGGCACCACCCGGTAGCTCAGCATCGACCACGGAAGGTCGGTCTGCGTCAGGGTCCCGCTGCGCCAGGACGTGGCCCCGGAGCAACCCGCCGCGGGGTACAGCTCCACGGATCGGGAGCCGTCGGCGATCTGGATCGACTTCGCCGCCCGCGACAGCGTGTGACACGTGCCGAGGTCGCCGAGGTCGACCTCCGTCACCGAACCGGTGCCGGTGGTGCCGGAATAGAGGTACGCGCCTTCCTGTAACGGAGGCCAGCCGGCGGCGTTCGCCGCTCCGGCACCGAGGCCGATCAGCGTCGCCGTCATGGTGGCGGCAACCGCCGTGGTACGCAGTCCCGCTCTGGAGGTGACCATGCAACCCGCCCTTTCCTGTGTGCGCCGCCGCCGGGGGAGGGCATCGGCGCGACTTGCTCGGTCGAATGCAGCAGGCGTCAAACTCTTGCACGTTCAACCACGTGTGTGGAGATCAAAACCGGCCACCGCACACATGTGACGACGGCGACACCCTTCCCGCATATGCGTATGCGCACCCGGGTGCCGGGAACACGTGGCGGCTCCTTGACGGTGCCGGAGGGGGGCCGAGGCCGTGCGGGGTGGGTCGTCGCCTGCTGATCATGTCGCTCACTCGCACCGACCTCCTCGACATCGCCTACCACGACGTGGGCCCCAAGGACGGCAAACCGGTACTGCTCCTGCACGGCTGGCCCTTCAGCCCGGTCGGCTCCTACGCCGAGGTGGCACCCGCGCTCGCCCACCGCGGCTACCGCTGCTACGTCCCCTACCTGCGCCGCCACGGACAGACCCGCTTCCGCCGCGCGGACACCTTCCGCTCCGGTGAACAGGCCGCGCTCGGCCAGGACCTGATCTCCTTCATGGACGCGCTGCACCTCCCGCGAGCCCTGTTCGCCGGCTACGACTGGGGCGGCCGGGCCGGTGACGTCGCCGCCGCCCTGTGGCCGGAGCGCTGCACCGGCCTGGTCTCCGTCAACGGCTACCTCGTCCAGAACCTCGCACGCGCCCGGGAGCCCCTGGCACCCGCCCTGGAGGAGGGCTATTGATACTTCTTCTACTTCACCACCGAGCGCGGCCGGAAGGGACTCCAGCGCGACCGGGAGGACCTGGCGCGGGTCGTCTGGCACCGCAACTCGCCGAAGTGGCGGTTCACCGACGCCGAGTTCGAGGAGGCGGCCCGGCTCTGGGGCAACCCGGACTACGTCGACGTCGTGATCCACAGCTACCGCCACCGCCTGGCCACCGCCCCCGGCGACCCCCGCTACGCCGAACTGGAGCGGCGGCTGCTGGACCAGCCGAGGATCACCGTGCCCGCCGTCATCCTCGACGGACAGGCCGACGGCGTCATCCCGCCGACCGACGGAAGCGGCTACGCCGCCCACTTCACCGGACCCTGGACCCACCATGTCGTCCCGGACGCGGGCCACAACCTGCCCCAGGAACAGCCCGCGGCCTTCACCGCGGCGGTCCTGGATGCCGACGCCATGACCTGACCATCCCGGCATCAGTCGTATCCTGAGACGATCAGACCGGCATGCGGGCACCACGGTGCCCGGACGGACGAATGCACATGGTGCGAAGCCGAGCGTCGACGCAGGGGGCATCGGCGTACAGCACACGGCCCCATAAGGGCCCACAAAGGGCCTTCGGACCGCGGCGCTTTGGAGACAGCAGCTCGATGAACGACCTGGACCACCCGGCCCGACCCGCCTCGACGCGGCTGATCGGGCGGGAGGAGGACCTGGAGTTCGTACGCTCCCACTTCAACGGCTCCGTCCACGGTGCCGCCCTGCTGCTGTCGGGAGAGGCCGGGATCGGCAAGACCGCGATCCTCGACGCGGTGGTGGCACGGGCCAGGGCGGAGGGCACCCGCGTACTGCGGGCGAACGGCGTGCAGTTCGAGGCCGACGTCAGCTACGCCGGCCTCAACCAGCTCCTCGTCCCCCTCTTCGACACCTTCGACCTGCTCGACCCCGGCCACAGCGACGCGCTGAAGGTCGCGGTCGGCATCGGCGGCGGCCCGCCGCCCAACCGGCTGCTGATCTCCACCGCGGCCTTGCTGCTGCGCCGCATCGCCCAGGACACCCGCTGCTGATCGTCGTCGACGACCTGCCGTGGCTGGACCGGCCCACCAGCTCGGTCCTCGGTTTCGTGGCCCGGCGGCTCGTCGGCAGCCGTATCAGCTTCCTCGCCGCCTCCCGCGTCACCTCCGACGGCTTCTTCGCCTCCAGCGGTCTCACCGAGCACCGCCTGAAGCCGCTGGACGAAGCGTCCTCGGCCGCCCTGCTCGCCGAGGCCCACCCGGGCATGTCCCACGCGATACGACGACGTATCACCGCCGAAGCGCACGGCAACCCGCTCGCACTGGTGGAACTGCCCACCGCCCTCGACCGCGAGCAGCGCACCGCGCCGTCGGCGGTGCCCTCGGTCCTGCCGCTCAGCGAGCGCCTCCAGGCGCTGTTCGCCGCCCGCGTCGCCGACCTCCCCGCCGCCGGCCGGGAACTGCTGCTGATCGCGGCACTCGAAGGCCTCGGCGACCCTCACCGTCGTCGAGGCGGCCGCGGGAGGCGGCGCCGCCGTGGAGGCCCTGGAGGCTGCGGAGCGCGACCGGCTGGTGGCGATCTCGGCGACCTCCCGGACACTGTCGTTCCGGCACCCCCTGATCGGGGCCGCGGTGGTGGCCCAGGCGTCGGCCGCCGACCGCCGCAGAGCACACCAGGCACTCGCCGTTGTCCTCACCGACCAGCCCGAGCGCCGCGCCCACCGCCTCGGCGAAGCGACCACCGGACCGGAGGAGAACGTCGCCGAACTCCTGGAACAGGCCGCCCGCCTGCGTCTCGAACGCGGCGACGCACTCGGCGCGATGGCCGCCCTCACCCGTGCCGCCGGACTCAGCCCGTCCCCGGCCGACGGGAGCCGCCGCCTGGCGGAGGCCGCCTACATCGGCACCGACGCGGGCGGTGGCATGGCGGACGCCTCCAGCCTGCTGGTCGGCGCCCGCCGCGCCGACCCCGCCACCCGGGAGGAGTCCCTGCACGCGGCGGCCGCCTCCGCCCTCCTGCTGATCAACGAGGAAGGCGACGTCGACACCGCCCACCGGCTGCTGGTCGGCGCGGTCGAGGCGGGCGGACACGGCTACGACGCCTCCGACGACTCTCTCGTCGAAGCCCTGTTCACCCTGATCACCCTGTGCTGGTACAGCGGCGACCCGCGGAAGTGGGAACCGCTGTTCCGGGCCCTGGACCGCATGACCCCCGCACCCCCCGACCTGCTGTGGGTGTGCGCGCACACCTTCGCCGACCCCGCCCGCACCGGATACCGCGCGCTGGACCGCCTGGACACGCTCCTCGCCGACATGGGCGACGCGACCCACACCGTCCGGGTCAGCACCTGCGCCGTCTACCCGGACTGGCTTGCAGACGTACGGGAGGCCTCCCTGCGCCTGGTCGAACAGGGCCGCGCGGGCACCGCACCCGTCCGCAGGCACCTGTCCGCCCTGATCCACCCGTGCCTCGACGACTTCTACAAGGGCCGCTGGGACGAGTCCGTGAAGTTCGCCGCCGAGGGGCTCGGCCTGTGCGAGGACTACGGCTACCCCTTCTTCGCCTGCAAGTTCCAGTTCGTGCAGGCGCTGGTGGCCGCTTCCCGCGGCGACGCGGAGACCAGCGACGCGCTGTGCGAGGAGATCGTCGGCTGGGCCGTGCCCCACGGCGCCCACGGCGCCCGCGCCCTCGCCTTCCACGCCAGGTGCCTGGCCGCCCTCGGCACCGGCGACTTCGACACCGCCTTGCGGCACGCCACCGCCATCAACCCGCTCACCCCCCCCTCGCCCCCTTCCGGCCGCACTCCATGACCGGCGCCCTGGACCTGGTGGAGGCCGCCGTCAGGTCGGGCCGCCCCGCCGAGGCGGCCACCCACGCGGCGGCCCTGCGCGACTCCGCGATGGCGCGTCTCTCCCCGCGCCTGCACATGCTCGTCCTGGCCTGCGAGGCCCTGACGACACCCGGCGACGACGCCCTGGACCTGTTCGAGCGGGCCCTGTCCCAGGTCGACCCCGAGGACTGGGTGTTCGACGTCGCACGGGTCCGGCTCTTCTACGGCGAATGCCTCAGGCGCCGACGCGCGACGAAGGAGGCCCGTGACAACTCGTCCCGGCGGCCGAGGCGTTCGAGAGGCTCGGAGCGAGGCCCTGGGCGGAACGCGCCGCGGCCGAACTGCGGGCGAGCGGCCACACGGCGGCGGTCACCGCGCAGCGCAAGGGCGCGCTCACGGTCCAGGAACTGGAGATCGCGACCCTGGCCGCGACCGGGCTGACCAACAAGCAGATCGCCGAACGCCTCTTCCTGTCGCACCGGACGATCGGCACACATCTGTACCAGATCTATCCCAAGCTGGGCATCAACTCCCGAGCCGCCCTGCGGGACGCCCTGGCCGCCCTCGACCTGGAGGACGTCGGCTGAGCGGAGCCGGTCGGATGACGTATGCGCGACCACCCGCCCACCCGCACACTGTGTGAGGGAACGCCCCGTGACGGTCGCGCCCTCGACACCCTCGCCCCCTCGCCGGCCCGACCCCGGCCAGACCCCGGCCCGCCCCCCGGGCCGAGCAGCAGCCCGAGAGAGAACGCGCATGTACGACACCTCGCAGAGCCACCCGGACATCCACTGGCCGTCCGGGTTCTCACCTGCCGAAGCCCACAGCTTCCACCGGGCGCAAGCCGTCGTACCCGGTCCGCCGGAGCGGTCCTTCAGGGTGCTCACCGACGTGGCGGAGTGGCCGAACGGGGTCCCTGAGTGCCGGGAGGTGAGCGCTATGAGCCTCACCCAGACCTTCGACGTGCACTGGGCCGGGTATCACTTCGAGGTCTTCGTGGGGGAGTCCGTGCCACCCCGCCGGATCGGCTGGCTGGGCATCGGCGCCGGAGTCCAGCTGTACCAGGCGTGGCTGCTCACGGAGGTCGACGGCGGCACGGAGGTCGTGGTCGAGAACGTCGTCCGGGCCGGCGTCCCCAAGTCCCTCGACACCGTGTCCCAGGCGTGGGCCCAGCGCCTGCACGAGCTGTGGCTCACCCAGCTGGCGAAACTCTCGCAGCCTGACGCCTGACGCCTGACGCCTCACGGCCCGTACGTGGTGGTGGCGGCGGTCGGTGCGGGCAGACCCCGCAGCTCCGCCAGCTGTGCCGTCACCGCCGCCATGATCACGTCCGTCACCTCCCGCCACAGCTCGGGCCCCGGCTCCCGGCCCTGGAAACGGGTAAGGTCCACCGGCGGCCCGGCCAGCACCCGGTGGGTCCGGCGGGGGAGGAGCCGGCCCATCCGCCCGTACGGCGGCAGCAGCAGGTGGGCGCCCCACTGCGCCACCGGTATCACCGGACACCCGGTCGCCGGCGCGACCCGCGCGACCCCCGTCCGGCCCGCCATGGGCCACAGGTCCGGATCACGGGTGAGGGTGCCCTCCGGATAGAAGACGACCCCCTCGCCCGCCCGTACCCCGGCGGCCGCCAGGTCCAGGGCCCGCAGCGCCCCCGCACCGCCACGGGCCACCGGGACGTGCTTCATGGCCCGCATGAGCCGCCCGAACGCCCCCTGGAACAGGCCCTCCTTGGCGAAGAAACGCGGCGGACGGCCGGCGGAGTACTGGAAGCATCCGTATGCCACCGGGTCGATGTACGAGTTGTGGTTGACCGCTGCGATGAACCCGCCCTCGGCGGGAATGTGGTGCGCACCCGTCCAGTCCCGCCGGAACAGCAGCATCACGAGAGGCCGCGCGATCGCGGCCATCGTCCGGTAGGTGATTGCGATGCTTCGGCGTGCCATACGTTCCCCCGCGCGAGTCATGTTCCTGGGACGGATTGCGTTCCGGACAGCCGGGTCCGGACGCGGGACCGGCACCTTTGTACAGCACCGGCCCCGCGGGACACATGTGCCGATGGCGGTCTGTCAGGTTCAGGTGGATACCCGACGCCTGGCGGCAGCGCGCACATGTGTGTCCGAGCGGAGGTGAACCGTGATGACGAGATCGTGATGACGAGACCGTGATGACGAGACCGTGATGACGAGACCGTCATGACGGACGCCGCAGATGGCGGCTCACGTCGCCGACCAGGGTGATGCGGACACGTCTGCTCACGAAGCGCCACAGGCCGTTCCGGCGCTCGAAGCCGTCGTGGTAGCGGCCGGCGGCGATGACCTGCAACGGCAGGTCGGGCGTCGCCTGCAGAACGGTGACACGGGAGCGCGCGTGGGCGGTTCCCGCCGCCTCGTCGACCTCGACGGCGACGTTGGTGACGACATGCTGGGTCCGGGGCGTGCCGTCGGCGTACACGATCAGCGTGTCCCGGAACATCTGGTCGATCGCGTCGCGGCCGGTCACGGGAGCGCCGCTGCCGGTGAAGACCGCGTCGGCGAGCAGTACGCCGAGCCCGGCGAAGTCGCCGTCGTCCGCGAGCTCGGCGTAGCGGGCGATCAGGTTCTCGACGGCCCGGTGGCCCGAGGGCGGTTCGACGGGGGTGTCGGTGGTGGACACGGACATGGTCTCCTCCGGGAAATGCGGACGACCGCCGAGGCGCCCGCGGCGACGGGGGCGGCGGCACACGTGTGGGGGCCCGCACCAGTGAAACACGGTCCGCCCCTCTCATCCATCACCGCTTTGGCAGGTGGCGATCTCCTCCTGTCTCGCCGTCGACCTGGGCCTGTGATCACGTCCCTGACCTGCGCGGGGACAGACAGCCCCCTCGGTGCGTGCCCGTGCGGCAGGGCATCATGGACGGATGGACAGCAGAGAACGCGTCCGCCCGTACCCGGCGAGCACAGCGTGAGCGCACAGGCCGACGGGCGGCGGCGGCCGTACCGCAACGACAGACGGGCACAAGCCGCCGCGGTGACACGGACGACGATTCTCGACACCGCCCTGCGGCTCTTCGTCGAGCACGGGTACGCGAAGGTCACCATCGGCGACATCGCCCGGGAGGCCGGAACCGCCGTACCCACCGTGTACGCGAGCACCGGCGGCAAGTCGGCGATCCTGACCGTCCTGATGAACCGCGGGGTGGACGACCCGGTCGTCGAACGGACACTGGACGCCGTCCGCACCGCGCCCGACGCCCGGGCGGCCGTCGCGGCCATGGCCCACGGCGTACGCCTGGACAACGAACGCCACCTCGACATCGTCCAGGTCATGATCACGGCCGCCGCGGTGGAGCGACACGTCGAGGAAGCGCTCACCCAGGTCGCCACCGCCTACCGCCAGGCGCTCGGCGTGCTCACCGAACGCCTCGCGGAACTGGGCGCCCTGCGCCCCGGCCTGGGCCCTGAACGCGCCACCGACATGCTCTGGTTCCTGCTCGGGCTGCCGTCCTGGCGTCTGTTCGTCGCCGAACGCGGCTGGTCCTGGGACGAGACCGAGCGCTGGCTCGCGCAGCAGGCCGCCGCCGCGCTGATCGCGGAACCGGACGACAGCTGACGGCCTGAAAGCGTGCCGCAGGGCGCCGACCAGTTCCTCCAGGCGGCTGCCGTCGCGTGCGATCATCGCCCCTCACACGTGTGTGAGCAGCCGGGACCGCCCGCTTGCACACTCCCTGGTCGAGTCGGTACCCGCGCATGCCGCCCGCCGGGCCGGAGGAGGTCGCGGCCGCGGTGGTCGAGGTGCTCGGCGGCGAGAAGTCGAGCCCGTTGTGGGAGACGGTCGAGCCCGCGGTCACCCCGGCATCGCCGAGCGCCTGCTACCCCCCGCGGGGCCGTAGCTGGCCGAGACCAGGAAGCCGAGCGTGTCACCCGAGCCGCTGACCGCGATGGTCTGACCGGAGGCGACCGTGTTGTCCGGCTCCCCGGCGCCGGCCGTGGCGGGCCAGGTCAGCGGGACACCGTCATGGGCGACCGTGGAACCCGGCGTCACCCCGGACGCGGCGAGCGCCTGCGCGGAGAAGGTGGTCCCGCCACCGTCGATGTCACCGGCATCGGTAGCGGTGTCCTGCGTGACCGACACGTTGTCGAACGTGGAAGCCAGCGACGGCGCAGCCGGTCCAGGAGCAGGAGCGGGCACCTGCTCGGCGATGCCGTCGAGGTAGTGGATGCCCGCGGTGACGCTGAGGCCCACCAGGTGCTGCGCGTCCATCCTCGCCCACTCCTTGGTGATCAGCTCGGCCAGTCGCGTCTTGCCTTCCTCACCGGCCGCGGTGACCATCGCCTCCATGAGGGCATCGGCCGAATCGACCTGCTCCTGCGTCATCACGACCGTGTCGGCCTGCTCCGTGCCCACCACCTGGAACACGGGCGCCCAGTCCTGGATCGTCTGCACGAACTGATCCAGCAACGGGCCACTGAGTTCCAACGTGGCATCCACATCTTCCCTGTTGTCCAGGAAGAGCTTCTCGTAGTAGACGACGGCGGGAGACTGCGAGATCGCACCGGTCTCGTACATGTGAATCAGCGAACCGGCCACGTCCTCCAGCGAGGCACCATCAGCCGCCAACGCCTGGGAGTTGTCGTACACCTGCTGCAGAGTCAGACACGAAACGGTGATGCCGCCGGCGCAGGGCTCAGGCCGCGGGTCCGGGGTGCTCGACTCGATCCCGACTTCATTCGTCCAGACACTGCTGGTCACAGAGGCCTGACGAGACGACGCGCCATAGAGATCAGAGGCAGCAGTCACCATGGCCGTCAGTGCATCGGCGAACGTCGACGTCGGAGAAAGGTACTGCGTCAGCGCCCGCCACACGATATTGGTGGTGGTGTCGGCACCCATGAGAACGGACATGCGGTAGAACGCATAATTCGGAATTCCACTGTTGGTGTGCACACCACCATGGTCGAAGCAGGACTGCACATACGCACTCATGTGCCTCGGCTGAGCGTACGCGGTCGGATCCGCCATGGACCGAATAGGCTCCATGACCGCCATGTCCGAACCCACCAGCCAGTCGTTCTGCCCCTTTGCCGCTCGCTCGGTCATCTCACCGAAGAAATCGGAGATGCTCTCGTTCAGCGCCCCCGACTGGAACGCGTACTGAAGGCCCGCGGTGTTCTCGGTGATGCCATGCGTCATCTCATGACCAGAGACGTCCTGCGACAGCATGCCGTCGCCGTACGTCATGAACGAACCGTTCCAGAAGGCATTCCGGAAGTTCGAGTCGTAGTGCACATACGACTTCAGCGCCATGCCGCCGCCATCGATGCTGTTACGCCCGAACTTGTCCTTGAAGAAGGTGTGGACCACGCCACTCTGGTCATATGCGTCGTCCGCGTCGGCGTCGTTGGCCGGCGCCCCGCCCTCACCTCTCACCTGCACGGCAGCGGCGGAGCTCGTCTGGTGCTTCATGTCGAAGACCATGCGGGTCATGCTCTGCGGGTTGCCCGGAGAGCCGTCATCAGCGTTGTAGTCGAAAGAGAAGACCGGGACAGGAGGATCACAGTTCGTGCCTGCACCATCAGGCACGTTATGGCACTCACCCGGAACGGACGGGATGGCACCGGAGAGGTTGCCCGCGAACGCCGAGTCCTTGGTACCCATCGTCGCCTTGCCGAAGTCCGCGGCATAGAGCTTCTCCCGCAGCCCACTGGGGAAGCCGTTGTAGGAGACGAGCGCCGGACGCCGCCAGTTGTGGTAGTAGTTCTCCGGCGGCTCGTCGCCCGCCTCGGCGAAGCGAAAGGCGTGAGTCATGCCGCCGTCCTTGTGATACACGACCTTGGGGTGAGTGCCCTCCCAACGGACCTCACTGAACGGCTTCACGGTGTACGAGCCATGCGCAGACACGGCCACATACCGCGGCAGGTCGTCCTTCACCCAGACCGCGATGTGCTCCCAGTCATGGACGTGCCCTCCGGCATCGGCGACGTTCTCGACCGCCACGTCCTTCTCGAAGTAGTAGTCATACAGATAGACACACCACCCCGAATTGCACCGCTGCCGGGAATACGCGTTGGTGTTGTCCAGATCGGACTGATCACGACAGTCGGCCGAGGACGTCGTGTTGTTGTGATCGAGACCCTGGGACACGGTGCCCGACCAATCCGGGGCGAGATGCTCGGCTACGAGAACGTCCAGATACGTACTGCTGTGCGCGATCACCACGCGCAGGGCGATCTGCACGGCGGCCAGCGCCGAGAACAACCCCACTAAGCCTGCGACGAGCGCGGCACCGGCTATGTGCCAGCCTCTTCGAAGGAACTCCTGTCGCAACTGACCCTCCTGATGATGGCTCCGAACAGCTCGAAGCACGCCGAGTAGGCCAAGGCCCTTGGGTGTGTGCACTGGCCTCTGCTGTCCGCCCTGCGATGAGAGGCGGACACCGCCCATCGCTGACAGCGGTTCGCTGAGCAGAGGCATCCGAGGATGGATGGTGCATGACAAGCTGGATCGTACTCATTCACATGAGGACACAGCCTACTCACATGTGTGTCGTCGATCACAGGTCGATCGTGTTTCTGTGTTTGTCGCGGGTGCTTCATCGCTGGTGTGTCAGTGGTTTGACAGGTGTGTGTTGGGCGGGCGGAAGTCGACACGGGCGAAGGTGTGTTGACGGCCCTTCAGGGTGTGCCGGTTGGTCCGTCGACGTCGCTGTGACGTGCGACGGCGTCGAGGCGGGCCTGGGCGTGAACCAGGCAGGTGTGTGAACCGCTCCGGGGCTGGTGGAGGCTCGATTCCCTGAGAGGATCGAGTCATGGCACGTCCGTCCCCCTATCCTGCCGAGCTTCGTAAGCGTGCGGTGCGCATGGTCGCGGAGGTCCGCCCGAATTACCCGACCGAGTGGGCCGCGATGAAGGCGGTCGCCGCGAAGCTCGGGATCGGTGCCGCTGAGACGGTCCGGACCTGGGTCCGCAAAGCCGAAGTCGATGCCGGCCAGCGCCCGGGCGTGACTGGCGTGACTTCGGACGAGGCTGCAGAGATCAAGCGCCTGAAGGCGGAGAACGCCGAACTTCGGCGGGCCAACGAGATCCTCAAGGCGGCATCGGCTTTCTTCGCGGCCGAGCTCGACCGGCCGTCGAAGCGCTCGTAGTGTTCATCGACGAGTTCAAGAAGGTGTTCGGAGTCGAGCCGATCTGCCGAGTCCTGATCAGCCACGGACTGAAGATCGCGACGAGCACCTATTGCGCGGCGAAGAACCGCACACCCAGCACCCGAACAGTCCGCGACACCGAACTGAAGACGCAGATCAGCCGCGTCCACACGGACAACTTCAGCGTCTACGGGGTCAGGAAAGTCTGGCGGCAGCTGCATCGCGAGGGCATACCGGTGGCCCGCTGCACCGTCGCCCGGCTGATGCGCGACCTGGGCCTGGAAGGCGTCCGGCGAGGGAAGAAGATCCGCACCACCGTCCGGGACGACGGCCATGATCGGGCAGCTGACCTGCTGCAACGCGACTTCACGGCGTCCCGGCCGAACGAGAGACGGGTCGCGGACTTCACCTATGTCGCCACCTGGTCCGGGATCGTCTACGTCGCGTTCGTCGTGGACGTGTTCTCCCGGGCGATCGTGGGCTGGTCCGCCGCCACCAGTAAGCGGGCCAAGCTCGTCCTCGACGCCCTCGACATGGCCCTGTGGCGTCGAGAACGCTCTGGAACTCCCTCTGGACCGGGCCTCGTTCATCATTCGGATGCCGGCAGCCCATACACGTCTTTCGCGTTCACCGCGCACCTCCTCGAGGCGGGTGTCGACGCCTCGATCGGCACCGTCGGCGACGCCCTGGACAACGCGCTCATGGAATCCCAGATCGGCCTCTACAAGACAGAGTTGATCAAGCCTCGCAGGCCCTGGCACGGCCTCGCCGACGTCGAACTCGGCACCGCGGAATGGGTCGACTGGTTCGACAACCAGTGCCTCCACACCGCGCCTCCACACCGCGATCGGAGCCATCCCACCCCACGAGCACGAGACCAACCACTACGCTCAACACCAGCCCCAACCGGCGGCTGGAGTCAACGCACAGAGCCTCCACCGATCCCGGAGCGGTTCATCACCGGGTCAGCTGGTCGGGCTGCCGATTCAGACACCGTCCTTGTGGCCGTTCGCGACGAGCAGCTGCTCCATGCTCTTGTGGGCGGGGGCGGCTTGGGAGTTGCTCTCGTCGTGGAAAAGCCTGAGGTACTGGATGAGGGCGCTCACACACGTGTCACGTCCGTCGTACTCTGCGTTGTCGACGAGCTGGCAGTCTCTGGAGATCTCCCTCGTCCGCCCGTCTGCACCGGTGTACAGGGGGTGCCAGATCATTTTCACGTTCGGGTTCAACCGCTGGACCAGTCGGAGCTCTGGGACTTCCAGCCTGATGAGGATGCTGTCGGGAGAGTAGGCCCGCACGAAGATGTGCACGGGTCCGGTGGCGAGGGACACGAAAGCCTTGGACAGGATGCTCCACATCGGCCCTGTCAGCTTCCAGTCCGGATGCAGTTCCAGGACGTTGAGCACGCTGCCGATCCGGGTCTGCGCCAGCGGTGTGTGGCCCTTCTCGTACGCGTAATCGTTGACCTCGATACCGCCGGCCCACAGGGCCATGGTGGGCGTCTTGATCTCCAGATGCTTGGTCATGAGCTTGACGAACTCCCGGTACCACGTGTTCGTCGCACGGATCTCGCGCTGCTCCTGGCGGTCACTCGTTCTCGCCGCGGCCTCATCGTTCAGCGCGCGCTGCGAGTCGACCCCACCGAGCAGGAGTTGCCAAGCGTCGTCGGCATCGGCTTGGGGAATGCCCGCAGCCTTTGTCAGTTGCTGGTACGGCCCCCACTCGGGGTGCTCCGTGGGCCTCGTGGCGTAGTGCTCGTTCAGGGCGCCCGCCTGGCGTTGCACCCAGCGGGTTGCCGCCGCGTTCCCCGCGCGCTGCTGAAGCGCGGCCATACCGGTGAGGGGCGCCCTACGCCCGGCGGTGGCCTGCGGCGCCGTCTGCGCCTCCGTGGCTCTCCGTTGCTCACGCACGCTTTTGTCATCCTTCCGGTCGATGTCACCCGAGCCTAGAGCGGTAGCAGTGAACGGACGAGGTACGGGAAGGCAGCCACCAGGGCATGCACATCCTCCCCGACCGTCTCCGACGAAGAGGCCGATCCGCTTTCGAGTGGAGATCGGTGGTCTGCACACCATCCGTGCCGCCCTGGCCGACGTTGCCGTGCGAGAGGCTCCAGGCCCAGCCCCACCGAACGCCCAGATGCGGTAGGCCTTCCCTGATAACTGTGGTCGGGGACGTGGCGGCTGTCGTCCGGGCGCATGTAATACCCGGCCGGGTGGTCCGCATTCAGGGTGAACACCGGACGGCCCGTCTCCTGCACGACCGTCCGGTCCCCAGAGCGCCGGTGAGGATCAGCAGCTGACCGTCACTGATACCGCACTCGGTACTCGAGCCCTTAGGCACCACCACGTCGATCTGCGTCACGTCGTCCGGTCCTGCGAGGAGGAGAAGGAGACAGCCGGCGGTCAACGGCGCCGTCGGCGTGTGCTCCAAAGGACGGGAATGCCGACGTCGTCTCCCCGGGTTCAGGTCCAGCGGGGTGATCGCGGGTTTGTCGTCACAGGGCCTTGAACGCTTCCGTGACAGCCTCGCAGGTGGCCGCGAGGTCGTCGTCCGTGACCGCGGCGGAGACGAACCAGCAGGCCATGGGGAAGGCATTGGCGTGGACTCCGCGTTTGAGGAGTTCATGCCGGAAGGCATGGGACCGGACCTGGTCGACGCGCAGCAGGTCGCGGTAGTTGCGGGTGGGGCGGCCGTCGGCGGTGAAGACGGTCTGGAACATGGCACCGACGCCTTGCACGGAGCAGGGGATTCCCTGGTCGTGCGCCGCCTTCCGTGCCGTCTCCATCACCTGGCGGCCGGTGTCGTCGATCCGCTGGACGACGGCGGGATCGCCGAGTTGCCGCAGGGTCACCAGGGCGGCCGTCGCGCACAGCGGCGAGGCGTTGTACGTGCCGCCGTGCTTGAGCCGTCCTGAGGCGAGCGCGTCCATGATCTCTTGGCGTCCGGCGAAGGCGGCGATGGGCAGGCCGCCCCCGAGGGCCTTGGAGAACAAGGCGAGGTCGGGTTCCACGCCGAAGAGGGCCTGGGCCCCGCCGGGGCCCGTGCGGAAACCGGTGCAGACCTCGTCGAAGATCAGCACGATGCCGCGGGTGGTGCACTCCTCGCGCAAGGCCTCCAGATATCCCGCCTCGGGCATGGTGCAGGCGTTGTTGGCGACGATCGGCTCACAGATGACGGCGGCGAGCTCCCCGGCATGGGCGTCGAGCATCGCACGCAGCGCGGTCAGGTCGTTCCAGGGGCAGACCACGACGTCCTGCACGACACCGGCGGGGATTCCCGGGGAGTGCGGGACGGGCCGTGGCGTGTCGGAGGGGCCGGCCTCGTGCTCCGTGGGGCGGTTCGAGATCGCCAGGGTGTCCGACCACCCGTGGTAGTGCCCTTCGAACTTCAGGATCCGAGAGCGCCCGGTGTGGCCACGGGCGGTACGTACGGCGCCCTGTACGGCCTCGCTGCCGGAGTTCGCGAAGCGGACGAGTTCCGCGCAGGGCACCATCTGGCAGATCGTCTCCGCCAGCTCTACCTCCGGGACGTTGCAGGTGCCGAACATCGTGCCGCTGTGCAGCACCTGGGTGAGGGCGTCCGTCAGCACGGGCGGGGCATGGCCGAGAACGGCGCTGCCGTAGGAGATGAGGTAGTCGATGTACTCGTTGCCGTCGACGTCCCGGATCCGGGAGCCGGACCCGCTGCTGATGTAGAGCGGGTAGGGATGCGGCCCTGTGGAGGTGAGGCGGGAGGACGAACTGATCCCGCCCGCGAGGGAGTGCTGCGCACGCTCGAACCACGACCTGCTGCCGTCCGTGCCGTGCAGCGCCTGTAAACGGTCATTCACGGTTGCTCCTGTTTGCTGAGGTGTGCCCGGGGACACGCTTGCGGGTGTTCGGACCGGCGTCATGGACGGCGTGAGAGGAAGGGGTGGTGCGGTGTGGTGAGGACGGCTGTGGTCACGGGGGCGGGGAGCGGTATCGGGCAGGCCTGTGCCCTGGGTCTGCTGGCCGACGGCTGGACGGTCGTGCTGACCGGCCGTCGAGAGGAGCGGCTGCGTGATTCGGCGCGCCTCGCCGATACCCGCGACCGCGACCGGGCGGTGGTGCTGCCCGCAGATGTCACCGACGCGGAGTCCGTGGACGCGCTGTTCTCCGCAGTGGTGGAACGGTGGGGACGCCTGGACCTGCTGTTCAACAACGCCGCTGACGTCATGCCGTACACGCCCACCGAGGACGTGGACGTGGCGGACTGGCATCGGGTGATGGACTCGATCGCCACCGGAACCTTCCTGTGTTCGCGGGCGGCCTTTCGGATCATGAAGGCGCAGACCCCCCGGGGCGGGCGGATCGTCAACAACGGGGCCCCGTCCGCCCAGATGCCGAGGCCGGACTCGGTCGCGTTCACCGCGGCCAAACACGCCGTGGCCGGCATCACCCGCTCGCTCTCCCTCGACGGCCGCCGCTACGACATCTCCTGTGGCCAGATCGACATCGGCAACGTGACCCCCGCCGACCGTCCGCAGCCCGCTGTCCGGCAGCCCGACGGCTCACTGCGGGTGGAGCCCACCATGGACATCCGGCACGTGGTCGACATGGTCCGGGCCATGGCCGCCCTTCCGGTCGGGGTGAACATCCAGTCCGTCCTGGTCATGCCCAGCGCCATGCCCTACGTCGGCCGAGGATAGGCCCGCCACGTACGCGTTCAGCAGTTGGCCGGGCGCCAGGCGTTTCGCCCGCTCCCAGGCCAGCATCCGGTGCAATCCGTCCAGGTGGATCAGCCCTTCCCGGACGGACAGTCCCTCGTAGTCCGGTCCTCCCACTGCCCTGGTGCTCAGGAACACCGCGGTGGGCGCGGCGTGGACCTGGCGGGCCAGCTTGCGGGCGCACAGCGGATTGGACGCGGCGTACGCATCCCCCAGTGCCGCCAGCCGGGCGGCGGCGGCCCGCACGGTGAGGCCCGTCCTCGGGATCAGCTCGACCTCCCCGTCCTCGCCCAGATGCCAGGGCAGCACCACGCCGCTGACCTCCGGCCCCTCCAGCAGTACCCGGTGCCAGCGGCCCTCCGCGAGGGCCTGAGCGTTGCGAATATGGGTCTTCGCCTCGTCGTTGGAGTTGGCTATGTCCCCAGGGTGGTAGGGATGGTGCCGCGTGAAATGACCCAGGACCGTGTCGAAGGAGACGGCCTCCAGGACCTTCATGCCGCCCGCCCGGCGTCGCCCGGCTCGTACACGCCGAAATGACGTTCCTCGAACAACTCCGCCCACCGTCCCTGTCCCAGCCTGCGCTCCCGGCCGACCGCCAGTATCCGGCGCCAGTACGGCTTGACCGGCGGCCACAGCTCGCCCGTACGGCAGTACGACGCGTCGATCATGTACCTGTCGGTGCCGTCGGCCGCGGACACGTCCCCGGCACGTCGGGTGTGGAACAGCGCAGAGTGGAGAACCACCGCTGACCCCGGGGGCAGCTCGGCGATCAGTACCTCTCCCGGCAGGGCGCCCGTCCCGAGATGACTGCGGGCGTCCTTCTCCGCGACCTCGTGGTGCGAGCCGGGCAGCACGGCGAGAGCGCCCATGCCCGGCCGCAGGCCTTGGATGTAGTGAAGAACGTGAACCATCGGAAGCCGCCGATGCCGCTGGGGTCGCTGCTCGTAGTCGTGATGCCAGGGCTTGCCCGGGGCTCCGGAGGGGCGGCGGTCACTGTGGAGGTGGTGGAACACGAAGGCAGGGCCGAGCAGGTTCTCGTCCTCCAGCAGCTCCAGCAGCGGCGGGAACGCGGCCAGCTCCCCGTGTGCCGTCATCTCCAGCTCGACCGTCTCCGGTACCGGGCACCGATCCGGGCGTAAGCAGGCGTCGATGGAACGCTGTCGCAACCCGGAATCCACCCAGTGGTCGACCTCCCGTGTCAGACGTCCGACGAAAAGGCTGGGCAGAAGGTCCGGAAGCACCAGGAACCCCTTCTCGTCGAACTCCTTGATGTGCGCTGCGACATCCGAAGCGGCGATCACGCGGCTGAACCTCCGTTGTACACCGATGGGCGGCCAGGGACAGATAAGGCTGCGCCATCCATATCCAGGTCTTTCCGGAGCCATACCATTACGCAGCGGAATGACCGGTCTCCAGCCCTGGAGGTGCTATAGCAGGGCCTCAAAGGGGCGGAGGGTTCTTTCCGGGACGGGTGAGGCACCGATGCCACGGACGAGCGGCCGGTTCTTGCACCCAAAACGGGTCGGCGCCGGACAACCTCGCACAGGGATAGGTTCCTGCTCAGAGGCGGGTCCTTCCAGTGCCGGATCCACGCTGAACATCTGATAGGCGAGGTGGCCGGCCAGACCACCGACAGTCCACTGCGCCAACGCGCTGGGTTTCTCCCAGGAGACGGCCACTTCTGGTGCGTCCAGCAGGGCTACGGCCTGCGCGGCGGTCTCCAAGTAGGCGTTCTTCAGACGCACAAGCCCCTCATGATCCGTCCTGAATCCCAGCCCTACGCAGTCCCGCCGAGGGCGGAAGCGAAGTACCACACGACCGCCCACGCAGCACGGTCGCCCCAAAATGGCAAACCGCTCAAATGCCTCGCCTTGTGACCCGCCAGCGTGCCGAGTGACATCACAAGTCACTGACATTGATCAAGCCGACGCCTCCCTGGGTGACTCCCGAAGTCCCCACCAAACGACTCCCGAAGAAACAGGCACAGCCAGTTACGTCACCGCCGCCCATCCTGAACGCACCGCCAAGTTACCTGTGCAGCTGCTGCGGGTTGCACATATGCGGGTTGCACATATGAGGTGCACAGCGACCGGTTGACGAACCGGTCAGGCAGGGCGACGTAGCCGCCCGTGACGAATCGGCCTTCCCGCTCCGTCAGCGTCAGCGTCAGCGCATGCGCGCCTGGTTTCGGTGGCCGCGGTGGGGCGACCAGCCGGCGATCACGGGTCCGCGATGTCGAGGGTGACCTTCGACAGGGGGCAGCTCACGCACGTCAGGACATAGCCGTCGGCCTGCTGCTGTGGCGTGAGGCAGTTCGGCTCGTTCTGCGTGACTTCTCCGCTGCGGAGTCGCACCATGCAGTCGCCGCAGTTCCCGACCGTGCAGGAGTATGGCATCGGCAGCCCCGCGGCGAGTCCCGCGTCGAGCAGTGTCTGGCCGGGCTCGACCACCACCGTGCCGACGGCGTCCCCGTCCTCCTCGACGGTCATCTTCCGCGGCACCGTCACCGCGGTCCCGGTGCCCGCTCCACTGGCGAAGCGCTCCTGGTGCACCAGCTCGACCGGGACTCCCAGCCCGGCCACGACGCCCTGGACGGCGTCCATCAGCGGTTCGGGACCGCAGGTGTAGTAGTGAGCGTCCCTGGCCGGGACCAGGCCGGTGATCCAGCGGCGTATGCCGTCCGCGTCGAGCCGCCCGTCGCGGCGGGTCAGGACGTGGGTGACCGAGAGCCGGTCGGGATGGTCCTTCGCCAGCCGGGTCAGCTCGTCGGCGAAGATGATCTCGTCCGTGCTGCGGCTGCTGTAGAGCAGCGCGATCCGGTCGCGGCCTGGCCGGTCGGCGAGCCGGGTGCGGATCATGCTCATCATCGGTGTCACGCCGCTGCCCGCCGCGACGAGCACGATCTCGTCCGGGGGCTGTGGCTCGGTGTGGAAGGACCCCGACGGGCCGCGCACCGCGAGGCGGTCCCCGGCCCGCAGGCTCCGGTGCACGTGGGTGGAGAACCGGCCGCCGTCGATGTGCTTGACGGTGACCTCCAGCCGAGACGCCCCGGGGGCCGACGAGGCCGAATAGGCCCGTCGTACCGGGCGTCCGTCGATGTCGGCGACAAGGGTGAAGAACTGGCCGGGCCGGAAGTCGAACGGTCCCGGGTTCCGGCCGGCGTCCTCAAGCACGAGGGTGACCGCGGTCGGTGTCTCTCTGCGCACCTCGGTGACGCGCACCTCCCGCAGCGGGTTGTCCGTCCCCGCGTCCTTCGTCCCGCCGTCGTCGGCAGGACGTCGGCGCGGGAAGCCACGGCGCCGCCCTTCCTTGCGGGGCTCGACGTCCTCGTAGCCCTCCTTCCGCAGCCCTGAGCGGTAGAGCCGGTCTGTCGCCAGCCGTAGCAGCCGGGTCGCCCCCGGGATCGCCCCGACGAGCCTCAGCAGGAAGGCGGGTGGACCGTCCTCGGCGTTGGCCGAACTGACGGCGAGGTGTTCTCCCGCGAGCGCTATCAGATCCGGCGCCGTGCTCCGGTCGAGGTGTGCGCCGGGGGTCCACAGCCGTGAGCGTGCCACGGCGTCGTTGCCGGTCACCTCGGCGTGCTCGACGTCGATGAGCAGCGCCAGGTGCGGGGGCATCCCGCGCAGCGCCATCGTCTCCAGCAGCGCTCGATCGTCGGTGATCGCGCCGCGACCGCGGACATGCAGCACACCGCTGCGGCCCGGTACGAGCGCGGCGAACGAGAGCCTGTCGTCCTGCAGCAGGTTGTGGAGCGTGTCGGCGCGTTTGTTGCCCTTGCGGTCCGGGACGACGAGCGTGCGGCTGTCCAGGATCCGGGCCGCCGTCTGCCGGTCCCCGCGGGGACTCGTGTCGCTCCCGCCGGACGAGTCCCACGTGGACAACGCGAGGAACGGTGCTGCGGCCAGGAACTCGACGACGCCGGGTCGGCACAGCGGGCCGTCCCCCGCGATCTCGGTGGTCGGCCCGGCCGGGGCGGGCGGCTGCCACAGGCGGGACCGGAGGACGGCCTGGGCGCAGTGCACGTACGCCTCCCCGATGTCGACGGTCGTCTCCGCGCCCTTCCGCGCGGCCACCGAACCGTTGACGCGCAGGACCTCCCCGACGCCCGGCAGGAGGAAGAAGAACGAGACCGGACCGTGCGGGTCGCCGGCCTCGGGCAGGGAGAACGAGATCCGTGTGGGCGAGTGGACGTGTGCGAACCCCGGTATGCCGCCGATGAAGGTCGTTCTGCTGGTGCCGTCCGCGTTCCGGTAGCCGAGGGCCGCGATCGGGCACAGGGCGAGGACGGTCCGGCAGCCCTCGTCGAGGGCACTGATCTGCTTGAGCACGACCGCCGACGCCGGGCGGCCGACGGTGGCCTCGACCTCGTCCACCGTCGTCAGCCGACCCAGGGCGCTCAACTGGTTTTCTTGCTGCACAAGGATTCCTTTCAGCCGGGGGTCGACCGGCCCAGGCGCCAGTAGCCGAAGAACGAGATGTCTCGCCTGGGCACGCCACGGTCGTTGACCAGATGCCGCCGCAACGTCGTGGCCAGCCGGGACTCGCCCGCGACCCATGTGTAGAAGCGGCCGGACGGCAGCGACGCGCGGCGCACCGCGTCCAGCGCCAAGGTGCCGGGCCGCAGATCTTCGTCGTCGCGGCTGAACCAGTGGACGCGGACGCCGGCGGCCGCCTCGACGGACCGGATGTCGGCCGCGGCCGCCACTTCCAGGTAGACCTCCGTGGCCAACGAGGGCGGTGTTCCGTCGAGGATCGACAGGATGGCGGGCAGCGCGGTCTCGTCGCCGACCAGCAGCTGCCCCTCCGCGTGCTCCGGCAGCCGGTACATGGTGCCGATGTCGAAGATCCCCGCCGGGTCGCCCGGCTCGGCCCGGCGCACCCAGGACGACATGGGCGAGTCACCGTGCATGGCGAATTCGATGTCGATCTCGTCGTCCGCGGGCCGCACCCGCCGGACCGTCAGATTGCGGACCAACGGGCGCACCGACTTCGGCAGCAGCATCAGCTGGGCGATCCATGCCTCGTTCGAGACGGTCGGCATCCGCAACGCGCTCTGTCCCTCGCGTGGGAAGAACAGGCGAACCGCCTGGTCGTTGCCGGCGACGACCAGGTCCCGTACGGCCGGGCCGCCCAGGGTGAGGCTCGCGAAGCCCGGCGTGAGGAACTCACGGCGGCGCACCTCCACCGTGATCATCGTGCGTTGCTCGGGCGGGTACACCTTGGGGATCACGGCCTGCGCCCCACATCCGGCATGGCCTTGTTTTCGCAGGTCATGGCACTATTGTGAGGAGTAGCTCAGTTCTTTGGCTACTCGCTTTTCGCGCCTTGAGGAGGCCCCCGGATGCCGTCGGCCGACCGCCGTCTTCAGCCACGTCGCATGCCCCGCCAGGTGCGCGCGGAACTCACTCGCGAGCGCGTCCTCACCGCGGCTGCTCACGTTTTCGCCGAGCACGGCTACGCCGCGGGCACCACCAACCGCATCGCCGAGCGCGCCCGTATCTCCATCGGCTCGCTCTACCAGTACTTCCCGAACAAGGACGCCATCCTCGTCGAGCTGCTGGTGCGGCACATCGACCGCGGCAGATGGACGCAGGCCGACCAACTCGATCTGTCCGCCGGGAGTTTGGAGGCGACGGTTCGAGCACTGGTCCGCGATGCGATCGACAACCATCGCGACGATCCGCAGCTGCTGCGGATCATGTTCGAGGAGGCGCCGGTCTCGCAGGAACTGCTCGACACGATTGCCCGGCACGAAAGGAAGCGTGTCGATCAGGTGCGCGACCTCCTCGCCCGCCATCCCGACGTCCACGTACGAGACCTCGACGCCGCGGCCGAGTTGATCGTGTTCACCGTGGAGGCGAACTCGCACAAGCTCATGGCCTACCCGCGGACCACCCAGGTCGAGACGTTCGAGAACGAACTGGTGGCCATGGTCACTCGCTATCTGCGCGGCGATCAGTAGCCGATCACGCGCAGCGCCGACGAGGCCAAGGGGAGAGCCGAGGCCATGGTGGAGCGACGTCTGCCGGTTGCGACGCACTGGGGCAGCTTTGTCGCGGTGGTTGATTCGGGCCAGTTGGTCCGGATTGAACCGAGGGGCGATGACCCCGCGCCGTCGCCTATCGGCCCCGGGATGGTGACAGCCGTCGACGACAGCGCTCGCGTGTTGCGCCCCGCCGTGCGCAAGGGCTGGCTGGACGGCCTGCCGCGCGCCCACGACACGGCCAGAGGCGCGGACGCCTTCGTGGAGGTGAGCTGGGACGACGCGATCACCGTGGCAATGCCTGTTCACGGAGGGGCAGTCGAGCGTTCGCGCGGATCGGAATGCGAACGAGGGCTTGAGGTGGGCGAGCGTCGGCGGTCTCGATGACGGCCTCACGGTGGTGACGGGACGACGGGGTCCGGCCCCGGGGATCAGGTGGCCTCAGGGTGACGGTGGTGACCGCCACCGCCAGGTTGATCAGTCCCGTTGCGCTTCGCGAGAGCCCGGTTGCCCGCCTCCGCGGGAGCTTCGGCGGGTGGTTCGCCTGGTCCTGAGCGTGATGGCGGCCCAGGTGATCAACGACTCGGTCTCAGGTTCGGCGGACGTCCTTGCCGACCCCCGCGAGAAGCCGGTGCGACTCGGTGCCGGCAGCGCGAGACGGCCCGCACGCCGTGCAGCGGGTGCCCGGTCGGCGAGTTCGGGCGATCATCGGAGTGTGACGTACAGCGATCCCCTGTGGGGTCCCGGGGGAGTCGACGACCGTCCGTCGGAGGGCGTGCTCAGAGATCTGCGGCGGTACGAGACGCTGCTGTCCGCGACCCGGCAGCTCGTGTGGGCGATGTCTTCCGAAGGCCTCGTCACCGTACTGGCCAGGAGCCCCTCGGACCCCACCGTCCGGCTCGGGCACCCGGAGTCCCTCGAGACCTGGCTGAGCACTGTGCACCCGAAAGACCTGCCCCGGCTGGAGCACGCGTGGCAGACCGCGACCGAGACCGCCGGTCTTTTCGAGATCGTTGTCCGGGTACAGGAACTGGGGTATACCCACCGCTACCGGCATGTACAGGTCACGGCGGTGCCCGTGCTCCAGGACGGGACCGTCCGGGAGTGGATCGGCACCACCAGCGACGCGGAAGAGAGGTGGTACCTGCGGACCCGGGAGCGCCTGCTGGCAGCGATGAGCCAGGTACCGACGGCACGCGACATATGCGAGGCTTTCGAGACGACTGCGGCCGCCCTGGTGCCCGAGCTGGTGGACGCGTTCGCCATATTCCGGCTCGACCGGTCCGCCCCGTCTCCGTCACGAGAGCGCTCAGGGGCCGGTTACACCGATGGGCGTACAGCCCTGGCCCCCGGCCTGCCACCGCTGCCCCCGATGCGGGAGATGTTCCTGGGGTCGATGGCGCAGAAGGCGATCGCGGACGGTGTCACCAGGATGCTGACCTTCCCGCCCGGCGGCCCTCCGCGTGAGCTGGTCTCGGCGGCCTCCGCCGCATGGATGGCGAAGGCGGGGACCACCAGTGTCGCCCTGATCCCGATTCGCCTTGGTGGCGAGTCCGTGGCGCTCGCCGCGGCCGCCACCTGCCATGGCAACCCGCCGTTCAGCGATACGGATCTCCAGCTCCTCAAGGAAGTGCTGGACCGGATGGGAGGTCCCTTGCAGGACCCTGGAGTACCAGGACGTCCGCGACACGGCGCTGACACTCCAGCGGTCCCTGTTGATCGCGCCTCCCTCGGTCGAAGGCGCCGAGATCGTGGCCTCCTACCGGCCCGCGAGTTCCTACGCGGAGATCGGCGGCGACTGGTACGACGCACTCCGGCTGCCCGACGGCACGGTCACCCTCACCATCGGAGACATCGCCGGCCACGATCTGAGGGCCGCCACCGCGATGAGCCGGCTGCACAACATGCTGCGTGGCATGGTCTACGACCGCACCCCGCATGAGGATCCCGCACAGATCCTGGGCCGCCTGGACGAAGTGGCACAGGGACTGGATATCGCCCCGCTGGTCACCATCATCCACGCCGCCCTGCGCAGAGACCGGCCGGGGCGATGGCACGCTGTGCTGTGCAACGCCGGTCACCCCCCGCCCCTGCTGATCCCCGCCTCGTCCCCGCCCCGCTACCTGCACACTCCCGGCGAACCCGACCCTCCGCTGTGCGTGGCCCCGGGGCTGGCGCGGAGGGACTGGCCGACGGAACTCGGCACAGGCGACACACTGCTGTTCTACACGGACGGGCTGGTGGAAGTGCCCGGCACGGACATCACGGACGGCCTCGAACGGCTCGCCGGCCGCGTCGGATCACCGCACGCCCGTAGCCTGCCCCTGGCCGACCTGATCGAAGACGTTCTCACCCTGCCTGACGTACCGAGCGACGACATCGCCGTCATCGGCTTCCGCGCCACCAGCTGATCCAGGACCGGTCGAGGCCGCCGGCCCTGACCTCCCTCGGCGGTGACATTTACGCCACCTGCCCCTAGGGCCCTTTTGACGGATCTCCGCGGCGTCGCGACGCCCGGCACGCCCTCTCGCCGCACCGGGCGAAAGCCCACGTACAACCAGTACGCGAGCTTCCGCCCGGCACACCGAGAGCACGCACCGGACGCCGCTCCTTCTCCCACGGAGATCCATCAGAAGGGCCCTAGGTGTTCTGTCCTGGGAGGTTGTGGACGGGTGAGCCAGATCTCGGCTGAGGGAGGCTGCCCCGATGCCTGTACCGCCCCCCAGCGGCCGTCTGCAATGGACCGACGTCCCCACGCCCCTGCGCGCCCGCCTCGAAGACGCCCTCGGCGCACCCGTCACCGACACGGTCCTCCCCAAGGCGGCTTCGGCCACCAGCTCGCCGCCGCTCTCCGTCGGGCCGACGGCAAACGGGCCTTCGTCAAAGCGGCCCCCGACGACGACCCGCTCACCGCCGCCAACGTCCACGAGGCCGCCGTCCTCGACGCGCTGCCGCCCGGCGCCCCGGCCCCGGACCTGCTGGGCATCCACCGCGCCGCCGACTGGACCGCCGTCGTCATCGCCCACCTGGACGGCCCGCACCCCGACTTCTCCCCGGCCTCCGCCGACGCCGAACAGACCTGGGCCCTGCTGGACAAGCTCACCTCCAGCCCCGCCCCGGCCCCCTACGCCGCAGCGGTGAGCACCACGCCCTCCACCACGGCGGCCCTGCACGGCTGGGACGAACTGCTCTCCGACCCGCCGGCCAACCTCGCCGCCTGGCCCGCTCTCGCCCACGCCCGGCCATAGACATGGCAGAACAGCCGCTCGGCCGAGCACGGTGTTCGACGGCGGACGTCTGGTCCTGGCCGTCGATGTGGACTTCCCGCAGTGAGCGTCGCGCTCCCCCAGCCACGGCACGGCCGTCTCCGAGTGGATCAGTCCCGGTTGCCTCACGGCAGCACGACGATGTACGAGTTGTCGATGGCGTGAGGGCTGCCCGCCCCTCGGACGACACCGAGCGGTACGGGCTCCTCGGCGCTGGCCGGAGAGCCGAGCGCGCTCAGCAGGAGAGCCGTACACGTGCCGGCGAGCAGGGTGGATCGCCCATGCGGCATTGAGTGTGTCTCCTTGGGATCTGGTGGCCAGGCCGCCGCGTACGGGGCGGCCGCACTCACGATGCGTTGCCGTCCACCGCGTACGAGGGTTGCCGCGTTCGGCCCGTACGGCTGTGCCGTGGTCCCGGTCCCCGGTCGTGTTCTGCGGAGAACGGTAGCGATCCGGAGGCGTGAAAAAGGATCACCGCCGTCGCGGCAGTACCGCTTATGGATCACTTAAGGACTGGATCAGAGGTGCTTAAGACCGCGTCTCGGATCCTGGGAGACGAGCAGCGGCGGTGACGTCGCTTGGGCGTGGAGGCCGACGCGGTTGCCGCTGTGTCGTCGACGGTGCGGCGGAAAGGGGCCCGATCTACGGGTTCGTCGCCATCCTCGGCGGATGACGATCCGCTCGCCCGCAGCCCTGCTGTGTGGGGCGGTCCCACGCCGTGCAGACCCCTAACGCTTGAGTAACATTCCGTGCATAACCCTAAGTAACCGCACCTCCTTCATAAAAGGGGAGGTAATTTTCCCAGCGGTACTCGAAGTTGACTGAATGATCAGGAGAAAACGAGCACATGTCAGGCGCAGTCGACAGCTTCAGCTATGGGCTGGTCACACCTGTGGCGGCTTACCTGATGGCCTGTCTGGGATCGTCCCTGGGACTCCGCTGCGTGACGCGCACGGTGATGCACCAGGCGCAGAGAGGCCGGGCCGCCTGGCTCGCGCTCGGAGCCGCCTGCCTCGGAGTCGGCATCTGGACGATGCACTTCATCGCGATGATGGGCTTTCAGGTGAACCAGGCCCCCATCACGTACGACGTCCCCCTGACCGTGCTCAGTCTCGCCGTTGCCGTCGCCGTGGTCAGCCTCGGCGTATTCATGGTCGGCTACCGAGGTGCCACGAAGCGCGTCCTGCTGGCAGCGGGCGTACTCACCGGCCTGGGGGTCGCGGCCATGCACTACCTGGGCATGGCGGCCCTGCGAGTGCGCGGCGAGCTCCACTACAGCGTGCCGCTGGTGGTGCTGTCCGTGGTGATCGCGGTCATCGCGGCGACCGCCGCTCTGTGGGCCGCGGTCAGCATCCGCGGCTTCCTGCCCTCCCTCGCCGCCAGCCTGGTCATGGGCATCGCGGTCTCCGGCATGCACTACACCGGCATGGCGGCCGTCAGTGTCCACCTCCATACCACGGGCGGCCACAGCGCGGGACAGTCCGCCGGTGACCTGCTGGTCCCCATGCTCGCCGGTCCCTTCCTCTTCCTCGTGCTCGCGGCCGTCATCGTGATGTTCGACCCCATCCTCGTCGGCGGAGACCCCGCGGGCGGCGGCACCTCCGACCAGCAGCGGGCGTCCATCGCCGTACAGCTGAGCCATCGGCCCGCCCCTTACGAGCGCCAGCCGCGGGACGTCAGCGCGCCGCGGCCCGACTGGCAATGACGGTCCCGCCGACACCCGGGTCCTGAACGGACCCGACCAAGCCACCGGTGATTTGCCCGGGCCAGACGGCCTCCGTGCAGCGATCGCACCGGCCACCCAGCACCAACACGCACCAAGTGAAAAGAGTTGCCATGCCCATACCGGTCAGGAAGCTGTCGTTCGCACTGACGGCCGCGCTCGGAGGGTCCCTCGCCCTCGGTGTTCTTGCTGCACCCGTCGCGGCGGCCGCGACCACCACCTGCGAATCGCCCTTCGGCGTTGCCGACGGCTACGGCGAGTTCATCGAGACCAGCCTGCGTCACACTCCGGACGCGGAAGGGGCCGTCGCAGTCGGCGGGAACGCCGACTTCACCGGCGGCTTCTCCGTCGGCCAGGAGCTGACCGCGTCCGAGGTCAACGACCTGCCCGGCGGCAACGCGCTGGTGGTCGGCGGTGACATCAAGGGAACCGTCAACGTGATGAAGGGCAACGCCCTGCACACTGGCATCGTCGACGGCAAGATCGAGATGCACCAGGGCCGTGTCACCCAGGCTGCCTCCCCGATCGACTTCACGGCCGAGTTCGCGAAGCTGCGGAACGTCTCCGACCGGCTGAGCGCCAAGTCCGACGGCGCCGCCTACTCGCTCGCGGGCACCGTCCTGCAACTCACTGGCACCGATGCCGACAGCAACTCCTTCGTGATCCCCGCGAGCGACCTCGTCCAGGCGAAGGAAGTCCGCATCAAGGTGCCCGTCGGCGCCGTCACCATCGTCAACGTCACCGGCACTTCCTACGACCAAGCCACCGCCGGTACCAGCTCCTTCCGTCTGTACGACGCGGCTACCGGCACGTACGTGAATGACGACAAGACCTCCAGCGCCTCCGGCGGGCAGATTCGCGCGAAGCTGCTGTGGAACTTCCCCGAGGCGACCTCCGTCGCCAAGAACAGCCCGAACGCCTGGCCCGGCAGCATCCTCGCCCCGAAGGCCGCCTTCGACCTCGGCAGCGGCGGCCCGGTCAACGGCTCGGTCATCGCCAGGTCCCTCACCGGTACCGGCAGCGCCGAGACCCACCACTACCCCTTCACCGGCTGCCTGCCGGATGCCTCGGACGACTCCTCCACGGGCGAGTCGGCCGACACCCCCTCGGGCACCGCGACCGGCGACACGCCGCAGACCGACTCCGACGACGCCCCCACCCCCTCCTCGGACGCCTCTTCCGCAACGGACGGAACGGACAGCGAGGCATCCTCGGGCGACAACGCGTCCAGCACCTCCGGCAGCCCCACCGAGGACGCCTCGGCTCCGGCCGACACGGCCTCGGACGCCTCCGGTGACCTCGCCCTGACCGGCGCGGGCATGGCCGGCCCGCTCGCCATCGCCGGCGCCCTCGTCGTCGCCCTCGGCGCGGCCGTCGTCCTTCTTGCCCGCCGTCGCAAGGTCTGACCAACCAGCGCCATGAAAAGGGTCCGCCGGGCGCCTCCTGCGAGAGGGACGCCCGGCGGGACCGATCAGGGCGTGATCAGCGCACGGCGTACGCGGCGGTCACGGTCTGGACGACGGAGTTGCCGTCGGTATCGGTCAGTTCGGTCGTCAGCGTGACCAGATTGCCGTCCGTTCCTTCGTGGTTCACGATCGCGGTCCAGTGGCCGCCGCGCTGGGCGGTGGTGGCCTGGTTCCAGGTCGCGCCGTCATCGTAGGAGTAGGAGACCGTGGCGGCGGCCAGCTTCCCGGGGGTGTAGCCGGCGTGGCCGGTGACGCTCAGGTCGATCGTCTGACCGTCCTTCGCCGGAAGGGACGTGAGCCCGTCGGTCGCCAGGCCGTAGCCCGGGAAGAGCAGAGGAATCCCCTGCGTGTACACGTTCTCGTCCCGCTTCGAACGGAACTTCCACGTAGTCTCGGTTCGGGTGGACCGCGTCCACACTGCGGCGGGCTGGCCGAGCTTGAACGTACGCGGGAGTTCGGACGCGGTGTCCTCGGCGGGGACATCGAACACCCCGGAGGGCCAGGCGCTTTCGCCGGTTACTGTGCCCCCACTGGTGAGCGTCATGCGGCCCAGGTCTCCGAAGGGTGCTGGCCTGCAACTGTTCGGGAACGTCCGGTCCTGTGCTGTCAGGCTGGTCCTGAGGTCACTGCGTCCGCTTGCGGGTCTGCTTCACTTCCTGGTCGACGGCCCAGGCGTCGGCGACAGGCCCGAGGTGGCCGAGCTTGTCGGGGTTGATGACCGAGCGGATGGTCTGGATCTGCCCGTCGAGCACGTCGAGGGCGAGGATGTGGAGGACCCTGCCCTCCCGGTCGCGGAAGACGGCGCCGGGCCGGCCGTTGACCTCGTGCGGCTCGAACGTGACGTCGACCCGGGTCATCAGCGGGTGGACGGTGGCGAGCAGCCTGGCTACGTTCTCGGAGCCGATGACGGCCCTGGCCAACTGAGGGGCCTTACCGCCGCCGTCCCCGACGAGCTGGACATCGGCGGACAGCAGTCTCTGCAGACCGTCCACGTCCCCCTGCGACAGTGCCTCGAAGAACCGCTTCGCCAGTTCCTGTCGCTCCTGGTGGTCTGCCTCGAACCGGGGCCGTCCCTCGTTCATGTGGCGACGCGCTCGTACCAGTAACTGACGGCATGCTGCCTCCGAGCGCCCCACCGTCGAGGCGATCTCGTCGAAGCCGAAGGCGAACACCTCCCGGAGCACGAATACCGACCGCTCCAGCGGGCTGAGCCGCTCCAGGAGCAGCAGCGCTGCCATCGACACTGAGTCGGCCAGCTCCGCCGCGCGTGCCGGGTCCTCGTACGGATCTTTCAGCAGAGGCTCGGGCAGCCACGGTCCGACGTACTCCTCCCGCCGTACCCGGGCCGAACGCAATACGTCGATAGCGATACGAGTTACTGTCGCTGACAGGAACGCCTTGACCGACACGGGCCTTGTCGGCGAGGAGTCGAAGCGCAGCCATGTCTCCTGCACCGCGTCCTCCGCCTCGCCCACGCTGCCCAGAATCCGGTACGCGATCGAGAACAGCAGAGGCCGCAGCTCCTCGAACTCCTCGACCTTGCCCACGCCGTCTCCCTCTTGCAGTCCGTGTGTCTGGCCGGATCCGCGCCAGCGAGACATCCTTCGAAGATCATCTGATGCGTGGGCGGGGCGGGCAACGCTCGCGCACCGTGACCGCGTGCCGCGGCCCACGACCGCCGCCGGCCCCGGCTCGGGCCGGGGCCGGCGGCGGTTCAGTGGAACTGCCCGACCTCGTAGTCCCCGGCCGGCTGCCGGGTGATGACGTTCAGCCGGTTCACCGTGTTCATGAACGAGATCAGGATTACCAGCGCGGTGAGCTGCTCCTCGTCGTAGTGCTCGGCGGCCCGTGCCCACACCTCGTCGCTGACGCCGTCGGCCGCGTCCGCAACCCGAGTCCCCTGCTCCGCCAGCTCCAGCGCGGCACGCTCGGCCTCGGTGAAGACCGTGGCCTCCCGCCACGCCGAGACCAGGTTCAGCCGCACCGAGGTCTCGCCCGCGGCGGCAGCCTCCTTGGTGTGCATGTCGAGGCAGACGGCGCAGCCGTTGATCTGGCTCACCCGCAATGCCACGAGTTCCTGCGTGGTGGCCGACAGCGGTGATTCCTTGAGCTCCCGGCCCGCCGACATGAAGTACTTGAGGGCCTTCCCGGCGGTCGGGCTGGCGAAGTAGTTGAGTCGCGCGTCCATCGTGTGCTCCTCCGTGCTCGTCGGTGTCTTCACCCCCCGAGACGAGACGGCCCGCGTTCCTGTGACACGGAGAGGTGTGACCCACGTCTCCTCACTGGCCGGGTTCGGACTGAAACAGAACTCCTGGAATCTGTGAGGAATCGTCAGAACCTCACGCGACCGAGTGAAGCGCCTCACTGCGGCTACGACCTGCATGAGCAGCCGCAGCTCTCGCACACTGCACCGAAACGAACCTGTCGGCTCTCCAGTTTGAGCGCGAACAGGTCGCCGTGGCCGACTACCGCACGCGGCATCGGCAGGACAGCCTGGACCTCCTGGTCGGCCACTACAGGCGGGCCGGCGGCGATCCGCCCGACGAGCGGGACATGCGCCACGCCGGCGGCCCGCTCTGCCTGTGCGGCGAGCTCGGCCAGCTGCTCGTCGGAGGGGGAGGACGGCCCGCCTTTGCCCCATAGTGGTCTATGGAGCCGCCCGCAATCTCCTGCTGATGGGCTACCAGGCAGTCCAGGTCGTCTTTCTCGTCCGGACGGCAGACGTCCGGGGAGTCAGAGCTTGAGAGCAGTCCCGTGTACGGCGTGCTTGTCGATCAGCAGCAGTTCCGTCTCTGTGAAGGCGGGGAACTCCAGTGCCCGTGTGTTGTGTTCCAGTTGGGCGACCGAACTGGCGCCTATCAGTGCGCTGGTCACCTCAGGCCGCCGCAGCACCCATTGGAGTGCCAGCTGCGCGAGCGACTGCCCGCGCCCGAGGGCGATCTTGTTGAGGGCCCCGGCGCGTTCACGATAGGTGTCGTCGATGGCATCGGGGGACAGGAAGGCGCTGTCCAGCGCGCGGGCCCCGGCCGGGATCGAAGCCCCCAGGTATTTGTCGGTGAGGAGTCCCTGGGCCAGCGGGCTGTACACGACGAGCCCGAAGCCGTCTTGTGCCGACAGGTCGAGGAGCCCGTTGAGCTCCGGGCGGCGGTCGAAGAGGGAGTAGCGCGGCTGGTGCACCAGGAGTGGCACGCCGGCGGCCCGCAGGAGTTCTGCCGCCCGGTGGGCCTGCTCGGGCGGATAGTTCGACAGCCCCACGTACAGGGCCTTGCCCGACGTTACCGCGGAGACCAGAGCGCCGACCGTCTCCTCCAGCGGGGTCTCGGGGTCGGGACTGTGGCTGTAGAAGATGTCGACATGGTCAGTGCAGAGGTCGCGCAGGCTGTGGTCGAGGGAGGTGAGCAGTGACTTTCGGGAGGCACCGCGCTGGTAGGGGCTCGGACCGATCGGGTTGCCGGCCTTGGTCGAAAGGATCAGTTCGTCCCGGTACGCGGCGAGGTCCCGGCTCAGGACCGTGCCGAAGAACTTCTCGGCCGCGCGGTGCGGAGGTCCGTAGCGGTTGGCGTTGTCGAAGTGGGTGATGCCGAGGTCGAAGGCACGCAGCACGATGTCGCGCTGGGTTGCGTAGGGGTGGTCGGTGCCGAACTTCTGCCACAGACCGAAGGAAAAGGCCGGCAGTTGCAGACCGGAGGCGCCCGCACGACGGAAGGTGAGCCGTTCGTAGCGATCGGTGGCCGCGCTATGAGGAGTTTTCGGCGGGGTGGGGGTCGGCATGGAGGTTCCGTTCGTCGTACCGTGCAGGGACGTTGAGGATGCGTGCGAGCGTAGGTCTACAGGTGAGCACGTGTGCGTGCGGGAGCAGCGAGGCGAGTACGGCCGCTGCCGATCAGAACAGTCCGGTCATCGGGGGGCTGCTGTACGGGTGAGGCGGTGCGCGACGATGACGCCGCTTTCCAGCGCCGGGGGTTGTGGTTGGTCACGGTGGATGCGTTGCGCTCGTGCCGGTCTGCTGACATCGAAGGCCAGCCCGGCCGCCCGGAGTGCGTTCTCGGCACCCATGCGATGGCCTGACTGCGGCTCGTGGTCGGTTGCCGGCCCATCGCGTCGAAGCCATCGAGGCGTTCCACGCCTTCGCGTCCGGTGGATACTTCGAGACGCAGAATGGGGCCCGTCCTCGCCGTGTGGTGCTGGTGAATCAGCCGGTGTGCGGGGCGCTGGCCATCGAGGCGGCAGCCGCGTCGGCAGGTGCGCGCCGCAGCGTGGTGCGCCATGATCTTCTGGGGTCGCCGTTGCGTTCGTTGCTGGAGTCTGCGAACGGGCGGCCGTACTGCGGCCGCTGCGGAGTGAGCGACTTGCCCGGCAGATTGGTGCGCGCCGCGACCTGCGCCGCGTCATGGAGCTGGGCCACAGTGCCTGCGCCACGTCGGAGCAGGCGCGGGCAGCGTCGACGACCGCCTCGACGACGTACCGCACGGTGCCGCCGCCGCGCTGCCGTCTCCCTGATCCACGTCGTTGGGCAGCAGCCGGGCATCGGTGAGCGCGTGGCACTCTGAGTCGGGGTGCTCGCGCTGGTGTTCCCGGGCTCGGGCGCCTTCGGCGTGCAGCGTCGACGGTGAGTGAACGGCGGGCTCCAGTGCCTCCGACGGACGGCCGTGCGCCAGACACCGCGGGGCCCTGTCCTCCCTCACGCGCAGTCCACATCCACTGCCCCGGACCGCGTGAGATGTGCTCCCTGCTCCACCGGCAGTGACGGATCCCGCCCCCACGCCGACCACGAGTCGACGTACAGCCCCACCTGCTGGTCCAGCAGCGCGCCCACGAAGACGAGGAGGGCGCTGGACACACCGCCGCCGCAGTACGCGCCGACCTCATGGGCGCCGATCGCCCGGCGGGACAGGAACCATCTCCTCAGGTCCGGGACGGGCCGCAACAGGCCGTCGGGTGCGACGAGTTCACTGGACAGGGCATGGATGGCGTGCGGGACGTGGCCGGTTCTCGGTTCGCCCTCGGTGCCGTTGTACGAGGTGGTGGGCCGGGAGTCGAGGAGGGTTCCGTAGCGGGCGATGTCCAGGACGTCCGAGGCGTCGAGCACTCGTCGTCCGCCCTCGCCGGTGGGTGGCGGGCTCACCGCGTCCACCACGGCCGCGGACCGGCCCGGTTCGCGGGGTGCTCCGGTCGGGCCGCCCGCCCGGACCCAGGCGGGCAGCCCGCCGTCCAGGACCCGCACCGAGGTGAACCCCGCCCAGGTCAGGACGAACCACGCGCGTGCCGCCGACGACAACTCCTCGATGCGGCGGGTGTGGACGACGATGTCGTCGTCCGGGAGTACGCCGTGCGCCCGCATCCCGGCGTGCACCGCGTCCCGGGCGGGCAGCGGCAGGTGCCCGCTGGTGTCGGTGGGGGTGCCGGCGAAGTCGGCGCGGACGGAGGTGCGGACGGCACCGGGGATGCTTCCGGTGATCGGGTCCGGACCCTCCGCCATGACGCGCCACGGCGCCACTTCGACGAACACGAGGCCGTCGCGCCGGGCGTACGCCGTGTGCGCGTCGATGAGTCCGGTCATGGCAGGGGTCCTGAGGCGTGGGGGACGAAGACCACCGGGAGGCTCTCCTTGAGGGCGTTGTAGATACGGCACCGCTTCTTGTACTCGGTGACGAGCTGTTCGGGTGTCACATGGTCGACCTGGTCGATGAAGCACTCCATGACGAGGGTGCCCAGGTAGTCGCCCTCGACCTTGCGTTCGATGCGCGCGAAGATCTCGACCTGCCGCTCGGGCTGGCCGCTGCGTACGAAGTCGGTGCGGAACGCGTTCAGTGCGCAGGAGACGAGGGAGGCGACGAGCAGGTCGAGGGAGCTCGCCTCCTCGCCCGGGCCTCCGCTGCGCACCGAACCGTCCGAGACGAGCTCGAACCCGGGTCCGGCGATGGTGTACCGGCCGCGGACGTCGGTGGTCCGGCCGTGGAGGTTGCTGGTCACGGTTATTTTGTCGCTCACCTCTGGAGTCTAGGTCCGTGCGTGGTGCTCCCCCGCCGGGTCCGTGGCGGGCACGTGGGCCGTGGTCGCCTCCCGCAGTTGGTCGGCGAGTAGCGCCACCACCCGGGTCAGTGAGCGGTTGTCCTCCTGGAGCACCCTGACGCGGTGCTCCAACTCGCTGATCCGCGCGGAGAGTTCGGTGCGGTTCGCCCCTCGGTACCGGCCGGCCGCGGGGGAGTCGACGGCTTCGGGGGCGTGATCGTCGGATTCGTCGTCGTAGTCGTAACTGCCGTCGTCGTAGCGGTTCAGCCACTTGCGCAGGGACTGAGGGCCCACCTCGTACTCCTCGGCGACCTCCCGGACGATCGACCGGTTCTCCGGCTCGTCCCGCCGTCTCTGCAGCACACGTTCGACCGCGAGGCGGCGGACTTCGTCACTGTACTTCCTATCGAACACCACGCCGGTTCTCCGTTCAGGAGACTGCAACATTACTGACACGCTACATATCGCGCCCTCGTGCAAACATATCGGCTACGAGGGACCCGTACCCAGCAGATATCACGTCGTATCACTTGTCCAGTGTGGCTATCACTCACGACACCTCTGGCGGCGCGGCAGCTCCCCGCTCAACTCTGAGCCGAACGAGAGGAATGACACCCCGTGTCCAGATCGCGATCGACGCGCCGGCTGGCCTCCGGCTTCGCCCTTCTGTCGCTCCTCGCCACCGCCGCGTGCACGGGCAGCGCCGGGCAGGGCGGTTCCGGGGCCGACGTACCGGAGAAGGAACGCTACGGTGGCACCCTGAACATCGGCCTGAGCGCCGATCCGGGAGGTGTCGACGCCGCTGTCGTCAACCAGGTGTGGCGCACCGTCGCCCGGTCGCTCGCCGACTCGCTGGTCTTCTACAACCCCGACACCAAGAAGGTCGAGCCGTGGCTGGCCACCGACTGGACGGTCAGCGACGACGCCCGGACGTACACCTTCGACCTGCGCGACGACGTCACCTTCCACGACGGCACCAAGCTCACCGCGACGGTCGTCAAGGCCAACCTGGAGAGCCTGGACCGGCCCGGCATCCACTCCAGCGCCAAGACCATCGTGCAGGGCATCAGCAAGATCACCACGCCGTCGGAGCACAAGGTAACCGTCGAGTTCGCCGAACCGAACGCCTCCTTCCTCACCTCGCTGTCCCGGGCGTACGTGGGGATCGTCTCGGAGAAGACGGCGAAGCTCCCGGTGGAGAAGCGGCAGAACTGGCTGGACGGCTCCGGCCCCTACTACCTGGACGAGTACACGCCCAACCAGCGCATCGTGCTGAAGAAGCGCAAGGACTACGACTGGGCGCCGAAGTACTTCGACCACAAGGGGGCGGCCTACCTCGACACCGTCGTCTACAAGATCATCCCTGAGGACTCGGTCCGCAACGGCGCCGTCATCGGCGACGACGAGCTCCAGTTCGTCTACTGGGTCAACGCCAAGTACGTCTCCCAGTTCGAGAGCGCCGGCCTGACCATCTCCAAGACGCTCAACCCCGCGACCGGCACCGAACTGCCCCTCAACACCTCCTCCGAGTTCCTCAAGGACGTCCGGGTTCGCCAGGCACTCCAGGTCGGCGTCGACCGCGAGGAGTTCGTGAAGATCGACTCCGGTGGCGTCGACGAACCCGCGACCGGCCCGCTCAGCAAGGACAACCCGTACTACTCCGACCAGAGCTCGCTCCTGAAGTACGACCCGCAGAAGGCCAAGTCGCTGCTTGAGAAGGCCGGTTGGACCAAGACCGGTTCCGACGGCATCCGGGTCGACGCCCAGGGCCGGCGCCTGTCGCTGCGCGTCCCGCAGGACGACGCGGGCTGGCAGGTCCTCCAGGACCAGTGGAAGAAGCTCGGCGTCGAACTGGTCCTCGACCCGCCGCTGGCCGCCGAGGCCAACGAGAAGCTGCTCAGCGGCGAGTACGACATCGCCTACTGGTACGCCTCCACGCCCGACCCCGACGTCCTGCGCGCCAACTACGGCAGGACCACCGGCTCCAACCGCAGCTTCATCGCCGACGGCGACAAGACCGGCGCCGAACTCGACAAGCTGCTCCAGGAGCAGAACCAGACCATCGACCCGGACAAGCGGCAGCAGCTCGTGGACCAGGCCTCCAAGATCCTCGTGGACCAGGCCTACGAGATACCCGTCGCCAACGACGTCGACATCTGGGCGTACTCGCCCCGCCTCCATGACATCGAGGCGGTGGGTCTGGACCAGTACCTGATCAACGCCTGGCTCGAGAAGAAGTAGCCCGATGGCACGACTGGGTCTCCGACTCCTGTACGGCGTGATCGTGGTGTGGGGCGCCTTCACCGGAGCGTTCTTCCTCCTGTACATCGTGCCCGGTGACGCGGCCGGCGGTCTCACCGCCGGCGCGGACGGCGGCGATGTGAAGCAACTCCTCGCCGAGCAGCGCGAGCTGCTCGGCCTGGACCGGCCCGTCTACGTGCAGTACTGGGACGCGCTCACCGGCGCTCTGCGGGGCGACTTCGGCGAGAGCATCTACCAGCGGCGCCCGGCCGTCGACGTGTACTTCGAGTCCTTCCCCGAGACACTGAAGCTGGCCCTGCTCGGCCTGCTCCTCGCGGTGGTCCTCGGCGTCACGCTGTCGGTGGTGATCGAGCTGGTCAACTGGTCGTGGGCCCGGGAACTGCTCATCACCCTCCCGCCGATCGCGGTGTCGCTGCCGCCCTTCCTGGTCGGTCTGCTCCTGCTCCAGGTGTGCGCCTTCCAGCTCCACTGGATCAAGGCGGTCAGCGACCCGAGCTTCTCCGGACTGCTCGTCGCCTCTCTCGCCCTGGCGGTGGCCGGCGGCGGCAGCATCTCCCAGCTCCTGACGGTCAACCTGCGCGGCGCGCTCACCTCCCCGTACATCGAGACCGCCCGCAACTGGGGGCTCAGCCGGTTCGACATCGTCGTCCGGCACGCCCTGAAGAACGCCGCGCTGCCCGTCGTCACCTCGCTGGGCACCACCGTCGGCGTGATGGTCGGCGGCACGGTGCTCACCGAGACGGTGTTCTCCCGGCTCGGCGTGGGCCGGCTCGTCGTCGACGCGGTGGACGGCCGGGACATGCCCCTGGTCCTCGTCGCCGTCACCATCAGCGCCGTCATCTTCGTGGTCGTCAACCTCGTCGTCGACGCCCTCTACCCACTCCTCGACAAGCGCATCCGATGGGAGGGATGACATGACGCTCCTCGAAGCGAAGCCGGACCGGCCCGACGGGCCCGCCCGACCGGACCGTCCGTCCTCCGGACGCCTCCGCCCGCCCCTCCGCGCGCCCCTCCGCGCGCTGACCGGTCTGCTGCGCACCCCCGGGCTGCTCGTGGCCTACCTGTGGGTGGCGGTGATCCTGCTCGCCGCGATCCACCCGGCCCTGTTCACCCCCGGGGACCCGCTGCGCCAGGACGCCTCCGCCATGCTCCTCCCGCCCGGCGGCGACCACTTCTTCGGCACCGACGACTTCGGCCGCGACGAGTTCACCCGCACCGTGTACGGCACCCGGCTGTCCCTCCAGGCAGCGGTCATCGCCGTCGCCATCGGCCTGGTCAGCGGCTCCCTGATCGGGCTGGTCGCGGGAGCCCTGCGCGGCCGGATCGACAACGTCGTCATGCGGATCGTCGACATCATGCTGGCGGTTCCCAGCCTCATCGTGTCGCTGGCGATCATCTCGGCGCTCGGACGCGGCACCCTCAACATCGCCGTCGCCATCGGCATCAACAGCACGGCCGGCTTCGCCCGTCTGATGCGCTCCGAGGTCCTCAAGGTGGGCAACGCCACCTACGTCGAGGCGTCCGTGTTCGCCGGACACGGCTATGTGCGGCGGCTGTTCAAGCACGTCGTGCCGAACGCGTCCCGGTCGGTGCTCGCCGCGGCGACGATGGACATCGGCACCGCCGTCCTCACCGTGGCCGCGCTGAGCTTCCTCGGGCTCGGCGCACCACCGCCGACCCCCGAGTGGGGCCTGCTCGTGGCCGAGGGGCGCACCTTCATCGGCGTCCAGTGGTGGCTGAGCCTGCTGCCCGGCCTGGTCATCGTCCTGACCGTGCTCGCCGTGTACCGCATCGGCCGGTCGTTCAACCGAGGGAGGACCCGTGTCGTCGCCTGACCGCAACGGCCCGCTGCTGCAAGTCCGCGATGTCAGCGTGGAGTTCACCCTGCCGGGACGACCCGCCACCCCCGTCCTCCGAGGCGTGAGCCTGGACGTGGCGGCCGGGTCGGTGCGCGCCGTCGTCGGCGAGTCCGGCTCGGGCAAGTCCACCCTCGGCCGGGTCGTCACCGGGACGCTCGCCGGCAACGGCCGCGTCACCGGCGGCGCCGTCGCCCTCGGCGACCGGACCCTCACCGGGCTGTCCGAGCGGCAGTACCGCTCGGTGCGCGGCAAGGAGATCGGCTACATCCCGCAGGACGCCCTGCTCGGCCTCAACCCGCTCCTGCCCGTCGGTGTCCAGGCCGCGGAGCCCCTGCGCGCCCACGGCATCGGCTCCCGCGCCGAACGCCGCGCACGCGTCCTCGACCTGTTCGCCGAGGTCGGACTGCGCGACCCGCTGCGCGTGTACGGGCGCTACCCGCACGAGCTGTCGGGCGGCATGTGCCAGCGCGTGCTGATCGCCGCCGCGATGAGCACCCGGCCGCGGCTGCTCATCGCCGACGAACCCACCACCGCCCTCGACGTCACCGTGCAGAAGACCATCCTCGACCTGCTCACCGGCCTGGTGCGCACCGAGGACCTCGGCATCCTGCTCATCACCCACGACCTGGGAGTGGCCGCGGAGCGCGCCGACGACATCGCCGTGGTCAAGGACGGCCGAGTCGTACGCGCCGGACGCACCGCCGACGTCATCGGTGACCCCGGGGACGCGTACACGGAGGCACTGCTGCGCTCCTCCTCACTCGGCTTCTCCGGCCGCCGGGCCGCCGAGACACGGCGCGAGTACACCCGTACGATCCCCGCCGACGCACCCCTGGTCGTCAAGGCCGACAAGGTCGGCAAGACGTTCCGGTCCCGGAACCGGCGCGGCGAGGACTCCGTCACCGCTGTCGCCGACGCCACGTTCGACGTCCGCAAGGGCACCACCCTGGGCATCGTCGGCGAGTCCGGGTCGGGCAAGACGACCCTCGTCCGCATCCTGGCGGGCCTCACCCCCGCCGACACCGGCACGGTCGAGATCGCCGGGCAGCCGGTCGTCCACCACCGGCGCGGCGCCGGACAGGCCGAGCTGTACCGCACCGTGCAGATGGTCTACCAGGACCCCTTCGCGTCCCTGAACCCGCGCTCCACCGTCCGCGCGATCCTCGACGAACCCCTCAAGGGCCACCACCAGGGCAACGCGGCCGAACGCGCCGCGCGCATCGCCGAGTTGCTGGAGGCGACCGGCCTGCCCGCCGCCCTCGCCGACCGGTACACGGCCGAACTCTCCGGCGGCCAGCGCCAGCGCGTGGCCATCGCCCGCGCCCTCGCGCCGCGGCCCGAGGTCGTCGTCCTCGACGAACCCGTCTCCGCGCTCGACGTGACCGTGCAGCGACAGATCCTCGACCTGCTCACCCGCCTCCAGCGAGAGCTGTCCCTGACGTACGTCTTCATCTCGCACGACCTCGGTGTGATCGCCGAGGTGGCCGACGACATCGCCGTCCTCCGCCACGGCCACATCGTCGAACGCGGCAGCGCCGCCGAGGTCCTCACCGACCCGCGTACCGACTACGTCCGCGAACTCCTCGCGTCGATCCCCGGCGCCACCGCACCCCGCACGGCGCTGTCCTCCTAGGGCCCTTCTGATGGATCTCCGTGGGAGAAGGAGCGGCGTCCGGTGCGTGCTCCCGGTGTGCCGGGCGGAAGCTCGCGTACTGGTTGTACGTGGGCTTTCGCCCGGTGCGGCGAGAGGGCGTGCCGGGCGTCGCGACGCCGCGGAGATCCGTCAGAAGGGCCCTACACGCCCCCCCGAGTGGAAGGAAACCCACGTACCATGCCCGAGCGACAGCTCCATCTGGGCTACATGCACTGGCTGAACGGCACCCACTGGGGCGGCTGGCGGCACCCGGACGCGCCCACGGCGGACGCCTTCGGACTGGAGTACGCGACGAGGGCGCTGCGCATCGTCGAGGACGCGAAGTTCGACTTCTTCTTCCTCGGGGACACCCTGCCCGGCGACCTCGCCGCCGAGCAGTGGATCACCACGCACAACACCGGCCGCCTCGAACCGTTCACGCTGGCCTCGCAACTCGCCCTGAACTCCTCGAAGATCGGGCTGGTGGTGACGGCGCACCCCACGTTCTACGAGCCGTACATCCTGGCGCGGCTCACGGCGTCCCTGGACCACCTCAGTGGCGGCCGGGCGGCGTGGAACGTGGTGCTGGGCGCCTCCGACCTGGCCGCCCGGAACTTCAGCCTGCCGGACCTGGGCGGCGCGAGCCGCTACGACCGCGCCGACGAGTTCATCCACGTCATCCGCCGGCTGTGGGACTCCGTCGAGGAGGGCGCCTACCTCCAGGACAAGAAGGCCGGACGCTACATCGACGACAGCAAGTTCCACCGGCTCGACTGGCAGGGCAAGCACTTCCAGGTCGCCGGCACGCTGCCGCTGGAGCGCCCGCCGCAGGGGCAGTTGCCGCTGCTGTACGCGGGCGCCTCCGAACAGTCCCGCGAACTCACCGCCAAGTGGGCCGACATCAACTTCACCGGCCCGGCCACCCCCGAGGAGTCCTTCGCCTTCAACACCGACGTGCGCCGGCGCGCCGAGCGACTGCGCGGACGCGTCGACCCGATCTTCTTCCTGCCCGGCATCACCCCGCTCGTCGCAGACACCCGGGCCGAGGCGGTCGAACTGTACGAGGAACTCAACACGCTGCTGCCCTACGACGACGACATCGTGGAGGGCGATCAGGACGAGACGTACTGGACGAGCCCGCAGTGGGCGCGCGTCGCGGGCGCGCCGTTCGCCCTGCCCAAGGGCGTGCGCAGCGTCCGCTCACTGTCCGAGCGGATCGGCACCGACCTGCGCCCGCTGGGGATCGACGGCACGGTCGACGCGGACGCCGCCGACAGGTTCAACGGCTACGGCCAGGGCCTGCTGCGGGCGCTCACCGAGCGCACGGGCCGCGCCGTGGACAACGGCGGGGTACGCGTCCGGGACCTGCTCGGCGCGGCCATCGCCGGGAACTTCCCGCTCGTCATCGGCACCGCCGAGCACGTCGCGAACACCCTCGTCGACTGGTTCGACCAGGGCGCCGCCGAAGGTTTCAACATCAGCGTCCCGTACCTGTGGGAACCGCTGGAGCGGTTCGCGGGCGAGGTCGTCCCGATCCTCCAGGAACGCGGCGTGTACCGCACCGAGTACACCAGCGACACCTTCCGCGGCCACTTCGGCCTGGACATCCCCCCGAACAGCTTCACCACCGAACGTGAGGAGGCGGCCGCCGTATGAGCGAGCGACGCAAGCTGCGCCTCGGCCTCGCCGCGTACGGCACCGGCTGGGACCTCGACGCCTGGCGGCTGCCCGAGGCGAACAACGCCGGGCTGACCGACCCGAGCGTCATCCTCGACATCGCACGGACCGCGGAACGTGGCCTGCTGGACTACGTGTTCGCGGGCAGCGCGCTGGGCAGCGAACCCGGTCGCCTCAACCGGGTGTTCCGCTGGGACAACTTCGTGTACGCGGGCCATGCCGCCGCCCTCACGAAGAACCTCGGCTTCGTGATGTCGGTGAACTCCTCCTTCGAGCACCCCTACGCCGTGGCACGCCAGTTGGCGACCCTGGACAACTTCAACGGCGGGCGCACCGCCCTGAACGTCGTCTTCGGCATCGACCGCGACGGCGACCCCATCGGCAACTACGGCAAGAACCCGGTGCCGACCGAGCGGACCAAGTACGACCGGGCCCGGGAGTTCACCACGGTCGTCAACCGGCTGCTGTACGACAGCTGGGACGACGACCTCCTCCTCGACGACAAGGCCGGCGGCACCCTGATCCGGCCCGGTTCCTGGCACCAGATCGACTTCCACGGCGAGCACTTCGACGTGCGCGGCCCCCTCAACGTACCGCCGCCCGTGCAGCGTCACATCCCGATCGTGCAGGTCGGCCTCTCCGACGAATCCCTGCGCTACGGCGCCGACTTCGGGCAGCTGCGATTCTCCCCGTACTTCGGGATCAGCCGCGGCAAGGAGGAGTACCGCAGGGTCAAGGAACTCGTCGCGGCGAACGGCCGTGACCCCGACAAGTTCAAGATCATCCCTGGGATCACCTTCTATTTGGCCGGCACCGCCCGGGAGGCCCGGGCGAAGTACAACGAGATCAGCGCCTTCCAGCTCGACGAGGCCCTGCCGGCCGCGTTCTCCAAGGCCCTCGGCATCGACCTGTCCGCAGTACGGGACAACGAGCGGGTCCTGGACGTCGTCGACGTGGACGCGCTCGCCGACGACGTACTGAAGCCCCTGATCGCCGACCGGGCCCGGAACTCCGCCGACGACCGGGAACTGCTCCGGCACATCCTCACCGACAAGATCGGTGAGGACGCCACGCTCCGGGAGCTGTATCGGCACGTGCAGCGCTCCCGCCACGAACAGCAGCCTGCGGTCGTCGGTGACGCGAGGACCATCGCCGACTGGCTGGAGGAGAACCTGGAGGAGGAAGTCCTCGACGGCGTCCAGCTCTTCCCGCCCTACCACCGCGGCCCCGCCGACCTCTTCGTCGACCTCGTCGTCCCCGAACTCCAGCGGCGCGGCATCTTCCGCACCGAGTACGAGGCCTCGACCCTGCAGGGCCTGCTCGACACCGACGACCACCACTGAGGAGACACCTGTGCCCGCGAGCACACAACTGCCCACCGGTCACCGCCGGCTCGGCACATCAGGACTGCTGCTGTCCGAGATCGGCATCGGCGCCAGCACCTTCGGCCGCTCCGGCATGCGGGCTGCCGGCCAGGAGACGGTGACCGCGATCGTCGACCGCGCGATCGATCTGGGAGTGACCTACTTCGACCTGGCCGAAGGGTACGGGGACCGGCCGGGCCAGAGCGAGGAACTGTTCGCCACCGCCCTCGGCCGCCGCCGCGAACAGGTCGTCATCGGCACCAAGTTCGGGCTGAACCTGTACAAGGAGCGCGGCCCCGCCTACGGGCTGCCCGGCGCTCGCAAGTACATCCTGGCCGCCGTCGAGGAGTCCCTGCGCCGACTGCGCACCGACTACATCGACCTCTACCAGATCCACTTCCCGGATCCCTTCACCCCCGTGGAGGAAACGCTCTCCGCCCTCGACGACCTGGTCCGCTCCGGCAAGGTCCGCTACATCGGCGCGTCCAACTTCACAGCGTGGCAGATCGTGGAGGCCCAGCACGTCGCCAGGGCGGCGGGGCTCTCCCGGTTCATCTCCACCACCGACGAGTACAGCCTTCTGTGGCGCAGGCCCGAGGAGGAGCTGATTCCGGCCCTGCGCCACCACGGCCTCGGGTTCATCCCGTATTTCCCGCTCCAGAACGGGCTGCTCACAGGCAAGTACTCGGCGGAGCGCGCCCCCGAGGACGCGAAGATCACCAACCTGAAGCGGTACCTGCTGCAAGCGGCGCCCTGGGCTGCGCTGGCCCAGTTCGAGAGGTTCGCCCGCGAGCGCGGGATCGCTCCGGCAACCGCGGCCCTCGGATGGCTGCTCGCGCAGCCGACCGTCACGAGTGTCATCGCGGGTGTCACCATTCCCGCCCAACTCGACGAGAACGTTCTGGGCTCCCGCTGGGTGCCCACGGCCGAGGAGGAGGCGGAACTGAGGGCCCTGTTCACCGGTGACCTCTCGGGCGGGCCTGGGGTGGTCGATCGGGGCTGAGGGGGCAGAGGGACCACCACAGGCGCCAGGATCGTCACATGCGCCGGTGCGTAGGGCGCGTTCGCTGGTTCGTTGTGAGGTAGCGGGTGGCATGTCGCGAGGCTCTGGTGATCACGCCGAGCGCGGTCACCAGGCCGCGGGCGCGGCTGTCCATCCCCGGACAGTCGGTGCGGTACGTGAAGGCGATCACGTCGATCACCTGCCGGTGATCTCGCCACACGGCCGAACTGGACACCAACACCTACCCGACCGGAGTCGCAATCGGCGACGCGGAGATGGCAGCCCTGCCCCTGACCCGCCATGCCTTCCACGGCGATTGGAACTATGCCCTGCACCCCCAGCCGAGCCCGGCCATCCCGACACCCGAGCCCTGCAGACGCCGGCACGGGATCCAGCCCTGATGTCCGACACCGCCCTGACCGGACTATCCCCTCACCAGCTGGACGATCTGACTCAGACCCTGACTGCGGACGGCGATACCCGACGTGGCTGCCCGCCCCGGCTCGCTTTCCCCGACCAGGTCCTGGCCACCGTGCTCCACCTGCGCGTCAACCTGGCCGCAAAACCCCTCGCCGTACTGTTTGGCAGCAGCCGGACCGCCATGCACCGCACCCTGCTGAAGATCAGGAGGCTGCTCGAGGCGCACGGCATCAGCGTCTCACCAGCGACCAGCCCAACCGCCGTCCCGCCGTCCTGGGGACCCTCCAGGCCCGGGTCACCGCCCTGAGCAACGACCCCAATAACAAGATCAAGACGACACGTTCCTGTTGTCGCGGTCTGTCGCGCTTTCGTCCGTGGAGTCCAACGCGCCGTCTCCTGCGTTTTTCCAGCCTGCGTTGTAGCTGTTCGGGATGTTCGTGGTGCCTGGGCCTTGCCCCCGGAGAGTGGACACCTGTTCGTGTCGTTATGCGGCAAGTGTCAGGGTAGCTGACTGTTGTTCGTAGGCGATCGGTGCCTGTTGTCCGAGGCGTGAGTGCCTGCGGCGGGTGTTGTAGCGGGTGGTCCAGCGGAAGACGGCCAGTCGGCAGGCGCGAACCCCGTCGAAGCGGCGGGCGCCACGGAGCGTCTCACGTTTGAGAGACGCGTTGAACGACTCGGCGAGTGCGTTGTCCGCGCTCGTGCCGACCGCCCCCATGGACTGCCTGACGCCCAGCTCGGCACAGACACCAGCGAATTCGCGGGAGGTGTACTGGGCTCCGTGATCGCTGTGGAAGACGGCTCCGGCCAGGCCGCCGCGGACCCGGGCGGCTGCCCGGAGCGCGTCGGTGACCAGCTCGGTGCGCATGTGGTCGGCGATCGACCAGCCCACCAGACGGCGCGAGAAGCAGTCGATCACCGTCGCCAGATACAGAAACTCGCCGTCGCCCACCGGCAGGTAGGTGATGTCGCCGACGTACCTGGCGT